>NZ_JBEYXN010000019.1:0-171784 GCF_040704625.1 Streptomyces sp. NPDC046866
TGCATTCCTCTCTCTCCGAAGACCTCACCGAGCTGACCACCGAGCGGCTCGTCCTGCGCACCTGGACGGCGGCCGAGGCCCTCGCCGTCAGCGCGCACGAAGGCGGCACCCGGCCTGACGGCTGGGCCGCCGACTTCCCTGCCGAAGGCGACCGCGTCATCGCGAGCCTCCTCGGCGACAACCCCGCCTGGCTCGGCGCCTACGGCCACCGCCTGATCACCGAGCGGGACAGCGGTCTCATCGTCGGCTCGATCGGCCTGTTCTGGCCGCCCCACGAGGGACTCCTCGAAATCGGCTACGGCGTCGTCGCCTCCCGACGCGGCCGCGGCTACGCCACCGAGGCCGTCCGGGCACTGGCCGCGTTCGCCCTGACCGCACCGGGCGTCCACACCGTCACCGCCGGCGTCGAACTGTCCAACCCGGCCTCCGTCCGCGTCCTGGAGAAGGCCGGCTTCCAGCGGTACGACACCACCCCGGCCCAGGACAACGAAGGCACCGCCCGCTTCAGGACCACCCGGCCCACCCCAGGCAAGTAGGCCCCGTGTGGGCCGGCGGCACCGCCGCCGGCCCATCGGTCTCACCGGCGCCCCGGTCGCCGCTGGCCGGCTGCACTGAGGGGGCCGACTCCGGCGGCGGAGGGGAGGCGGTGCCGCCCTGCCGCTCCATCCGTCCCAGGTGGCCCAAGCGGTCCCGATCAGGGCCGCTGCGGGGCGGCCCGCTGCCCGGTCACTTACTGACGTCGCTTCGGCGGTGTTGGTGTCGTGCTCTCCACCGGGCCAGGAGTTCGCCGGGTGTGCGGGCCGGCGGTGTCCGTTCCGCCGGCGCGCGTTCCTCCTGGGTGAGAGCGACGTGGGGCATGAGGTAGCGGTCGCCGCCTGTCTCCAGTACGCACAGGGGGACGTCGCCCGGGTCGTCGGGGTGGCCGATCCTGACGACCACGCCCTTCGGCGGAACGGTGGGGATCTCCGCTTCCATGACGGTGGGACGGTGGCGCGGAGTTTCGGCCACGGTGACGGTCTTTCCGTTGATCCAGACTTCCGCTCGCCGGCGCCGAGGGTCATGCAGGACGGTGATCGAGTGGCCGTCCTGGTCCAGGTGGTAACGGTGGCGGCCTGCCATGGCAGCCTCCTCCGGCGTTCCTGCCTCCCATCGTAGAACGCCGGGCCCTGCCGACTGCCGTGAGCCAGCGGGACAGGTCCCCTTGCCCGCGCCGGCCCCCCGAGGTGCCGCGTACCGTTCGACAGACGAGGCCGGGCCATCCCCGCCCAGGAGCGGCAGGCAGCAGCCGCAGGCCGTCGAAGCCGCCCAGGGTGAAAGGTGGCGGGAGGCGGGTAGGTGCACCGCGTGAACGAGCAGGAAGGGCCGCGGACGGAAGCCGACGATCTGCTGACGGGGCTCAGCGTGGACGACCGACGGCCGGAACAGCCGGTGCTGCTGGACTCCTCCGGCGCTCCGATCCGCACCTGGCGGGAGAACTATCCGTACGACCACAAGATCCGTCGCGGGGAGTACGAGCGAACCAAGCGGATCCTGCAGATCGAGCTGCTGAAGCTGCAGCACTGGGTGAAGGAGACCGGTGCGCGGCTGGTCGTGATCTGCGAGGGGCGGGACGCGGCGGGCAAGGGCGGCACGATCCAGCGGTTCACCGAACGGCTCAACCCCCGCGGGGCGCGGATCGTGGCATTGGACAAGCCGACCGAGCGGGAGGCGGGGCAGTGGTACTTCCAGCGGTACGTCGCCCACCTGCCGGCCGCTGGTGAGATCGTCTTCTTCGACCGCTCCTGGTACAACCGCGCCGGGGTCGAGAAGGTCATGGGGTTCTGCAGCCCGGAACAACACGAGCTGTTCCTGCGGCAGTGTCCCGCCTTCGAGGCCATGCTCGTGGAGGACGGGATCCTCCTGGTCAAGTTCTGGTTCTCGGTCTCCCGGGCGGAACAGCGCACCCGGTTCGCGATCCGTCAGGTCGATCCGGTGCGGCAGTGGAAGCTGTCTCCCACCGACCTCGCCTCCCTGGACCTGTGGGACGCCTACACCGCCGCCAAGGTCGAGATGTTCCGGGCGACCGACACCGCCCACGCACCGTGGACGGTGGTCAAGAGCAACGACAAACGACGCGCCCGCCTGGAGGCCATGCGCAGCCTGCTGTGGCGCATCGACTACGACCGCAAGGACGACACAGCCGTCGGCCACCCCGACCCCCTGATCGTCGGCGCCGCCGACACCCTCCTGGAGGCCGGCGAGCAACCCACGGCCCTTTCCCCCACCCCGTTGGCCGGCCCGCCCCTCGGCCCCGGCCTCCACCCTGACCCCCCACACCCCGCCCCATAGCGCCCGGCAGCCCAAGCACGGTGACCCTTGCACTGCGTACCGTCACGGCGGCGGGTCAAGGGCGACTGGGCACGTCGCCGCGGCCGGCGCCCCGCATGTCACGCGTTCGCCGGGGTGGCCCGCATGCCGCCGAGCAGTGTGGTCAGGTAGCGGCGGGCGGTGTGGACCCGGTCGGCGGACGTGCCGCCGCGGACGTCGACGGCGTGGGCGATGCCGCACATGAGCGGAACGAGGTCTCCGGCGTCGACGTCGGGGCGGACCGCTCCGGCCTCGCGGGCCCGGTCCAGGAGAGCACCGCCGGTCGACCGGAGTGACTGCTTCAGTTCCGTGGTCCGCGGGAGTGAGTCCGTGTCGGTGGCGGCCACCGGTGCGAGGGAGGCGTCGGTGACCTGTGCTTCGACGACACGGAACAGGAAGCCTTCGAACGCGCGCCACGGGTCGGTGTCGGCCAGCGCCTGCTCACCGTACGCGGCGAGGGCTTCCAGGCAGGGAGTGGCGACGGTCTCCAGCAGCGCCTCGGGGGAGGCGAAATGCCGGTAGACGGTGCCGACTCCCAGGCCGGCGCGGCGCGCGACGTCGTTGAGCTGCAGCGGGGCGCCCTCGTCGACCAGGGCGCGGGCGACGGCGACGATCCGGTCCCAATTGCGGGCCGCGTCCTTGCGCAGGGCTGTCGTCATGACGGCCATACTAATCGGATGGCCCATCCGGATGGTCCGGGCCGCCCGGGCCCGTGCGGCCCGGACCGCCAGACGGTCAGGTGGCCGTGAGGGGTGCGTGGCGTTCGCTGAGCCGGCGGACGGCTTCGGCGACGCGGGTGTCGGTCGCCGTGCGGAACGGCGCGACGGGGCGCGCCTGGGCGCCGATGACGATGCCGGTGCGGCCCGTGAGGGTGTCGTCGGTGGCAGCGGTGATCGAGGGCCGGGCGGCCACGGACGCCGGGCCTGAGGTGGAGCGGGCGAAGGTGCGACGCACGAGCGGCCACAGCAGCCGCAGGGCGGGTGAGACGATCTTGGGGTCGCTCATGGTGCCGTTGGTCATGTCGGTCGCCGCTCCTCCTGGGTCGGCTGCGAAGACCGAGACGCCGGTGCCGTCCAGCCGCTTGGCCAGGTCCAGGGTGTAGGCGAGGTTGGCGAGCTTGGCACGGCCGTACCAGTGGAAGCCGTAGTAGCCGCCGGGCGGCTCTACGGCGTCGAACACCCGCTTGGCGACGGCGACCGCGCCCGAGGTGACGTTCACGATCCTGCTCGGCGCCCCGGCCGTCAGCGTGGGCAGCAGGAGTTCCGTCAGCAGGTACGGCGAAAGGTGGTTGACGACGAACGACGCCTCGACCCCCTCCACGGCCTGGCGGACCGGGTACATGGCCCCGACGTTGTTGACCAGCACCGTCAGCGGTTCACCCGCGGCCGTGCAGTCGGAGGCGATTCGGTCGGCGAGCGCGCGTACCTCCTCCAGCGAGGCGAGGTCGGCCGGCAGGAACCGGGCCTGGCGGGCCGGGTTCTCCGCGTTGATGCGGTCGACCGCCTGGGCGCCCCGCTCGGCGTTGCGCCCGACCACGGTGACCGAGAACCCGGCAGCGGCCAGCCCCAGGGCCGTCTCCAAACCGATTCCGGCCGTTCCGGCCGTCACGACAGCTGTCTTTCCCATGCGCTCCTCCACCCCGAGCAGACATCCGGATAACTCATCCGCTTGAGGAAGACGGTAACACAAGCGGATGCGGTATCCGGTTGTGGATCCGTAGGTCGGCGGCACACGCGCCCGGTTCGGCCCGCGGGGGCCGCCGAGGTCCCCGAGGCGGCCGCGCCGGCCCCCGAGCGGGGGCCGGCGCGGATGGCGACGGGGGCTGCGTCGGTCAGGCGGTGGCGGCCAGCGCCTCCAGCCGTTTGACGAGGCGGCGGAGCACGACCAGCGGGATCACCCCGAAGACCCCGAAGGAGATGTCGATCAGGCTCCAGCCGAAGGGGATGCCCCGGACGGGCCCACAGACCAGCGCCAGGGGGACGATGCCGACGCAGGCGACCATGCCGGCCTCGATGATCCAGACGTTGCGCACCGGGTCGCGCAGGACGCCGTAGAAGAAGACGGCGATCACCAGGTGGGCGAAGGCGAGCCAGTCGGTGCCGTAGAGGAGGAACGGGTACTGCGCGTCGGCCTGGTCCAAGCCCTCCCCCACCCGGCTCAACCACGCGTGGGACACCAGGGAGTTGGCCCAGCGCAATTCGGTGACCAGGGGGAAGGCCGTGAGCCCGCTGAGGACGAGGCACACGATGAACAGGACCAGCCAGGCACGGATACGCCGTTGGAGGGCGCTTCTCTCGCTCATGGCAGCACCCTACGCCCAAAGTTGAACACGTTCAGCAGATTTCCTGAACGTGTTCATTTCCGTGGCGATGATCACAGCCGGGTGGCGGCGTTCCAGCGCCCTCGACGCCTGCCCCAGCCGCCGTGGAGAGCCGCGGCCACATCGCCCACATCGGCCGCGGTGAGGTGCCGGCGATGCTGGTCGGTCGGCCGTGGGCGGGGGCGGTGTCGCGTGTCGCTACTGGGCGGCCTTGGGGCAGGTCACCTTCGCGAACTTCGAGGTGACGGTGTACGTGTCGTTGGGGACGCCGGTGAACTCGAAGAACCCGTCCTGGATGGTTTGGGTGGTGTTCACGACGGCGCCGGAGGAGTTCTTCAACGTGACGGTCTCCGCCACCGGGAATCCCCTGCCGGACACGCCGTAAGTCGTTCCCGGGCCCTTGGTCACGGTGCACTTGATCGCGGCCTCCTCGTCCGACACCCACTTCGGGCAGATCGCCCTGACCCGACGTCCCGTTGCGCTGTAGGTGTCGTTCGGCAGCCCCGTGACCTCGAAGAAACCTCCTGTGATGGCTGTGGTCGTGCGCACCGTGGTGCCCTGTGAGTTCCTTACGGTGACGCGTTCGCCGGGCCTGAACCCTTCGCCCGACACGCCGAACGTGTTGTTGGGGCCTTCCGAGAGGAAGCAGGTGGCGGCGGGTGCGGCCCGTTCCGCTGCGTCGGCCGTCATCACGGTGACGGTGGTCCACCCGCTGAACGCCACAGCGGCCGCGACCGCGGTGGACAGGGTCTTCCTTCGCATGAGATGTCCCTTCCCTCGACTGAACGCAGTCGCTTCGCTCGAGGAGGGCCCCGGATCCTGCCGGTGGTGGTTGAGGTGTCGGCGTCTTCGACCTCGGCAGCGAGGAAGCGGAGCTGCTGACGACACATGGAGGTCCGTGACCACTCACACCCCCGGGGGCGGCCTCCATCCGCTCCCCACTATTCCACCGGGCGGGGCGGGCCGCATGTGGGCGTGTCTGCGGCGCCGGGGAGCGGCACCAGCGCCCTGCCGGCCGCGCCTCGACCGGGTCTGTCGATCAAACGGCCTGCCGACGCAGCACTTGGCCGTGATCCACGACTGTCCGGCCTGCGGCGCGAAGGGTGCGGGCGGGGGCGTGGTCAGCGCGGGGGTGCCGGTTCGATGGAGAACAGGCGGCCCTGTGGTCCGGTACCGGGCCCGGCCACCGTAGGGGGGCGCATGAAGGTGTCGGCCAGCACGACACCGGATTCCGCCCGGCCGAGTGGCCGAAACTCGCCGATGAGCGGACGCCGGCCAGGGGCGATGCCCGGTACGGGTCCGGCGGGTGCGGGGCGGGAGGCGGGCCCCTGCGGCTTTTACCGGATCACCGACGGGCGCAGCTCCACGCGCCCATGCCCTGCATGGCGGCCAGCCTCTGGGCAGTGGCGATTTGCTCCGACCTGGTGGCGCGGTCGGCGCGAGGGGCGTATCGGGCACCGCCTGCGGCCTTCCAACTCGATTGCGTGAACTGCAGACCCCCGTAATGGCCGTTTCCGGTGTTGGCACGCCAGTTGCCGCCGGACTCACACCGGGCAATGGCATCCCAATTGACCTTTGGTTTTGACACGTGGTCAGCGGCATGAGCGCTGAAAGCGCTCATGGACACCAGGTGGCAAAGAACCGATGCGCACAAAAGGTGCCAAGTCATGCGGGCGGTTCGGCGGCGTGCCTGGAAACGCGACATGGATCCTCCGTAAGTCCTCAGTCGGCCCGGGGAGACCGGGCGTAGCTGGTGGCTTCACGCCTTCAGATGCAGGAGTGGCCACGCGGTTCACGTGGCGCCCCGGATGCCCATGGTGAGGCGCGCGCTTCGCCTCGTCACTGATTACGGAGATGGCAAAGGGGTGTTCTTCGGACAGGGTGGACGTCGCTGAGTGGCTGGGCGTTCTCCGGTTCGGCCTCCGTGCGGCTGCCGGCCCTGCTCCAGCACCCGCGGCAAGCGGGCCGTCTGGGGGCCAGCCAGACGGTCAACCGCATGTTTGCTGCCCAACAGGGCGAGGCTGGGACCGACGGTGGCAAGACCTGCGGCCGGGCGTCACCTGCCTGGCCGGGGCTCTGCCGCCGTACTCGCCAGCGCGGCAAGTTTTCGGTACTCCAACTCATCGGCCTGCCGGACTTTGAGGTGGACCCGGGAGGTCTCAAGGTGGGTCTGCAGAGCGGTGAAGGCGGCCGCGTACGCCTGGTCCTGGTCCTGGTCCTGGTCCTGGTGCTGGTCCATGGCGCTGACGGGGTCCCAGAAGATCAGCAGCGGCTCGTTGTGGCGGGTGCCGTCGGGGGTGGCGAAGGCCAGCTCGTGGACAACCAGGCGAGGCTCATCGGCAGGGAGAGCTTCAAGGAGTTCCTCATGGGTCAAGTTCGCCTCCACCTCCACCTCCACCTCCACTGCCCGACCACCGGCCGTGCCTTGGCGCTGGAGGATCACGGTGTTGACGTCACGCCGCTCGGCCAGGCGACGGAACGCCTGGAGAGAACCTTCGGAAAAGACACAGGGGCTGTTCACACACGCCTCGTTTCACTCGTGGTCAGGACCTGCCCAGTCAACGCCGCAGCCTCACCGAAGACACCCTGTGCGTGGCTGGTGTGGCGCCGCGGCCCACGTGGGCACTCGGCCCTGCTCCGCCATGAAACCGGCGGAGCCCAAGGCGGGGGCGGGTCAGACGGTCGGGGAGGCGGTGTAGTCGTGGCGCTGGTAGCCGCGCCCGTCCCCCTGCCAGTCCAGGAACAGCACCGAGTCGCCCAGGGCGGCGGGGCCGGCGCTGTGGCTGATGGTCGGGGTCCGGTAGGTACCGGTGCGTTGCCTGCTGGATGTGCTGTCCTCCAGCCGAGCCTCCAGCTCGGGGAAGTCGCGCTCGAAGGCCACGGGGTCGGTGCCCTCGCGGGACTCCTTGATCTGCAACCGCAGCTTGGCGCCGTCGAAGATCGTCGGATCGTCCACTGGGTGGAAGGTCGCGCCGTCCCATTTCACTTCGGCGTAGGCGTACACGGTGCCGCCGGAGCGGGCCGCGCACGTCTTCACCGTGATCTGCCAGTTGTCCGGCCACGGCCCGTCATAGCTGGTGTCGTCAATGTCCCTGGTGCTGCTCGCACACTTGTAAGCCGGCGCCGCCGTGGCGGTGGGAGCGGTCGGTGCCGCCACCGCCAACGCGGCCAGTGCGGCCGCCGCCGCGCGGTTGATGGGGTTCATGCCCGGTCAATGCCAGCGCGGCAGACGGCGACACGGGCCGAGATCGAAACCGCCCCGGACGGGGGACACCGGCCTGCGCGACCCGGCGCCGGTGGCCGGCCGCGCCGGCGACTGCGAACCGGGCGAGGCGCGCGCAGGCCTGGCGGTCGGGTAGGCGCGGGGCGCTGCGCTCACGGCGCGCCGAGCGGGAGTGGGCGGCCGCAACGCCGCCCCCCGCCACCCGGGACGCCGTCGATGCCGAGGGGGCCGGGCAGAAGGCTTCCGCCGTCACCGGCCCCCCCTCGTGCAGCGGCGGAAACTCCCTGGCGCGCGGGGCGGACGGCGCGCAGACTCCGTCCCATGGCTGACATGGGATCGTTCCGAGAAGCAGTGACCGCCTGGGCGGCCGGCGGGACCGGGGACCGTGCGCGCGAGCTGGCCCCGCTGCTGGGCGTCCGGGCGGTCGTCCTGCTCGAAGGGGCGAGCGACGTCGCGGCGGTGAGCGCGCTCGCCGCGCGCCGCGGCCGGGACCTGGCGGCCGAGGGGGTCTGCGTCCTGCCGATGGGCGGTGCCATGAGTGTCGGGCGGTTCACCGGCCTTCTCGGACCCCGCGGCCTCGGCCTGCCCCTGACGGGGCTGTGCGACGAGGCGGAGCGCGGCTACTATGCCCGCGCCTGGGAGCGCGCCGGCGCGGCACCCGAACGGTTCTTCGTCTGCGCGGCGGATCTGGAGGACGAGCTCATCCGCGCGCTGGGCGTCCCGCGGGTGCAGGAAGTCGTGGGTTCGCAGGGCGACCTGCGCGCCCTGCAGACCTTCCTGCGCCAGCCCGCGCAGCGGGGCCGCACCTCGCAGCAGCAGCTGCGGCGCTTCCTCGGTACGAAGAAGGGACGCAAGATCAGCTACGGACGGGCGCTCGTCGAGGCCCTCCCCCACGACCGCATACCAGCCCCGCTCGACGGACTGCTCGCCTGTCTCTGACCCGGCGCCCACTACCCCTGCCCCCCAACCGCTCCCCCTTCCCCTCGCCGGAACGGGCCAGGCGGGTGGTGTTCGGTCACGGTCGGCCGATTCCGGGCGGGCTGGGGAGTCGTCCGGCGGGTGGGTCGGCGACGGTGGTGAAACCACCCGCGGCCCGATGTGGGTCGCGCCGTCGCCGGGAGTGTGAGTCATGCGTCGTTCTGTGCCCCTTCTGCTTGCAGTTGCCGCCTTGACCGGGGCGCTCGCCGTTCCCGCCGCCGCGGCGGACCCGACGCCGATCACCTCGCCCTACGTGCAGGCGGCGGCGGATGTCAACGCCGCCGGCGTGCTCAAGCGGGCGAAGAACATCGACTGGGTGCGGCACGTCAACACCGGCCGGTACTGCGTGAAGGTCAGCAACCAGGTGAACCTGGCGTTCAGCGTGGTCCAGGTCGAACTGCCCAACTCCAACCGTCGCAGCTTCACCACGACCCCCAACGCCGTCTGCGGCACGAACGCCGTCACCGTCTACACCTACGACCTCAACGGCAGCTACGTCGACAACCCCTTCACCGTCGCCGTGTTGTGACCCCGGGGTCGTCAGCCGGCTTGCCGGGCGACGACGCCCCCGGCATCGGCAGCCGCCAGACCTCCGACGACGGCCACGCCGTGGGTGAGCGCGTGGAGGGCCAGCGGCGAGGGCACCGGCCGGGCCGGCTGCGCACGCAGCGCCGCGCCGGTCACCGCGCACCCCGCCGACGCACGGGCGAAGCGCTGCGCCGCCCCCGCGGGACACCGCCGACCGGGCGAAGAACCCCGGTCGGCGGTGCGACACGCGGCGGCCCGCGTCGCCGTGCCCCGTCCGCAGTGGTTGTGTGGCGCCCGAGCCCGCTCGGGTGTCCTCGCCCGGACCGTGCGGGGTCGCGATGTCGAGGAGGCTCTGTCGTGAGTTCCACCGAGGACGTACCCCAGGGGCTGGTTCCCCCGCACCTGCTGCGGGGCCAGAAGGCGCTGGTGACGGGCGCCAACTCCGGGATCGGCAAGGCCACGGCCATCGGCCTGGGCCGGGCCGGCGCCGACGTGGTCGTGAACTACGTGGCCGGGCGCGAGGAGGCCGAGAAGGTCGTCGCGGAGATCGCCTCGTTCGGGGTGCGCGCGGCGGCGTACGAGGCGGACGTGTCCGACGAGGACCAGGTCGTCGCCATGACGAACCGCATGGTCGAGGAGTTCGGGACCATCGACATCCTCGTCGCCAACGCCGGACTCCAGCGGGACAGCGCCTTCCCCGACATGACCCTCGCCCAGTGGCAGAAGGTCATCGACGTCAACCTGACCGGCCAGTTCCTGTGCGCCCGGGAGGCGACGAAGGAGTTCCTGCGGCGCGGGGTCGTTCCGGAGGTCTCCCGCTCCGCCGGAAAGATCATCTGCATGAGCTCGGTGCACCAGATCATCCCCTGGGCCGGGCACGTGAACTACGCCTCCTCCAAGGGCGGCGTGCAGATGATGATGGAGACCCTGGCCCAGGAGCTCGCCCCGCAGAGGATCCGCGTCAATGCGATCGCCCCCGGCGCGATCAGGACGCCCATCAACCGCAGTGCCTGGGACACCCCCCAGGCCGAGCAGGACCTCCTGAAGCTCATCCCGTACCGCCGCGTGGGCGAGCCGGAGGACATCGCGAACGCGGCCGTCGGTCTCGCCTCCGACCTCATGGACTACGTCGTGGGAGCCACCCTCTACGTCGACGGGGGGATGACCCTCTTCCCGGGCTTCGCCACCGGCGGCTGACCCCGCCCGCCCGCCTCTGCCCCGGGAAGGTCGCCCATGCACACCACGGTCCACCTGCTGGCGCAAGCACCGCCCCAGATGCTGCCGGCCAGATCGCTCATGGCCTTCACCCTGGCCGCGCACATCATCCTGGTGCCCCTGGGCGTGGCGCTGCCGCTCATCACCTTGATCATGCACGGTTACGGGCTGCGCCGCGGCGACGCGACCGCCCTGCTGCTGGCCCGGCGCTGGTCGGCGGTGATGGCGGTGCAGTTCGCGATCGGTGTGGTCACCGGCACGGTGCTGTCCTTCGAGTTCGGGCTGCTGTGGCCGGGGCTGATGGGCAGGTGGGGCGACGTCTTCGGGCTCGGCTTCGGCGTCGAGGCCTGGGCTTTCTTCCTGGAGGCCGTCCTCATCGCCGTCTACCTGTACGGCTGGCGCAGGCTGCCCGCCCGTACGCACTTCGTGCTCGGGCTGCCGCTGCCGGCCGCCGCCCTGCTCGGCGCGTTCGGCATCCTGGCGGCCAACTCCTGGATGAACACCCCGCGGGGCTTCACCCTGGACTCCGAGGGAAATCCCGTCGACGTGGACGTCCGCACGGCCGTCTTCACGCCGATGTTGGGGCCGGAGTACTGGCACTTCGTCGTGGCGATGCTGGTCACCGCCGGGTACGTCGTCGCCGGGGTCTACGCCGCGGGCCGGCTGCGCGGGCGGCGCGACCGCTACCACCGGCTCGGCTTCACCGTCCCGTTCACGGTCGCGGCCGTCTTCACCCCGGTCCAGTTCGTGCTGGGCGACGCCATCGCCCGTGCCGTGTTCCGCAAACAGCCGGTGAAGTTCGCCGCCATGGAAATCGTCTGGAACACCGACACCCATGTACCGGAGTACCTCTTCGGCCGCCTGCACCCCGACGGGACCGTCTCCGGCGGCATCAGGATCCCGCAGCTCGACTCCATCCTCGCCGGCTTCAGCCCCGACACCGAGGTGACCGGACTGACGTCCGTACCGGCCGACCGGCGGCCGAACGCCACCCAGGCCACCATCACCCACTTCGCCTTCGACACCATGGTGGGCATCGGCACCGTGCTCCTGCTGCTCGCCCTCTGGTACGGGATCGTCTGGTGGCGCCGCCGCCGGCTGCCCGCCTCGCCCTGGTTCTACCGCAGCGCCGCATGCGCCGGAGCGGCCAGCGTCATCGCCGTCGAATGCGGTTGGATTGCCACCGAGGTGGGCCGGCAGCCGTGGATCGTGTACCAGAACATGAAGGTCGCCGACGCGGTGACCGCGACCCGTTCCGGCGCCCTGTGGACCATGTTCGGGCTGGTGGTCCTGGTGTACGTGTTCGTCTTCGGCTCCTTCCTGGTCGTGCTCCTGAGGATGCGCACCCGGTGGCGGCTGGACGACGAGCGGCGCGCTGGGGAAGGAGCGACGGAAGCGGAGACACCGGAGACGGACACCCCCTACGGCCCCCGCTCCGCGATCGCGGCCGGCGGCACCCCGGCAAGCCCGCGCGGCGACGGCGGCCCGGGACCGACCGGGGAAGGCAGCCGGTGACCGCCGACGTGGTGGCCGTCGTCCTGCTGCTCGCGGTCGCCGCGTACGCCTGCGCGGGCGGTACGGACTACGGCGCCGGCTTCTGGGACCTGACCGCGGGCGGCGCGGAGCGCGGGAAGCGCCCGCGGTGGCTGATCGACCACGCCATGGCGCCCGTGTGGGAGGTCAACAACGTCTGGCTCATCTTCGTCTTCGTCATCATGTGGACCGGGTTCCCCGTGTTCTTCCAGACGGTGTTCTCGTCGATGTGGCTGCCGCTGGCCCTCGCGGCCGTCGGCATCGTGCTGCGCGGCGCGGGATTCGCCCTGCGCAAGCCCATCCGCAGGGTCGCCGGACGGCGGGTCTACGGGGCCGTGTTCGCGATCTCCTCACTGCTCACGCCGTTCTTCCTGGGGGCCGCCGCGGGCGGGGTCGCCTCCGGTCGGGTGGCGCCCGGCACCGAGCCGTCGGCGCACGCCTGGGCCAATCCCACCTCCGTGCTGTTCGGCCTGCTCGCGGTCGTCGCCACGGCCCTGCTGGGGGCCGTGTTCCTGGCCGCGGACTCGGTGCGCTTCGAAGCCCCCGACCTGCACGCCTACTTCCGGTGGCGGGCGCTCGCCGCGCTCGCCGGCCTGGCCGTGCTGGCGGTGGCCACCCTGGTCGTCACCCACGGCGACGCCCCGCACGTGTGGCACGGCCTCACCCGCGGCGCCGGGCTGTTCTTCGTGATCGTCTCGGCGGTGGCGGCGCTGGTGACGGCCTGGCTGCTGCTGCGCACCTCCGGCGCGTGGTCGCGGGTCTCGGCCGCGGGCATCGTCGCGTCGGCGGTCATCGCCTGGGGGATGGCGCAGCGTCCGTACCTGATCCCGGGCTCGCTGACGGTGGCCGAGGGGGCGGGGGCTCCCGCCACCCTGCACTGGCTGGTCATCGTGACCCTCGTGGCCGTGGTGCTGGTCTTCCCCGCCGTGGCGCTGCTGTACCGGCTCGACACGGGCGGCGCGCTGGAGCCCCTCACCGATGCCGACCTGCGGCGGGGCGGCGGCCCGGAGAACCGGGCCTGACCGGCCGGAGCCCCGGCCGCGTGGACGCAGAAGGGACTGGAGCGCCGTGAGCGAACAGCAGATCCTGCTCGGCACCGCCCTGACCGTCGTGCTGGCCGTGGGTTCCCAGATCCTGGCGAGCCGGCTGCACGTCCCGTCGCTGATCGTGCTGCTGCCGGTCGGTTTCACCGCCGGGGCACTGACCGACGTGATCCATCCCGACCGGTTGGCGCCCGACTTCACGCCGTTGGTGTCGCTCGCGGTCGCCGTCATCCTCTACGACGCCGGGCTGGGCCTCCACCGGCACCAGTTGGGGGGCGAACCGCGGACGGTGGTGGCGCGGCTGATCATGCCGGGGGTGCTGATCACCTGGGCGGCCTGTGCGGGGCTGGTCGCGGGCCTGTTCGACGTTCCGCTCACGGTCGCGGTGATGCTCGGTGTGATCCTCGTCGTGTCCGGCCCGACCGTCGTCGGTCCGCTGCTCGACCACGTCCGGCCGACCGACCGGGCGCGGCGGATCCTGGTGTGGGAAGGCTCCCTGATCGATCCGATCGGCGCCATCCTGGGGGCCGTCGTCTTCCACGTCATCGTCCGCTTCCAGGGCGGCCAGGGGTTCCGGTTCGGCATGTTGTTCGGGAGCTTCGCCGTCGGACTGGCGGGCGGGGCGGTCGGGGTCGCCCTGCTGTGGCTGACGCTGCGGCAGCTGCGGCTCGGCGGGACCTTGGGAACGCTCGCCCAGCTGGCGGCGGTCATCGCGGTGTCCGCGGGCTGCGACATGCTCCTCGACGACACCGGGCTCATCGCGGCCATCGTGATGGGCATGGCGGCCGCGAACCTGCCCGGGTTCGACATGCCGGCCCGCCACCCCTTCTTCGAGACCGTCGTCCAGCTGGTCATCGGCCTGCTGTTCATCTCCATCTCGTCCACGGTCGCGCCGAAGGCCGTGGCACCGGTGCTCCTGCCCTCGCTGCTGCTCGTCGCCGGGCTCGTCCTCGTGGTGCGACCGTCGGTGGCGTTCCTGGCGACGGCCCGCACGCACCTCGGCTCCGGGGAGCGGGCCTTCATCGGCTGGATGGCGCCGCGCGGCATCGTCGCCGCCTCCACCGCCACGACGTTCTCCGCCACCCTCGTCGACGACGGGCTGTCCGGCGCGGACGAGATCCTGCCGATCACCTTCCTGGTCATCGTCGGAACTGTTCTCGTCTACGCCCTCACGGCCCGGCCCGTTGCCGCCAGGCTGGGCGTCGTCCGGCCCGCACGGACCCGTCCCCTGCTGGTCGGCGGGGCGCCCTGGGTGGTCGACCTGGCACGCGCGCTGCGCACGGCCGGCCTGGACGTGCTGATGTGGGCCGGGCTCGCGGAGGAGCGGCAGCGCATCGAGCAGGCCGGCCTCGAACTGGCCCCGGGTGAGCTCCTGGCCACGGCCACCGCCCCGGGGGCGCGGCTGGAAGGGGTCACGGCGGTGCTCCTGTGCACGGATGACGACGACTTCAACGCCCTCGCCTCGGTCGTCGTCCAGGACAGCGTCGACGGGCCGGTCTACCGGGTCGGCCCCCCGCCCGACAGCGGCGCGGTGGTGGCCCCGTACACGGGTGGCACCGCCCTCTTCGGCCCGGCCATGGTCCGCAACCTGCTCGCGGAGCACCACGCGCGGGGCGCCCGCTTCCTGGTGCAGCCCGGCTCTGAGCCCCCTCCGGCCGGGTGCGAGACGCTGTTCACGGTCCGGCGGAACGGGCTGCTGGAACCGGTCGTCGGGGCCCGCGCGGCCGAACCGGCGGACGGCGACACGCTGGTGCTCCTCGGCCCGGTGCCGGCCGGGGCGGCGGGTGCCGGCGGGCGCGGCGGGCGCGGCTGACTACCCGTGTGCCCGCGCCCGGTTCAGGGCCGCGTCGAGGGTGATCGCCGCGTCGATGAGGGCCAGGTGGGTGAACGCCTGCGGGAAGTTTCCCAGTTGGCGTCCGGTCAGGTCGATCTCCTCCGAGTACAGACCGAGGTGGTTGGCGTACCCGAGCATCTTCTCCAGGACGAGCCGGGCCTGGTCGACGCGCCCGGCGCGCGCGAGGGCGTCGACGTACATGAAGGTGCACAGCGAGAAGGTTCCCTCGGATCCGCGCAGGCCGTCGGGCGACGCCTCCGGGTTGTACCGGTACACCAGGCTGTCGGTGACCAGCTCGTTCTCGACCGCGTCCAGGGTGGAGGCCCACATCGGGTCCTCCGGGCTGATGAAGCCGACCGTCGGCATGCGCAGCAGCGACGAGTCGAGGACGTCGCTGCCGTAGTGCTGGACGAACGCCCCACGCCCCTCGTTCCATCCCTTCGCCATGACCTGCTCGTAGATCTCGTCCCGGGTGCTGCTCCAGCGCTGTGCAGCCGACGGACGCCCCGTGTCCTGGGCGAGCCGCAGCGCGCGGTCGAACGCCACCCAGGACATCACCCGGCCGTAGGTGAAGTCCTGGCGGCCGCCACGGGTCTCCCACAGGCCCTCGCCCGCCTGGTCCCAGTGGTCGGCCAGCCAGTCCAGGACGCGGAGCAGCCCGGTCCACCCGTGGTACCCGAGGTGGATGCCGTGTCCGTGGGCGAAGGAGATGCTGTCCATCGCCTCGCCGTAGATGTCCATCTGGATCTGGGTGGCGGCGCCGTTCCCGATGCGCACGGGGGCGGACCGCTCGTAGCCCTCCCAGTGCTCCAGGCTCTCCTCCTTCAGGTCGGAGGAGCCGTCGACCGCGTACATGATGTTCAGCGGCCCGGACTCCCCCTCGCCGCCGGCCCGTTCCTTGATGCGGTCGTCGATCCAGCCGATGAAGGCCCTGGCCTCCTCCGTGAACCCCATGCCCAGCAGGGCGTACACGGAGAAGGAGGCGTCCCGGATCCACGTGAACCGGTAGTCCCAGTTGCGCTCGCCGCCCAGTTGCTCGGGCAGTCCGGCGGTGGGTGCGGCGACGACGGCGCCGGTGGGCGCGTAGGTCATCAGCTTCAGGGTCACGGCGGACCGCTCCACGGCCTCGCGCCAGCGGCCGGTGTAGCGGGACTGGCCCAGCCAGGACCGCCAGTAGCGGATGGTGTCGTGGAAGAGCTCCTCGTACTCGGCGAGGCGTACCTGCCGGGGCGGTCCGTCTGCGGCGGACTCCAGCATCAGCCCGCGCTGCTCGCCCGCGTGCAGGCTGAGCGTGAGGTGCAGGTCGTAGTCGCCGGTGAGGGAGTGCACCAGCCGCTCGTCGTCCTGCTCGCGGACCGTGTGCACGGTCAGGGCCGATCCCTCCGAGACGAACACGGCTCCGTTCTCCGTCACGTGCAGCTCGTGCGGTTTGCGCCCGTAGTCGAAGCGCGGGGCGATGTCCACGTCGAAGGTCATGCTGCCGCGTACGCAGCGGACCATGCGGACCATGCGGTGGCGGTCCGTGGCCGTGGGGCCGGTCAACGGCATGAAGTCGACCACCTCGCCGGCGCCGGCCTCGGTCATGAACCGGGTGACCAGGATCGCGGTGTCGGGAAGGTACAACTGCTTGGTGGCGTACGTCGTGTGAGCGGGCCGGACCGTGCAGTGCCCGCCCTTGCCCCGGTCCAGCAGGGCTCCGAAGACGCTGGGCGAGTCGAAGCGCGGGCAGCAGAACCAGTCGACCGATCCGTCGGTGGTCACCAGGGCCGCGGTCTGCAGGTCGCCTATCAGGCCGTGGTCCTCGATCAGCGGGTACTCGTCCATCAGGGCGTCCCTTCCGGCATGCGGCGTCATCCGGGTGAGCCCCTCGTCCAGCCTAAGCCGGGGTCGCGGCACCGGCCCGCCGGGGCCCGGGAGGAGCGGCGGCGCGGGCCCGGACGGACACGAACGGGCGCGCCGGTGGTCCCGGTCCGGGCGGCCGGTCGTTACGGAGGGGAACAGGAAGGAGAACTGCCATGCCCACCCACGGATCCGCACAGCAGCCCACGACCGAGCTCGACGCCCGCTACAGTTCCGCGCTCAACCCCCGCCCGGGGGCCGAGGACGTCACCCCCACCGACTGGGCCGAGGCCCAGCGGCACCTGGCGACCGCCGAGATCTTCTGGGTCTCCACGGTGCGGCCCGACGGACGACTGCACGTCACGCCCGTGATCGCCGTCTGGCACGAGGGCGTGCTGTACTTCTCCACCGGCCCGGGCGAACAGAAGGCGAAGAACCTCGCCCACGACGCGCACTGCGCGCTGACGACCGGTGGGAACTCGCTCACCGAAGGGCTCGACCTCGTGGTGGAGGGCACGGCGCATCCGATCGCCGACCCGGCGGCCCTGGAGGAGGTGATCGCGGCGTACGAGGCGAAGTACGGGCCCCACATCACCTCGCCCGAAGGCACCTTCCACGGGATCGGGGACGCGTTCCGTGCGGGGAGGGCGAGGGTGTTCGCGGTGGCCCCGACCACCGCGTACGGCTTCGGTCGCGACAGCGGGGTGTACAGCCACACGCGCTGGACGTTCCGAGGAGCCCTTCCGTCCCTCGAGGACGCTAGCCGCCCGGTGTGAAGGTCACCGGGAGGCTCGCGGGGCCGCGCAGGCCGCCGGGGCGCCAGGGGATGTCGTCCGGCGCCACGGCGAGGGCGAGCCCGGGGAGGCGGCGCAAGGCCGTGCCGATGGCGATCTGGCCTTCCAGCCGGGCCAGCGGCGCTCCCAGGCAGTAGTGCGGGCCGTGCCCGAACGCGAGGTGGGCGTTGTCCTGCCGGGTGACGTCCAGGCGGTCCGGGTCGGGGAACCGGGCCGGATCACGGTCGGCGATGGCCGAGGCGACCAGTACGGTCGCGCCGCGCGGGACGGTGACGCCTGCGATCTCGACGTCCTCGCGCGCGAACCGGGCGATGCCGGGGCTGACGGGGCCGTCGTAGCGGAGGAACTCCTCGATCGCGCCCGGCAGCAGCCCGGGGTCGGAGCGCAGCCGGTCGAGCTGGTCGGGGTGGGCGAGCAGCATGGCGATGCCGCCGCCGATCAGGTTGACGGTGGTGACGTAGCCGGCGGCGAGCAGCAGGAACACCATGGCGATCAGCTCGTCCTCGGTGAGCTGCTGCTCCTCGTCGCGGGCCGTGATGAGGCCGCTGAGCAGGTCGTCGGCGGGGTGGGCGCGTTTGTCTTGGATGAGGCCGGTGACGTAGGCGCGCATGTGCCGCCACGCCTCGTCCACCACGGCGGGATCCGCGGGCTCGGCGCCCCTCATCAGCATGCGGTCGGTCCAGTGCTGGAACTCCCGGCGGTCGTCCACCGGCACCCCGAGCAGTTCGCTGATCACCGTGACCGGGAGCGGCAGTGCGAAGTCCGCGACGAGGTCGGCGCGGCCGTCCGGGACGACCGCGTCCAGCAGCCGGTCGGTGATGGCCTGGATCCGGGGCTCCATCGCCGCCACCCTGCGGGCGGTGAACGCCTTGGAGACCAGGCGGCGCAGGCGGGTGTGGTCGGGCGGATCGCTGCGGAGCATGTTGCTCAGCATCGACTCGCGCTCCGTCTCCGGCAGCTGCCGCAGGAGCCGGGGGTCGGAGGCGTCGCGTACGTCGCTGCTGAGGCGGGGGTCGGAGAGGGCCGCGAGCCCGTCCTCGTAGCGGGTGACGAGCCAGGCCTCCAGGCCGCCCGCGATGACGGCGCGGCGCACCGGGCCTTCCTCGCGCAGCCGCCGGTACTGCGGGAACGGGTTCGCGACGAAGGCCGGGTCGGCGTAGGGCAGGATGGCCGGCTGCTCGCTCACCTCACGTCGTCCGGCACCGGAGCGAGGTGGCTGCCTCGTTGACCGCCGTGTCCAGGGCTTGGATCTGCGGCTGGAGCTGGGTCAGCGCGTCCTTGCCCGTGGTGTCGCCGGGCAGGTCGTCGTAGCTCTTCTTGAGGTTCTCCGCCGCATCCTTGACGGCCTCCCGCTCGGCCGACTTCATCGTCTGCCTGCTCTCCTTGACCTTCTTCCAGTCCGTCTGCACGGCCTCGTACGCCTGCTGCATCTGGTCCTTCGTGGCCGTCGCCGGATTCAGCGCCTTGAGCGCGGCGTTGTCCGACTTGAGCTTGGTCAGGTTGGTACACAGCTCGGCGGCGGCCTGCGTGGCCTCCTCCTCGGGAGTCTTGTCATTGCTCGAACATGCCGAGGCGCCGACCGCCACGACCGCACAGAGCAGGCCGGAGGCAACGAACCGCTTCATGGGGACCCGCCTTTCCGCCGACCTCGCGGCCGGCGCGTCATTCACCCGGTGGGGGCGTGCCGCACTGCCGGGGCCGGGATCCGGCCGCGGCTCGGCAGCACGGCCAACCTGGCACGCCGGCACACGTCCCGCATCCCCGCACGGCCCTCCCCCGCGCCTCGTGCACGGCACCGCCCGAACCCGATCCTGCAGCGTCGTGCCGGGGTTCTCACACCTTGGGCACGTTCCGCAGAACGCCGCGGCCGATTGGCCCTAACGGATGAGACCGGGTCGTCAGGTGGCGAGTGCGTAGATGCTGCTGCCGGTGAGCCAGAGGCCGGCCAGGAGCGCGAGGCTGATGACCAGCTGTTCCTGGTGTCCTTCGAGCCAGGTCCGTAGGTGGTGGAGGCGGGCCTGGGCGCTGGCCGGCGCCCACACGGTGTACAGCTCCATGGCCAGGAGGCTGAGGGTGGCCAGGAGGCAGTATCCGGTGAGGGCGAGCCAGTCGGTGAGGGTGGAGAGGTCGGCGTCGATGACGGTGGCGGCGCCGGCGGCGACCAGGGCCCACGGCTGGAGGAGCCAGGCGAGTGCGGCGGCGGTGGCGAGGGAGGCCTGGTCGATGCGGGCCGTCCAGGTCGGTGGCCGGTAGGGGCGGGGCATCGTCCGGTACCGGTAGCAGCCGAACCCCACCAGGCCGACGCCGATGGCGAGCTTGGCGGCGACGGCGGCGGTGGAGGGCGACGTGTGGTGGACGGGGGGCGTGCCGCCGGTCAGCAGCATCACGCAGGCGATGACGGCGATGAGGTCGGCCAGCCAGGACAGCAGGAAGGCCAGCCCCTTGCGCACGCCGCGGCGTGACGCGAGGAGCAGGATGAAGGCACTGTTGTGCAGGGGGCCGAGCGTGATGGCCGTGCCGATCACGACCAGGTCCACGATCATCGGCACGGCCGCTCCCGGGATCAGGTCCGCCCGGCGTCGTTCCGGGCGGGCAGTGTGCGCGGTGCGCTCGGCGGGCGGGGATGCCGATGCCCGCCCGCCCGGCACCGGCGTCCGGGCGGCGCCGCATCCAGACTCTGCGGTGCCCGGCCTGACGGATCAAGCAGGCCACGCCGACACCTTCCGGAGCGAAGGAACCGCGCACGTGCCCTGGGAGGGGGCAGGGGCGTGCCCGCACCCGGCTCCGTTCACCCGAAGTGGTGATGTTCGCGGCCGGCGACGACGATGGTGGTGGGCGTGCGATCCGGCGCGGAGGCCGGGCTGCCAGTCATCCCGTGTCTGAACGCGCCGTCGCGCCGCGCACAGCGACCGGCGGGGTGCGCGCTCCGCAAGGACGAGCCGGAGACGCACGTACGTGCCCTTCCCCTCCAGTGAGGCTCCGAGATGACCGTCGAGCACGCGATCAGGCATGAAACCGAGCGCATGAAGACCCTGGCCCGAGACCTGGCGCACAGCACCACGCGGATCGCGGCCGACGCCTATGACGCAGCGCACGACCACCGCCGGATCGCCGGCCGCGTGCGGCGCGTGCGCGCCGGCCTCGGCCTGGCCGGTGTCGCCACGCGGAACTCGGTCCTGCCGTTCCTGCGCGGCCGACTGCAGGACTGGCAGGGCGAGTACGCCTACACCCTCGCCGTGCAGGGCTTCGTCTACGGCTTCCCCTACCTGTACAACGCGAAGCTGCGCCACGACTGGGTCACCCGGCCACGCGACCCCGCACATGTGCCGTACGCGGCCGTCAACCAGTTCTGGCACGCCGGCAGCCTCATGGACGCCACCTACCGCCAAGGCGGGTCCCCGAACAACGACACCCTGTACTCCATCGCCTGGGTCGACCTGTCGGACGGACCGGTGATCCTGTCCCACCCCGAGATGGGCGAGAGGTACTTCACCTTCCAGCTCGCGGCCGTCACCTCGGACAACTTCGACTACGTCGGCGCACGGACCACCGGATCCGCCGCGGGAGACTTCGCTCTCGTCGGGCCCGATTGGTCCGGTCGGCTGCCGTCCGGCGTCCGGCCGGTGTCGCCCGCACCGACCCCCTGGATCATCGTCCTCGGCCGCACGCTCGTCGACGGTCCCGACGACCTGCCGGCCGTCCACCGGCTGCAAGAGCAATACCGGCTCACGCCTCTCGGCCGGTGGGGACACCCCGAGGCCTCGGTGCCGGAGCGACGCGACGTACTGGAACCGGTCGACGCCTCCGACAACCCCCTCGGCCCGTGGATCACCCTGAACGCGATGCTGGCAGAGAACCCGCCCCCGGAACACCACCGGATCCTCCTGCGGCAGTTCGCCGACATCGGCATCGGCCCCGGCCTGGATGTCGAGGCCCAGCCCCAGCAGGTCAAGCACAGCCTGGTCCGGGCGGCGGCGTTGGGCAAGCAGCTCCTCACCCAGCAGTTCCTCAGCGGCGACTGGGCCACCGACGTCGAGGGATGGCACTACCCGCCGCAGAGCATCGGCCGCTTCGGCGACGACTTCCTCAGCCGCGCGGCCGACCAGTCACTGGCCGGCATCGTCGCCAACGACCCCGCCGAAGCGGTCTACCTGGTGAACTTCCACGACACCGCCGGCAACCCGCTCGCCCCCGACGGCCGCTACGAGCTCCACTTCCCTCCCGACCGTCTCCCGCCGGTCGATGCCTTCTGGTCCATGACCGCCTACACCGCATCGGACCGCAACCTCATCCCCAACCCCGCGGACCGCTACTCCGTCGGCGACCGCACACCCCGCCTCACGACCGCCCCCGACGGCAGTCTCACGATCCGCCTCCAGGCCGACCCCCCGCCGCCCGGCGACGACGCCAACTGGCTCCCGTGCGCGGCCCACGAGGACTGGTTCCTCATCCTGCGCCTGTACCGGCCGCACCCCGAAGTCCTCTCCGGATCGTGGCGCTGCCCCGGCATCCGCCGAACCGGCTGAAACCCGCCTCCACCCACCACCCCCGCCCCGCCCGCAGCCTGAGGTCACGCGGACGCACGAACGCCCGGCCGGGAACACCCGGCCGGGCGTCTTCGCGTACTCGCGGCGGGTCAGGCCCGGGTCAGTCGACGAGGGTCTGTCGGGCCACCAGTTCCGAGCGGACGAGTTCCAGGAGGCGGCCCGTCCAGTTGCGGCCCCGGCCCCCGTTCTCGCCCCAGAAG
This sequence comes from Streptomyces sp. NPDC046866, assembly GCF_040704625.1. NCBI lineage: Bacteria > Bacillati > Actinomycetota > Actinomycetes > Kitasatosporales > Streptomycetaceae > Streptomyces > Streptomyces sp. NPDC046866. The sequence goes on from NZ_JBEYXN010000019.1 coordinate 22,401, forward strand.
CCCGAGTCGGCGTCGTCGTAGAGCACGGTCGCGTCACCCGTGGCGAGCAGGATCGCAGCCAGGTCGGGGTGCTGCTCGTACTTGGCGCGCAGCAGACCGGCCATGACCGCCGTGCGGACCTGCTCCCAGCCTTCGCGGCGCGGCGCCGCGGCCGCGACCGCACGGGCCTTCGCACCCGACTCCGCCGCCACGACGGCGGTCCGGGCGTCCGGTTCGGCGACGGACCGGGCCCAGTAGGCGTGCGCCACCGACGGGTAGGTGACGGCGCCGACGGTGATCGGGGCGGGGTAGTCGTTGCGCAGGGCCTGCTTGCCCGGGTCCTCGAGCGCGCGCTGCGGATACGAGTGGTAGATCTTGACCGCGGGGGCGAAGGACTCGGCCGGCCCGTCGGCCGGCACCCGCGAAGGGGCCTTCGCGAGCCACTGCGCGCGGTCCTCGAAGTATGCGACGGCCTCGTCGTACTCTTCCTGCGTGACCGTTTCCCCGCGTTCGTCCGGGGTCCGGCCGCCGGGCCCGGCCACCAGGACCCGCAGGGGGCGGTCCTTGCGGTCCATGTCGCCGAGGGCGTAGTGCCGCACGGTCTCGGGGACGGCCAGGTAGGCGGCCCGGGCGGCGGCCCGGTTGTCCTCCGTGCGGTCCGCCATGAAGACGTCCACCGCAGCGAGGCAGCGGGCGGTCGAGTCGGGGCGGCCGTTCAGCTCGTCGATGGTGTCGCGGACTTCGGCGAGCAGCAGATCCGGAGTCAGCCAGGTCTGCGGTTCACCGAACGCCCACGAGGCCAGGTCGTGCGCGGAGGCGCGACCGCCCTCCGGAAGGCTCGTCGCCACCCATCCGCAGCGGAGCTTCTGCTCGAACTCGTCGAGGGTGACCAGCTCCCAGCAGTCGACGAGCCCGTCGGCGTAAATGAAGAGGTCGGTGAGGAAGTAGGAGCCGCCGTTGCATATGAACGCGTGCCGCCAGGTGCCGGGTACGCGGAGGCCGTCCGCCGTGCGATGAGTGATCCGTGCGCCGATCATGCCGTGATCATGCCGGACGGGCCGGCCGGAAGGCACCTCGAATATGCCCCGAGGGCGCCGGCCGGCCGGCCGTCACCACGCCGGTGGGCGGCCCCGCCCGACCGCTCAGGTGTGCGGGACGACCGCGACCGGGCACGGAGCGTGGTGCAGGACCGCGTGTGCCACCGAGCCGATCCGGCCACGGCTACGCGCCGCTGTTCGTGTCCGTGCTGCCCCGGGAGGAACACCCCCACGGGATGTCGGACGCCGCGTACGAGGAGCTCTTCACCCACGACCGGCCCGTGGTCTTCGCCTACCACGGCTACCCCTGGCTCATCCACTGCCTCGCCTACCGCCGGCCGAACCACCCCGGGCTGCACGTCCGCGGCTACAAGGAGTCCCGCACGACCACGACGCCCTTCGACATGGTCGTCCGCAACGACCTCGACCGGTACAGGCTGGTCATGGACGTGATCGACCGCGTGCCCGGGCTCGGCGACGACGCGGCGGCGCTGCGCCGCCGGATGGCCGGGCAGCGCCGGCGCCACGGGGCCTGGATCCGCGAGCACGGCACCGACCTGCCGGAGGTGGCCGACTGGTCCTGGCCCTTCCCGTCCGTCGGCGGTCCCGACCGCTCGTTGCCGCCGACCCGGAAACAGGTCCTTGCGGTCGGGCCGTGGGGCCGTAGGGGCGCCTTCCGCGGACCGTTGCACGACCGCGCTCTGGTACCCCCCCCTCGCCCGTGCCGTCCGTGCCGTCGCGGGTGTCGTCGACGTCCGGACGGGACCCGGCGGGGCGACTCGTGCGGCCATCCGCCGGGTGGAGGACCAGCAGATGTGGCCCAACGCGGTCGCCAAGGGCACTGTCGTGTTTCGAGTGGGCCTTCAAGGAGCCCGGGCGCCATCTGGATGGCTCCGCGTTCGATTCGCCCGGGGTGGGAGATGCCCGTGACGACCTGGAGTGGGCGATGCTGTGTCTCCCGCCTGGGGCCGAACGGGACTTGGGCCGCATCATCACGCGCATCGATGCGGAATTCGAGCGCCACACCTTGCCAGAGCCCGACGACAACGAGTGGGCGCCGACGCGCTGGTGGTGGACCAGAATGCGTGATCGCTGATGTCCGGACGAAGCTGTCCCCCTCCGCGACCGCTCCGCAAGATCTGTGCCGGACGGGAACGGGTGGCGGGTCTACAGCTGGACTTCTCGCGGTACCTCCGCGAGGGGGGCGTCGGGCTTCCGCTCCCGGTCGGGGCCGCGCTCGGGCTTCCGGCCCTCACGCGTCGGGCGCATCGCCGCCCGGTAGCGGGAGGGTGCGATCCCGAACCGCTCCGTGAACGCCTGTCGCAGCGCCTCGGCGCTCCCGAAGCCGCAGCGCGCCGCGACCCTCGCCATCGGCAGCGCCGTCGTGGCGAGGAGCTGCGCGGCGGCCTCGGTGCGGGTCCGCCTGACGTAGCGGCCGGGCGCCAGCCCCAGCTGCTCCGTGAACAGCCGGGTGAGGTGGCGGGGCGTCACCCCCGCCCTCGCCGCGAGCGCCGCCGTGCCGAGGTCCTGCTCCGGGTGGGCCGCGATGTGCTCGACGAGCGCGCGGACCACGTCGTCACGGGCCGGCGGAGTCGCGGTGAAGAGGCTCATCTGCTCCTGGTTGCCCGGCCGTTGCAGATAGACCACGAGGTCGCGGGCGACCTGGCGGGCCAGCTCCGGGCCGTGGTCCTCCTCGATGAACGCCAGGGTGAGGTCCAGCGCGCTGGTGACCCCGGCCGCGGTGTAGACGTGTCCGTCGCGGACGTAGATGGGCGCCGGGTCCACGGTCACCCCCGGGTGCCGCTCGGCGAGCTGCCGCGCGAACCGCCAGTGCGTGGTCGCACGGCGCCCGTCGAGAAGCCCGGCTGCGGCCAGGACCCCGGCCCCCGTGCACACCGAGGCCACCCGCCGGCTCTCCCGCGCCAAGCGCCGAACGTGTCCGACGAGCCGGCCGTCCGCCGCCGCCCGCTCGAAGCCCGTACCGCCCGAGACGATCAGGGTGTCGAGGGGACCGGTCACCCGCTCGAGCTTCTGCTCGGTGCCGAGGGCGAGCCCCGATCCGCAGACGAGCGGGCCGCCGCCCGGGCCCACGACGAGGACCCGGTAGGGGACCTCGGGCGCGCCGATCCCGTTGGCCATGGCCAGGGTCGTCGTCACACAGGCGATGTCCAACAGCTCGGCCGCCTCGTACCCGACCACCACCATGAGCCGCTCCGCCATGCGCCCGACCCTATGCCGGAAGGACGGCTACCCCAAGGGGACGGACACGGTGACCGGTGACCGCTTTCGGCTGCCGCGGCCGCCGGGGACCGTGGTCTCGGCCGTGCGCACCACCGCACGCGCCCACAGGCCCGCCCCTCGCAGAACCGGAGGCACCCGATGCACACCCTCGCCCGCCGCTGGCCCACGCTGATCGCCCTGGTCCTCGCGGGCCTCACGTTCGTCGACGGGCGGCCCGCGCCGGAGTTCCTCGCGGGAGTCCTCGCCGCGATGCCGCTGTTCTACCTGTTCTTCGGCGCGCTCCGGGGCGAACTGCGCAGCCCGGGTGTCCTCGGCCTCCAGCTCGCCGCGCTCGTCGGATTCGCGGCCGTCGCCCTGGCGGCCGTGCTCCTCGACGGCCGGCTCACGCTGCTGGTCCTCGCGGCGGGCTGGCTGGGTCACGCGGTGTGGGACGCGGTCCACCACCGCAGGGCGGAGGTCGTGCCCCGCGCGTGGTCACAGTGGTGCGGCGTCTTCGACGCCTGCGGCGCCCTGGCCCTGCTGCTGGCCGCCGCCTCGATCGGCTAGGACGTTCTCAGCGATCACTGCGCCGCCCGGAGCTCGAACACACCCGGCCCGCACCGGCCCGGCCCGCCAACCGGCCGCGTACGCATCCCGGACGTCGGCGTTCAGGCGCCGCGGCGCCAGCCGGCCATGCGGCCCGGGACGCTGCGCAAGGGCGGCAGGGCGTGCGTCCGCGTGCGGTCCTGGTCAGCCGGTCCGCTCACCACGCGGCGATGACCGGCGCGGCGGACTCGTGCCGGCGCCAGGCTTCGTTGAGGCGCGTGAGCCGGGCCGCCGCACCGATGCCGCGCAGGGACGCGACCCTGCCGTCGCGGACTTCGAACGCCAGGGCGCCCACGACCCGGTCGCCGACCACGGCGAGGACGGACGGGGAGCCGTTGACCCGTGCGAAGTGGAACGCGGGTGAGCCGCCTGCCAGTCGCCGCTTCGCCGGCGTCGGCTTGAAGCCGGCCCGCACGTGGGAGGCGACCTGCTCGGGCGTCTTGTACTGCAACAGCCGCTTGGCCAGCCCGGCGCCGTCCGAGAGTGCCGTCACGTCGTCGGTGAGCAGTGCCACCAGGCGCTCGGTACGCCCCGACGCGGCGGCGGCGAGGAACTCCTCGACGACCCGGCGCGCGGACGCGGGGTCGGCCTCGCCGCCGCGGCTGCGGCGGCGCTCGGCGGCGACCCGGGCCCGGGCCCGGTGGACGTGCTGCTGGCTCGCGGACTCGGTGATGCCGAGGATACCGGCGATCTCGGCGTGGCTGTGGGAGAAGGCCTCGCGCAGGACGTAGACGGCCCGTTCGAGGGGCGAGAGGCGCTCCATCAGCGTCAGTACGGCCAAGGACACCGATTCGCGCTGCTCGAAGGTGTCGGCCGGGCCGAGGATCGGGTCCCCTTCCAGAACCGGTTCGGGCAGCCAGGCTCCCGCCGCTCGCTCGTGGCGTGCCTGTGCCGAGCCGAGCCGGTCCAGGCACAGGTTGGTGACGACCTTCGTCAGCCATGCTTCCGGCACCTCGATGCGTTCCCGGTCGGCGGCCTGCCACCGCAGGAACGCGTCCTGCACGGCGTCCTCGGCGTCGGATGCCGAGCCGAGCAGCCGGTACGCGAGCGAGGCCAGCCGGTTCCGGCCGGCCTCGAACCGCGCGGTGTCGAAACGGTCGCTGACGGTGCTGTCCATGCGGATCACCCTAGGCGGCTACGCGGCCGCCCGGCCGGCGGGGGCGTCCGGCGCGTACGGGACCGCGTCCGCGGCGGACGCCTGCGGCGCGGCGGGTACCAGGTGCCGCTTGCGCTTGGGCAGACCGAAGGTCGGGTGCGCGTTGGCCCACCGCGCCGTCCTGAGGATGGCCTCCTTGACCCGCGCGGCCTGGCGGCCGCCCAAGTGCTTCGGCTTCGCCCGTCCTTCGCGGTCGACGGGCTGCAGGATGCCGTCCTGCCGCCCGAGGCTGATGTGGTTGCCCAGGTAGTCCAGCTTGACGTGTCCGACCGTGGCGCCGGTGAGGCGTCCCACGATGGCCTTGACGGCCTGCATGCCGGTGTAGCCGGCCGTGGCGCACGACATCGGCAGCGGCAGGCCGTTGTCGCCGATCGCGTGGACGCTGTCGCCGGCGGCGTAGACGTTCGGGTGCGAGAGCGAGCGCATGGTGCGGTCGACGAGGATCCGACCGTCCCCGGTGACCGCCAGCCCGGCAGCGGCGGCGATCGGGCTGACCGCGAACCCTGCGGTCCAGACGGTGGCGTCGGACGCCAGGGCGGTGCCGTCGGCGCACAGGACCCGCGTCGCTTCGACTGCTTCGACGCTGGTGTGCTCCAGGACGGTGATGCCCAGCCGGTCGCAGGCCCGACGCAGGTGGCCGCGGGCTCCGGCGGAGAGCCGGGCGCCCAGCTCGGCGCGGGCGACCAGCGTCACCGACAGGCCGGGCCGGGATTCGGCGATCTCGGTGGCGGTCTCGATGCCGGTCAGCCCGTCGCCGACGACCAGCACGTTCCCGCCTTCCAGCAGGCCGTCCAGGCGTGCGCGCAGCCGCAGCGCCGAGGGCTGGGCGGCGACGTCGAAGGCGTGCTCGGCCACGCCGGGGACGCCGTGGTCGTCGCCGTGGCTGCCGAGCGCGTAGAGGAGCGTGTCGTAGCCGAGTTCGGCGCCGCCGTCGGCGCCGGCCAGGGCGACGACCTGGCGTTCGGGGTCGACGGCGGTGACGCGGGCCAGGTGCAGCCTCGTCCCCGTGCCGGCGAAGATGTCGGCGAGCTTCTGGGGTTCGATCTCCTGGCCGGCCGCGACCTGGTGGAGCCGCAGCCGCTCGACGAACTCCGGCTCGGCGTTGACCACGTGGATCTCGGTGTCCGCCGGGGACAGCCGACGGGCCAGGTTTCCGGCCACGTGGGTCCCGGCATATCCGGCGCCGAGGACGACGATGCGGTGCTTCATGGGGTGCTCCTGTCGGTTCGCTGGGCTCTCGGCGACTTGAGCGGGACAGCCGTCCGATTCCTGACAGGAAACAGATGTGATGTGGGCCACAGGCCGATGGCGCGGCCCACCTGCGCTCCACCGCTGGGCGGGCCGGCGGTGGAGCGCCTCGGCGGGTGCGTCGGGGGGTTACGCGTTGAGCGCCGACCAGAGCCACTGGCCGCCGACGCGGACGTAGAGGCGCTTGTTGACGGAGTCCACGGCGAGGGTGCCGTCCAGCGGCGGACGGGTGAAGGAGGCGTCGGTGACCGGGCCGGGTACCAAGCGCAGCGGCGGGTTCGGCGCGTTCTTGACCGGAATGGTTCCGGTCGCCTGGGCGCCGATGGTGCCGTAGCTGTTCTCCACCCGGAAGTCGCCGGTCGAGGACTGCTCGTAGTAGATGTGGGTGCCGGTCGGGGCGGTGGCGTAGAGCCCGACGACGTTGCGCAGCACGGCGGTGGAGCCCGGGCCCGAGTAGAGGGCGACGCCCGCGTTGACGGTGGCCTTGTCCCCGTTGGCGATGACCACGTTCTCCAGCGCGCTGGCGCTCGCCGCCCAGCTGATGATGTTCCGCGCGGTGGCCGGGGTGCCCGCCGCGAAGTCACCGGCGTAGCAGTAGATGTTGGTGGCGTAGACGTGCCTGCAGCCGGCGTCGGTCTTCAGGTGCGGGCCGCCCTGCATGCGGGAGGTCTCGAACTTGCAGTCGGTGATGTACACGCCGTTGGGGTTGTTGGTGGTGACGGCGCCCTGGCCGATCCACAGCGCGCCGGTGCCGAAGGCCTCCAGGCGGCAGCCGATGAAGTGGATCTGGTTGATGTTGTCCTTGCTGTGGCCCCAGGCGCCCTCGGTGGCCGAGGACGCGTTGCGCAGCCAGATGTTCGGCTGGGTCGTGCTCGCGGTGGTGCCGGTGCAGTCCTCGATGACCAGGTTGTAGAAGCGGGAGTCCCAGAACTCCACGGCGTCTATGCACATGTCCCTGTTCGAGGTCATGAAGACGTCGCGGACATAGGAGTTGTTGTTGTAGTAGAGCTCCAGCAGCAGGCCGGTCCTGCCGTTTCCGTTGAACCCGAGGTCCTCGACGGAGCAGTAGCGGCGGTGGGTGGCGCCGGTGGAGTAGGCCGCTCCCGTGCCGGACATGCGGAGCAGGATGCCGTCGCCGCCCTTGACCAGCATGGACGCCTTCGCCCCGGCGCCGGCCAGGCGGATGCCGTCGGCCTTGACGGCGAGTGCGGGTGCGCCGGCTGCGGGCTTGACGAGGTACTTTCCGACGGGGAAGTACACGGTGCCGCCGCCTGCGGCGGCCGCCGCGTCGAGTGCGCGCTGGACGGCGGCGGTGTCGTCGGCTGAGCCGTCGCCGACGGCGCCGTGGGCCTTGACGTCGAACCAGTCCGGCGTTCCGGAGGGCGTGGTCGCCGCGGCGGCCGTGGCGGTGCCGGATGCCAGCGCGGTCCCGGTGAGCCCGGCCACCGCTCCGGTCAGCACTGCGCGGCGGGCTGTCTTGCGCTGTTCGGTCATGGTCTCCCCCTTGTGACGACGGACTACGGGAATGATCTTGCCATCTGCGACGCCGGTCGAGGGGACTTCGCCCGCACGGCGCCCCCGCACCGAGCACGCCGAGCCCGGTCCGTGCGCCGGCGTCCGGTGCACGGCGACGCGTACGGCGTGGCCGCGGCCGAAGCGCATCCGAAGGCGGGGCCGCGCGAGAAGCTTGGGTGCACTGTCCGTGCGCCGCGCCGTGGGCCCGCGCCGTCACCTCGACGGCCGGCCGGGGGCCGCCGCCCGACCGGAACGGAGAGCACCACCCGTCATGAGGCGCAGCAGCGACATCGTCATCGTCGGCGCCGGGGCCGCCGGCCTCTCGTTGGCCTGGCGGCTGCTGGCACCGCCGCCCGGCGTCCGCGTCCCGGACGTCGTCCTCGTCGCCCCGCCGCCCGGCCGGCTCCGGCCTCCCGAGCGCACCTGGTGCTACTGGGAGGCCGGCCCCGGCGACTACGACCCGCTCCTCACGGCGAGCTGGCGCAGGCTGCGCGTCCGCGCCGCGGACGGGGACGGCCCGGTTCGCGACCTCGGCGCGCTGCGCTACAAGATGCTGCGCTCGGACGCGTTCGAACGGGGCTTGGCGGCCCGCCTGAGCGGGCTGCGCCGGATCGAAGCCGCCGTCGAGGACGTCACCGACCGCCCGGACGGCGCCGACGTGGCCTGCCGCGCCGCCGACGGCGCCGCGTTCACGCTCCGCGCCCGCTGGGTCTACGACTCCCGGCCCCCCGCCGCACCGCCGCCCGCCCGCGTTTCGCTGCGCCAGCACTTCCGCGGCTGGTTCGTCCGGTGCGACCGCCCGGTCCTCACCCCCGACACCGTCGAACTCATGGACTTCCGCACCCCGCAGCCGGAGCACGGACTCTCCTTCGGCTACGTCCTGCCGACCAGTCGCCACGAGGCGCTGGTGGAGTACACCGAGTTCGGGCGCGCGCCCCTCACCCGCGAGGCCTACGACCAGGCCCTCCACCACTACACCGGCGACGTCCTAGGGCTCGGACCGCTGCGCGTGAGCGCCACCGAACAGGGCGTCATCCCCATGACCGACGGCCGGTACGAGCGCCGCGCCGGCCGGCACGTCTTCCGGATCGGCGCGGCGGGCGGAGCCGTACGCCCCTCCACCGGGTACGCGTTCGCCGCCATCCAACGGCAGGCCCGCGCCGTGGCGGACGCCGTGCACGCGGGCCGGCCGCCGGTGCCCCCGCCGGCCCACCCGGCGCGGGCCCTCGCCATGGACGCCGTCCTCCTGCGCGGCCTCGACACCGGACGCATCGACGGCGCGGCCTTCTTCAGCCGCCTGTTCCGCGACGTCCCCTGCGGCCGCCTGCTCCGCTTCCTCGACGGAACCAGCCGCCCCGCCGAGGAGTTCGCCATCGGACTGCGCACACCCGTGCTCGCCATGCTCCGCACCGCGGCGGAAATGCCCCTGCTCAGCCGCCGCAGCTGACCGCCACCCCCGAGGGAGACCACCGATGACCCGCCACCCCGACGCCCCCGCCGCCCGCCGCGGCCGCGACCGCAAGGCCGTCGTCATCCCCGCTCCCCCCGGCCGGCGGTTCGCCGGCGACGGCGGCCCCGGCCGGTGCGCGGTCATCGGCGCCGGCCTCGCGGGCATCGCCGCGGCGACGGCCCTCGCCGAACGGGGCGTCCGGGTCACGCTGTACGAGCGTGAGCAGACGCTCGGCGGGCGCCTCGCCGGATGGCCCACCGACCTCGCGGACGGATCCACCGCCACCATGAGCCGCGGCTTCCACGCCTTCTTCCGCCAGTACTACAACCTGCGCGGGCTGCTCAGGCGGGTCGACCCGGGCCTCGACCGGCTCCGCCCGCTGCCCGACTACCCGCTGCGGCACCGCTGCGGTACGTACGACAGCTTCGCCCGCGTCCCGCGCACGCCGCCCTGGAGTGCGCTGGGCTTCGCCCTCCTCAGCCGGAGCTTCCGCCACAAGGACCTCACCCGGATGAACCCGCGGGCCGCGCTGCCGCTGCTGGACGTCCGGGTCCCCGAGGTCTACCAGCGCTACGACGACGTCAGCGCCCTCGCGCTCCTCGACCGCGTGCGCTTCCCCGAAGCGGCCCGGCACCTCGCCTTCGAAGTCTTCTCCCGCAGTTTCTTCGCCGACCCCGGCGACCTGTCCGCCGCCGAACTCGCCCTCATGTTCCACATCTACTTCCTCGGCTCCTCCGAGGGCCTCCTCTTCGACGTGCCCGACGAGCCCTACCCGCAGGCCCTGTGGGACCCGCTCGCCCGCTATCTGGACGGCCACGGCGTCGACATCCGCACCGGCACCGCCGTGGCGGGCCTCGAACCCGGGCCCGGAGGCGGGCACCTCGTGCACACCCCGAACCGCACGGAGCACGCGGACGCGGTGGTCCTCGCCCTGGACACGGGCGGGCTCAAGGCGCTCACCGCCGCCTCGCCGGAGCTGTGCGACGCCGCGTGGCGTGGCCGGATCGGCAGGCTCCGCACCGCCCCGCCCTTCCTCGTGACCAGGCTCTGGCTCGATCGCCCGGTCCACCGGCACCGTCCCGGCTTCCTCGGCACCAGCGGCTACGGCCCGCTGGACAACATCAGCGTGCTGAACTTCTTCGAGGGCGAGGCCGCCCGCTGGGCCGGCAAGACCGGCGGCGCCGTCATCGAACTGCACGCCTATGCCGCGGACCCGGGCGCGCAGCCGCACGCACTCGCACGCGGCCTCGTCGAGCAACTGCACCGCGTCTACCCGGAGACGGCCGCCGCGCGCACCGTCGACCGGCGGGACGAGTGGCGCCGCGATTGCCCCCTCTTCGCCGTCGGCGGCCACGCCGACCGGCCCACCGTCGACACCCCCGACCCCACCGTCACCGTCGCGGGCGACCTGGTCCGCACCGGCCTCCCGGTGGCGCTCATGGAGCGGGCCGCCACCACAGGCTTCCTCGCGGCCAACACCCATCTGCGGCGCTGGGGCCTGCGCGGGCAGACGCTGTGGACCGTCCCCCCGCACGGCCGCTCCGCACCCCTGCGGCTCCTGGCCCGCCGCTTCGGCGAACGCTGACCGAGCCGCGGCGCGACGCCCGGCGGCCGCGCTCAGCCGGGAAACCGGCCCTCCGCGCGCAGCCGTCGGCGGCGCTCGGCGTACGCGAGGTCGTCGCGCCACAGGCGGCCCGCCGCAGCACGCATCGCGGGCCGCAGCAGCGGCGCGAGCGCCCGCGCCACCGCGAACCCGCGCCGGTCCGACCCGGCCACGATCGCCTCGACCACGGCCGTCCGCGGACGCCCGGCACCCGGCGGTGTCAGGGGCGTCGCGTGCGTCTCGACCACCGAGCCCTCCCCCTCGCCGCCGACGATCCGCATGACGACCGTCCGCGGATCCGGCGCGTGGAAGGCCGCGCTCACGGGGACGACGATCCGCCCGGCCACCTTGAACGACACGTCCACCAGCAGCACGTCGTCCCCGTCCGCCGGAGCGCCGCCCGGCAGGTCCCGGACGGCCAGGTCCACGAACGCGTACGGGTGGAGCCACGCGCCGTGCCACGGGTCGAGGCGGTTGGCGACGACGTCCTGCGGCTCGCACGCGCCGGTCCCCGTGTAGACCGCGGCGAGCGCTGCGCCCCGCGGCGGCCGGACCGGCACCGCGGGGCGCTCGGTGGGCGGTTCACCACCCACCCGGTCCAGGCGCACCCACAGCAGCACCCCGTCGTCGTGCACCGGCCACGGCGCCCACCCGGCGAACGGACCGCCGTCCAGGTCCAGCCCGTGCCAGTGGCAGACCAGCCTCCCGCACCGGACCACGGCGTCCTTCAGCGGCGCCCCGAGATGCGGGCACGCCCCGGGACCCGCGTGGGGCGTGCCGTCCTCGCCGCGCCACAGCACGATCTCGGTGCCCGCCACCGTCCGTCCCAGCGGCCGGCGGGTGGTCAGGTCCCGGGAAGCGCCGACGACGAACCAGTTGCCCGACGGACGCGCCGCCGCCCGCTCGAGCGCCTCGGCGATCAGCGCCGGCCTGGCCTGCCGCCACGTCGGGCGCTGCCGGTCCCAGGCGACGGCGTTGCGGCGCAGCCGCAGCGGGCTCACCGCCCGTCGGCCGCCCGACCCGTGTGCCGTACTCACACCGTCTCCTCTCCGCGGCGACCGGTGACGCTGCCGCCTCCTCCCGGCGGAGCCGGATGCCGGCCGTCCGCCCGGACCGCGCGCCCGATCCGCCCCTGCGGTCCGCCGGCGCGGGCGCCCGTACGCGGCGCGCGGCGGGCCACGAGGGCGCCGGCCAGGCCCCGCAGGGCCACGGCCGCCCGGCGTCGGCGCCCCACGGCCGCCCGGCGGTGCACCACCGCGTACCCGTCCCGCTCGATGGCGCCGAGGATGTCGCCGTACAGCACGAAGGCCGTGCGCACGCAGGGCGCCGACACGGGATCCAGCCGGCCGATGCCGGGCTCCGCCGCCCGGTACACGCCGCGGGTCAGGGCCGCGGCCGCCCGCAGGGCCGAGGTGATCCGGGCGTCGCGGCGTCCGGTCCGCCTGCTCCACACGAGCAGGCCGCGGTCCACCCCGTGCGCGGCCAGCAGGTCCGCGGGCAGGTAGACCCGTCCGCGGTCGAGGTCCTCGCCGACGTCCCTGAGGAAGTTGGTCAGCTGGAACGCCACCCCGAGGGCGGCCGCGTACGGCTCCGCCTCCGCCCGCGGCACGACCGTGCCCAGCACCGGCACCATCTGCAGCCCGATGACGGCGGCCGACCCGTGCATGTAGCCCTCCAGGTCGGCGTACGTGGCGTACTCCTCGACCGACAGGTCGCTGCGCATCGAGGCGAGGAAGTCGGAGAAGTGGTGCGCCCCGATGCCGTACCGCGTCCTGGTGTCGGCCGCCGCACGCACCACCGGCTGCGGCACCCGCTCGCCCCGGACGGCCCGCAGCCACTGCCGTTCCAGCGCGTCCAGGGCGTTGCCCCGGTCGAGGGCGGTGGCCGTCGTGCCGAGGTCGTCGACGATGTCGTCGGCGTACCGGGCGAAGCCGTACAGGGCGTGCACCGCGGCACGCCGGTCGAGGGGCAGCAGGCGGGTGGCGAGGAAGTAGGTCTTGCCGTGGCGGGCGTTCAGCCGCCGACAGGCCGTGTAGGCCGCGCGCAGCGACGGGTCGGTGATGCCCGCGGCGTCGAGCTCCCGGGCCGTCATCGGGCCCGCTCCCCGTCCGGTACGGCCTGGCCGGGCGGCACCGTCCGGGGTGCCCGGCTCGCAGGCCGGGCGGTACGGGGCGGGCGCCGGGCGCCGCCCGTCACCCGGGCGGCGGCGAGCTTCCCCGAGAGCAGCACCGTGGGCACGCCGACACCGGGTGTGGTGCCGCAGCCCGCCAGGACGGCGTTCTCCGTCCCCCGGACCAGGTTCCGCGGGCGGAAGGGCCCGGTCTGGGTGAAGGTGTGGGCGGCCGAGAACGGAGTCCCGGCGGCATGTCCGAGCGCCGTCCACTGCGCCGGCGTCACCAGGCTCTCCGCCTCGATGGACGCTCCCAGTCCTGCCAGCCCCCGCCGTTCCAGCTCGCGCACCAGGGCGTCGCGGTACCGCGGTCCCAGCTCGCCCCAGTGGGCCGCCCCCGGCCCCCGTTCGGTGTTGGGGCAGGGCGCCAGCACGTAGTGCAGGTGGCGGCCCGGCGGGGCCAGCGACGGATCGGTGGTGGTGGGCCTGGTGATCAGCAGAGACGGATCGGTCATCAGCCGCCCGGCGCCGATCAGTTCGTCGAAGGTGGCCTCCCACGCCGACCCGAACGACAGCGTGTGGTGCGCCAGCTGCGGCCACGAACGGTCCGTCCCCACGTGCAGCACCACCGCGCTCGGTGCGTGCCGCAGGCGCACGGCCCGCCGGGGAGCGCCTCCCAGCAGACCGTAGGAGAGCGGCAGGTCGGGCGTGAGGACCACCGCGTCGCACGGGATGCGGTCGTGTGCGGTGACGACCGCGGTCACCCGGCTTCCCGAACGCTCCAGCCGCAGCACCGGCTCGCCGTACCGCAGCACGGCACCCGCCCGCGCCGCCGAGCCGGCCATGGCCTGCGGTACGGCGTGCATTCCGCCCCGCGGGAAGTACACCCCGGCGACCGTGTCCATGTACGCGATGACGGCGTAGGCGGCCAGCGCACGCGACGGCGCCACTCCGGCGTACAGCGCCTGGAAGGTGAACACGCGCCGCAGCCGCTCGTCCCGCAGGAACCGGCCGATCGCCCGGTCGAGGCGCCCGAACCCGCCGAGCGCCGCGAGCCGCGCCAGTTCGGGACGCAGCAGCTGGGCCGGGGAGTCGAAGTTGGCGTCGATGAAACGCCGCATCTGGACGGCGTGGAGCTGCTCGAGCCACCGGCGCAGCCCGCGGTAGCCCATGGCCTCCCTCGGGCCGGCGAAGGCGGCGATCTCGGCCTCCATGGCCTCGCCGTCGGTGTGGACGTCGAGCCGGGAGCCGTCGGCGAACAGCGCCCGGTACGCGGGATGGAGCGGGACGAGGTCGAGCCGGTCGTCCAGGGAGTCGCCCACGGCCCGGAAGGCCTCGTCGAGGATCTCGGGCATGGTGAGCACGGTCGGCCCGGCGTCCGCCCGGTAGCCCCGGAGGTCAAGGCGTCCGGCCCGTCCGCCCGGCCCCGCCTCCCGCTCCACGACGGTCACCTGCCGTCCCGCCCCCGCCAGGTGCAGGGCGGCGGCCAGCCCGGCCAGGCCGGCGCCCACCACGACGACGTGGTCCGTCGGACCGGTCACGGTCTTCAACGGTCCTCCCCGATCGGCCCGCGACCGCCGGCGCCGTCCCGTACGGACTCCTCCGCCGCCGGCCGGGTCCCGCCCGGGTCGAGTCCGCAGGCGCCGCGCAGCAGAAGACCGATCCGGTCCGCGGCCGCCGGCGAGAGGCCTGCGGCCGCGACCGCCTCGGCGCCGTCGCCGCACAGCTCCTCGATGCGCTCGGCGACCTCGTCGCGGGCGCCGCACGAGACCAGCAGGTCGAGGACGCGCGCGACGTCGCGCGTCCCGGCGGCCGGTGCGCCGACGACCTCGTCCAGGAGCCGCAGGCCCGCCCGGTCCCCTTGGCGCGCGCACAGCTCCCGCGCAACGGCCAGCACACAGGTCGCCTTGCCCTCGCGGACGTCCTCGCCGACCGGCTTCCCGATCACCGCCGGCTCGCCGAAAATCCCCTGCAGGTCGTCATGCAGCTGGAAGGCGAGCCCCGCCGACCGTCCGGCCTCGCGCAGCCGGCGCACCGTGCGCTCCGGCGCGCCCGCCAGCGCGGCGCCGAGGGCCAGCGGATGCCCCACCGTGTACAGCGCCGTCTTCAGCACCGCGGTGCGCACCGCCTGGCCGGCCGATCTCGCCCCGGTGACCTGGGCCCGCAGGTCGAGGTACTGGCCCGCCACCATCTCGGTGCGCATCGCCCGCCAGATCGCGTACGCCCGCGTGGCCGCCGGCGACCCGTGCACGCACTCCGCGAACGCGTCGTCGGCCCACCCGAGGGCCAGGTCGCCGGCCAGCACGGCGGCCGCGCCGCCGAACGTGCCGCAGGGCAGTTCGCGCCCCCCGCTACCGAACTGGTCGTCCAGGACGACGTGCAGGGCGGGGCGCCCTCTGCGCAGGGACGATCCGTCCATCACGTCGTCGTGGACCAGCGCGCAGGTCTGGATCAGCTCCAGCGCCGCCGCGGCACCCAGGGCCCGCCGGGCCTCGGCGTCCTCGCCCCCGCAGCCGCGCATCGCCCACCACAGGAGCTCGGAGCGCAGCCGCCTGCCGCCCGCCAGCGCGAACTGCGCGACCCGTGCAGCGATGTCGGCCGCGAACACGGGGTCCGTGGCCTCCGCCTCGGCCAGGCGCCGCTCCAGCATCTCGCCGAGACGCGCTTCGACGGCCGCGGGCACGTCCTCATCGACGTCGAGCGGGTCGAGTGGTTCGAGCGGGTCGAGCGGGTCGAGTACGCGCATGGGAACTCCCTTGGCCGGCGGCGTCGCTTCTTTGGCTCACGGGTCATTCCGTACCGCCTGTGCTTCCGGATGCACGCTCATTGCGCCGAGCGGCCCCCTAACGGCCCGCTCCCGAGGCGCGCGAGCCGTGCCGCCGTGTAGGCGGGGCACACCGCGGCGCCCGGCGAGGCGCGACAGGTCCGGCCGCTCGCGGAGCGACACTGGGACGTCGAAGACCCGTGGAGGAACCGACGATGGCCCTGCTCCGAGACGCCGAACTCGCCGGGGCGTTCGACCGCGCGGCCCGCACCTACGACCGGATGACCTCGGCCAGCCCCGGCTACCACCGCCACCTGCGCCGCTCGGCGCGCCGCCTCGCACTGCCCCGGGACGGAGCGGACCAGTCCGTCCTCGACCTCGGCTGCGGCACCGGCGCGTCGACGGCCGCCCTGCTGCTCGCCGCGCCGCGCGCGACGGTCACCGCCGTCGACGCGTCGGCGGGCATGCTGGCCCGGGCCCGGAGCAAGGCCTGGCCCGATCGGGTGACCTTCGTCCACGCACCCGTCGAGGGCATGGCGGACGCCGGCGTCACCGGCCCGTACGACGCCGTCTTCGCCGCGTACCTCTTCCGCAACCTGGCCGATCCCGACGCCGGACTCGGCGCGGTGCGCGACCTGCTGCGCCCCGGCGGGCGGCTGGCCGTCCACGAGTACGCCCTCGGCGGCCGCGCCGTCGACCGCGCGGTGTGGTCGGCGGTCATGGGCGCCGTGGTCCTGCCCTGGGCGCGGCGCCACGGCGACGAAGCGCTCTACCGCCATCTGTGGCGCAGCGTACTCGACTTCGACACCGCCGGGGCGTTCGCCCGGAGGCTGGGCCGCGCCGGGTTCACCGGCGTGCGCACGCTGCCCCAGCCGGGCTGGCAGACCGGCATCACGCACACGTTCGTGGCGACCCGGCCCGCCTCCTGACCCTCCAGCCTGCATTGTAACCAGCCGGCTTGGGGCATTCCCTCCGGAGCGGGGGAAACGGGTTCGGATTAGGGGGAAACGGGTTCGGATTGGGCGGTGGGGGGCCTGCGCCGCACCAGCGGCGCGAACACCTCCGCCCGAGGTCTCGGCGGAGGCGGCGCGGTGGAGTAACCCCGGGTGCGCTGCCACGGCCCGGCCCTGAATCTGGGGGCATGAACACGCGCAGGGTGGTGGTGGAGGCGCCAGACGAACGCGGTCTGCGCGCGGTCACCGTCAACGGCAAGCCGGCCGGGAGCGCCTGGTCCCTGCGTGATCTGCGCAAACAGCTGCGCCGCGCGGGGGTGCCGGCCGACACGGACTTGGCGGATCGGGCCCGCGTGGCCTGGCGCGGGGCGGACAGCTCCACCTGGCCCGACCGCGCGGGCCGCCGCCGCGCCACCATCGCCGTACTGTCCGGCGGACTGCTGGTGTCCGCATTCCTCCTTGCCCGCATCGGGATGGTGGACGCTGTGGGGGCTCTGACCTTCTCCGGGCGTTTGGCGGGGATGCTCTTCGTGCTCGCGGGAGCCCTGCAGGTCGTCGCAGCGGCTGCGGTGTTCGATTTTTGGGGGAAGCGGGCCATGCCGTACTCGGGTGCGGTGGTGCTGGTGGGCGTACTCGTCACATGGGCGACGGAGGCACTGCTGCTGACGGTGTGGTTCCAGGAGCGGGAGTGGACGCCGTACCTGCCGGCGTTCCTCGCGCTGTCGGCGTGGGCGCTGTGGGCGGCCTGGGCGGTCCGGCAGGAGCGGGCCTGGCAGGGGATCCCGCATCCGAAGAGCTTCACCGCCGGCGTGGTGGCCACCGCCGTACTGGCGTCGGCCAATTTCGTCTACTCCTCGGTGTACCAGCCCAGTACGGCGCTCTTCCACTTCAAGGTGGAGGCGAAATTCGGGACACCGAGCAAGGATCCGAACCGCCCTCTCGTGTACCTTCCGGTAAAGCTCCGGGTCGCAAACGACGGCGCCGTACCGGCCTACGTTCTCGACAGTTTCTACGGCGTGTGGGGGCGAGAATCCGCCTTCGATGCGAAGAAGACCGAGCTGGACCAGAACACATGGCGGACGGACATGGTTGCCCAGGTGGACACCGAGCTTCACGTGCAGCCCACCAGGTTCACGCTCATCGGCACCGGGCCGGTCGTCGCCGAAGGCTCATGGATCGCGCCGGGGACCGACTTCATCACGGATCGAGTGATCCAGATTCCCACGGGCAAAGATTACGACCTCACCATGACCAAAATGACAGCCATCTTCATGAGAGGAGACCGGGCAAAGATCGACGCAAAGTATTATGTTCCGATTTACTCATGGAACGAGAAGCCGGGCAGATATTTCGAGTGCCCCACCCCCTGCAACGACTACGTCATGCACTTCGGGCGCGTGCGTCACAACAACAACATCATCAATGTGACGCGCAGGCCCCGCTACATTGCCTCGACCCGGTGGATCGGCAAGACCGAGAGCGGGCTCCGCCATCAGATCTCCCCCTTGGATTCCCGGGGCCGCCTGTCGACCGACGTCGAAAGCGCCGACAGGTACGGCGTCGACCAGTACGACTCCGGCTTCACGACGATCCCCTACACCGAACTCACGGCAACCCGCTCCTGAACGGTGGGGCAGAGACTCGGTCCAGGGCGCCGCAGACGGCCGTGCACGAAGCCGCCCGCCTCCGCCTCGGCGGGGGCGGGCGGCGGCCCGGCGGGCGGGCGGGCTGGCCGGCTGGCTGGCTGGTCAGCGCAGTCCGGCGAAGAGGTCGTTCTCGGGGACGGGCGCGCCGGTGGAGTCCTTGACGCGCACGAAGGTCTCCGTGCCCATCAGCGCGCCGAACCTCTCCTTGCCCATCCTGAGGAAGAAGATGTTCTCGCCCTGGCTGGCGTGCGCAGCCAGGGCATCGAACTTCTGGCCGCTGAAGGCGGTGGTGTCCACCCAGGTGGTGATCTCATCGTCGGGGAGGCCGATCTCCGCCAGCGCTGCGGCCTCGGCGGGGTCCGGCTCCGGCATGTCCTCCTGGAACTCGCGCATGACCTCCCCGAAACGCTGCATCGTCGAGCGCGGCACCGTCGTCCAGTACACCTTCGGCGTCAGCGCGGTCATCTCCAGCGCCGCCATCGTGATGCGGTGGGCCTGGATGTGGTCGGGGTGGCCGTAGAAGCCGTTCTCGTCGTACGTGACGACCACGTCGGGTCGGTAGTGCCGCATCAGTTCCGCAAGTCGGGCTGCGCCCTCCTCCACAGGGGTCTGCCAGAAGGATCCGGGGGCGTCGTTGCTCGGCCAGCCCATCATCCCCGAGTCCGCATAGTCCAGCGTCTCCAGATCGCTGACCTCGAGAACGGCACAGCTCGCCTTCAGTTCTTCACCGCGCATCAGGGCGACGGCCGCCGGATCGTGCCCGGGGTCACCGGGCTTGACCCCTCCCGGTCCGTCACCGCAACGGCCGTCGGTACACGTGACGAGAACCGTGCGGATGCCTTCCGCCGCGTACCGCGCGAGGACCCCTCCGGTTCCCGTGGCCTCGTCGTCGGGGTGGGCGTGCACTGCCATGAGCGTCAAGGGCCGGTCAGTCATGGAAAACAGTCCTCCTGCAGGGATACTTCTTCGTCCGAGGACGCGGCGGGCGTGCCGCGATCACCGCAGTCGATGCAACCGCATCCGCCGGCCCGGGTGTTCCCCCTGTCTCAGGAACCCCCGCTGATCCATCGTCGTCGGCAGACCGTACGCGCCCCCGGGGGCCGAACCGGTCGTCGGCAGCAGGGCGCGGGTGCGGCGGCCGGGCGGCCAGGGGCTGCCTGGGCCCCGCCGGGCACCGCCGGGGCCGCCGCCCGGGTGGCAGCGGCCCCGACGGGGGTGGTGCGCGGGCTAGGGGCGGGCCAGGATGTCGGTCACGCGGTGCGCGTAGATGACCCGGCCGCAGGGGGAGCCGGCGTCCGTGCAGGTCGGGTCGGTGGTGTCCATGCGGTGTTCGGTCAGCGACCACAGGTACTGCGTGCCGCCGCCCGGCACGCTCTGCCCGTGTTCGAAGGACAGGTCCTCGGGACCGACCGCATTGGTGATGTTGGCGCCGTAGTCCACCAGCCGGCCGCCGGAGACGGTCGCCCGGCGCAGGCTGCCGCTGTGGGTGGTCCAGCTGCGGTTGAAGTAGTACATGCCGTCGTAGCGTGCCGCGCCCTGGGTGAGGTCGCGGGGCAGGTAGAACGCGCCCGTCGCGGCGACCACGCCGTTGGCCGACTTCAGGAGGCCGGTGGCGTCATCGATGGGCAGTGTGCCGACCCGGCCCTTCTCGGGGTGCGCGTCGTCGGAGTCGCAGTACTCGCCCATGACCAGGGCCGGAGCGGTGGTGGCGCTGCGGTCGACGGAGATGTACGACGCCTTCGGCGCTCCGGTGGCCGCGCAGGTCGCGGCGGAGGTGTTGCCCTGGGCGCTGACGAACTTGTACGAGGCCACCTGCGGCATCACGTACCGGTACGTGTAGCCGTAGTAGACGTTGTTCTGTCGGCCGACCTGCGTGTCGTCCCGGACGTTGCTCTTCAGGCCGTCCGGCGTGGTGTCGTCCACCGAGGCGTTCTGGTCCGGGTTGAGGTCCAGGATGGAACGCATGTCGAACACGCGCAGGCCGTTCAGGGTGTCCGCGACGTAGAGGTAGTACTTGTACCAGGCGATGCCGCCCGCGTGGATGTCGACCGCTTTGTAGGAGACGTGGTTGTAGCTGTTGTAGTACGGCTCCACCAGCAGGACGTGGCGGTAGCGCCGGCCGTCGGGGTCGCCGGGTATCGCGGTCTGCGGGTCCAGGAACGACAGCCGCACGCCCTTGCTGCCGGCCTTGTCGTACCAGGCGGTGACCAGTGGCTTGCGCGAGCCCCACAGCTCGTCGGACTGGGCGTCCGACACACCGGTCATGCCCTGGGGGATCCACTCGTCGGTGGCGGAGTCGCCGGGATCCCAGCAGAGCTTCTGGGCAGGGGCGAGCACCTTGCCGTCGTCGCCCGAGCCGAACGGATCCGTGGTGCACGACGCGCCCGTCTTCGCGACCCGGTTGCCCTGGTCGAGGAGGTCCTGAACGCCCTGCGTGGGCAGGGCCGCTTTCAGGTCGGCCACGTGGGCGCTCAGGTCGGGTCCGGACTTGAGGTTGAACGAGGACGCGGCCGCCGGGTCTCCGGGGGCCGCGTGAGCGGGGGAACCGATCAGGGGAACCGACAGGACCGCCGCTACTGCTGTGGCGACCCAAGCGGCGTACTTGCCGCGGGTGTTGCGGAGTGGCATCGCTGATTCTTCGACCTTCACTGGGAAGAGGGAGCGATGATCATACGGATGGCCACGGAGCGGGCGTTCCGAGTGCCCCCATCCCCCCGTACCGGCCCGACTGCACACCAAGCCGGACCACCGCGGCAGCGCTGCCTGGGACAGCGGTCCGGCCGCGAGCGCCTCTGCATAGAGCCGCGCTCCGAGAACCGCCCTGCCGGCTGCTCCCGACCACGAAACGCGCCAAGCAGCGCGCGGGAGGCGCTGGCAACGGACTCGGGCCCCATGGCCCCAGTGGGCGCCGGCCCAGCTCATCCGCGAACCGCCTTAGGATGGTCAGGGTGACAGCAAGCACGTATGACATCGAGAAGGCGGCCGGTGTGCTGCGCAGCGGCGGGCTGGTGGCCCTCCCGACCGAGACCGTCTACGGACTGGGTGCCAACGCCGAGGACCCCGCCGCCGTCTCACGCATCTTCCAGGTCAAGGGACGCCCGCCCACCCACCCGCTGATCGTCCACATCGGCAGGGCGGAGGAGCTGGACGACTGGGTCGCGGACGTGCCCCAGGCCGCCCGCCTGCTGGCGGAGCACTTCTGGCCGGGCCCCCTCACGCTGGTCCTGCGCCGCGGTCCCCGAGTGCCTCTCGAGGCGACCGGTGGCCTGGAGACGGTCGCCGTACGCGTGCCCGACCATCCCGTCGCACTCTCACTGCTGGCGGCCTTCGGCGGCGGCATCACGGCCCCGTCCGCGAACCGCTTCGGCTCTGTCAGCCCCACCACCGCACACGACGTCCTCGCCGAGCTCGGCGACGCCGTCGACTTCGTCCTGGACGGCGGCCCGTGCGAGGTCGGCGTCGAGTCCACCATCGTCGACACCACCGGCGACGTCCCGACCATCCTGCGCCCGGGCGGGGTGACCTCCGAGGACCTCGAAGCGGTGCTGGGATACCCGCCGGCAGTCCCTTCGTCCAGCCCCGTCCGGGTACCGGGCCAGCATCCGTCCCACTACGCACCGCGTGCGCGGGTCGTCCTCGTCGAGCCCGAGCAAGTCGTCGCCGAAGCGGAACTCGCTCAGGAGCTGGGGCACCGTGTGGGCGTCTTCCTGCCTGCCCCCTTCGCCGACACCCCCGTGAAGGCACACGCCGTGGTGGCGGTCCCCACCGCGATGTCCGCCTACGCCCGCGGGCTGTACGGGTTCCTGCGCGCATTCGACCGGCAGGGGTGCGACCTCATCGTCGCTTCCCTGCCGGGTGAAGAGGGCCTTGGGTTGGCGATCGCCAACCGGCTCCGCCGCGCCGCAGGACCCCGCCACACTGTGTGACCGGCACCGGCGCCGTACCCCGCGCCAGGTCGGCGCGGGGCGCGGGGCTCGGCGCGCGGTGCCTGCGGGAACGGGGCGGTCAGGACGCCGCGGGAACCGCGGCATCGAAGCCGCGGCTGGCGACCAGCTGGGCGCTGCCGTCGGCAAGCCGGTACGAGAGTCCCACCACGCCGAGGCGGCCGGCGGCCACCCGCTCGGCCAGGACACGGGAGCGCTCGAGCAGCAGGTCCACGGTGTTCTCGATGTGCTCGGCCAGAATCTCGTCGGCCGTCTCGCGTCCGGCAGCGCGGGCCGCCAGCACGCTCGGCGTCACTCGTTCGACCACGTCCCGGACGAAGCCGCCCGGCGTCCGCCCGTCCTCGAGGGCGGAGCAGGCCGCGGCGACGGCGCCGCACGAGTCGTGGCCGAGGACGACCACCAGCGGCGCGTTGAGGACGCTCACGCCGAACTCGATCGAGCCGAGTACCTCCGTACCGGCGACATGGCCGGCGGTGCGCACCACGAACAGGTCTCCCAGGCCGCGGTCGAAGATTATCTCGGCGGCCAGCCGGGAGTCCGAGCACCCGAACAGCACGGCGAAGGGCTGCTGGGACGGTGCAGTCTCGGCGCGGCGGAGTGCGTCCTGGTTCGGGTGTTCGGGGGTTCCTGAGACGAAGCGCTGGTTACCGGCCAGCAGCAGCTCGAAGGCGTCGCGGGGTGTCGGGTTCTGAATTTCGGCCATGCCCGCAGCCTACGATCCGGCACCAGCAGTCGCACCACCCGGTCCCCGAAGCCCGCCGGACCGGCCCCCCACTGACGGCGCCGGCACCACTCCCGCACGCCGACACGAACGGCCCAACCCTCTGCGGGCGACCTCGTCAGGCCGACACCCGAAATGCCCTGAACCGCGTCGAGTGCTCAGACGGTCAGGCCCTCGATGGCCACAGGAAGGTGGCGCGGGCCGCGCAGCACCGCGTTGGCGCGGTACGGAGGCGGATCCTCGAGCAGCCGGGAGAACGTCACCCGGCGGAAGAGTTCGGGCACGGCCAGCTGCAGTTCCATGCGGGCGAGCGGGGCGCCGAAGCAGTAGTGGATGCCGGTGTAGAAGCCCAGGTGCTCGTTGTCCTTTCGGTCGGGATCGAACCGGTCCGGGTCCTCGAAGCGCTGGGGGTCGCGGTTGGCGGCGGCCAGCATGAGCCAGACGGGCGAGCCCTTGGGGATCGTGGTGCCGGCGATGTCGATGTCGGCCAGGGCGGTGGTCCACGGGACGAACTGGACCGGGGGCTCGTACCGCAGCACTTCCTCGATGAGCGGGACGGCCAGGGCCGGGTCCTTCCGGAACCGATCGAGGATGTCGGGGTGGCGCAGCAGAGTGAGGGTCGTGTTGGTGATCGCGTTGACGGTGGTCTCGTGGCCGGCGACCAAGAGCAGCACCGCGGTGGCTTCCAGGTCGGCCGGGGTCATGGTGGGGGCGAGGGCGCTGAGGATTCCGGGGCCGGGGTGGCTGCGTTTGGTCTCGATCAGCCCGGTCAGGTAGGCGCCCATCTCCAGGCGTGCCCGCTGTGCCTTCTCCGGGCCGCCGTCGTCGCCGGAGTGGGGGTCGATGGACGATGCCAGGGCGTCGGCCCAGGCGTGGAAACGCGGTTCGTCCTCGCGCGGCACGCCCAGTACCTTGCAGATGGCGGTGACGGGAAGGGGATAGGCGAAATCCTCCACGATGTCGACCTGGTCCTTGCCGTCGAAAGCGTCGAGCAGCTCGGTGACGGTCTTGGCCAGGTCTCCGCGCAGCCCGTCGAGGAACGTGGGGCTGTGTGGGGGGCCGAAAGGCCGGTTGATGGTCTCGCGCAGCCGGTCGTGCACGGGCGGGTCGGTGAAGATGAAGCTGGGCGGCAAGCCCGACTCCGCCGCTGGTTGCCCGGGGCGGGTGTGGCCGGGCAGACGGTTGCTCGTGTCGTTGCTCAGTCGCGGGTCATTGGCCAGACTCCGTACCTCGTAGTAGGTGCTGACCAGGTAGGAGCCGTCCTCCTCCCGCCTGACCGGTTGCTTGCGCAATTCCGCGTAGAGCGGGTACGGATCGGCCCGATGGGCGTAGTCGGTGATCTGCGCGAGGATGCTGCCGGACGTCATGGTGACTCCTGAGGGCTCCGGGCGTTACGGGGCCGGTGATCAGGCATGCGACGGAACGAACGCGACACGCCGCTCGCTCGGTGAGTGGCCCGTCAGCGTGACCGTGGCCCCATGGGTGGGCAGATGGGGGTCGGGGAAGGCCGGGTCGACCGGGTTCAGCGTCTCGGTCCGGCGGTCGACCGTGCGGTACTGCGGCGGGAACGGCGCGCCGGACGCGATCTGCTGCTCGTAGAACCCCAGCCACTTGGCTCCGTCGAAGGACGCCGCGGCAATGACGCGGCCGCGGTATCCGTACACCGCGACGAACCGTTCCTCGTCGAGGGCCCCCTGGGCGACGACCAGCTGGTCGCCCAGCGAAGGTACACCCACCGACTTGATGTTGACACCGAACTGGGTGGACCAGAACATCGGCACCCACAGGTGCGGACGGCGCTCCGGACCGGCGCAGATCATGTTGTGGGCGGCGATCTGGGCCTGTTCGACCGCGTTGCCCCAGTGCTCCAGCGCCAGGAACTGGTAGTCGAACAGCGGGTGGGGGCTGCGGGCGACGTCCCCGGCGGCGTAGATGTCGTCGGTGACGATGCCGTTCACGTCGAACACCCGGCATCCGGCGTCGCACGCGATGCCCCGCGGGCCCGCGGCCACCCCCGAACCGGCCAGCCATTCGGTGTTCCGCATGGCACCGAGCGAGACGACCGCCACTTCCACGTCGATCGCAGAACCGTCGGACAGATGGGCGCGCCGCAGTCGTCCCATGTCGTCGCCCTCGAGGGCGGTGACGCTGACGCCGCAGCGCAGGTCGACTCCGTGCTTGCGCTGCAGCCGGTCCGCGACGGCGCCGATCACTCCGCCGAGCGCACCCACCAGCGGTGCCGGGCCGCGTTCGGCGACCGTGACCTCGAGGCCGGACTCCCGGCAGGCGGAGGCGACCTCCGAGCCCGTGAAGCCGGCGCCGATCACCAGCACCCGGGACACGCCACCGGTCAGCTTCCGGTGCAGGCGGGCGGAGTCGTCGCAGGTACGCAGCCCGAACACCCCCTCCAGCGCAGCCTCTTCCGGGTGGAACCAAGGCCGTGCTCTGGTCCCGGTAGTGATCAGCAGGCGGTCGTAGGGGACGGTGTCGCCGTTCGCCAGGCGCACCTGCTTGGCGTTCCGGTCCAGGGCCTCGGCGGCGACGCCCAGACGCCATTCGGCGTGGATGTCGCGCCGCCTCGGCAGCGCGGTGTCCTCGGGGCGTGCCCGTCCGAGCAGCACCTGCTTGGACAGCGGAGGCCGGTCGTAGGGTTCGTACGGCTCGTCGCCGATCATGGTCAGTGAGCCGGTGAAGCCCTTCTCTCGCAAGGCCTCCGCCGCGCGCAGGCCGGCCAGCGAGGCGCCGACGACCACGATCCGGCCCTGGCGCCGCAGGAGCTCGACGTCCTGTTCAGCGGACATGGGGCTCCACCCGGTTCGTCGGCTCGTCGGAGTAGTCGACGAGGATGGCCTGGACCGGGCAGGCTGCGGCAGCCTTCGCCACCCGGTCACGCTGTGCCTCGTCGAAGCGAGGGGAGAACAGCAGCGCCTCGTCCCCGTGGAGGGCGAAGACGTCCGGGGCGAGGAAGACGCACTGCGCGAACCCCTGGCACCGGTTGAGATCGACGACAAGCCTCATGGGAATCGCTCCCTGCAGGGGCCGCGGTGGCCGAACCCCGCAGCCGTCTGCGCTCGGTCCATTGGTCGGTAGGCATGCCTCACGTTCAGCTTCGGCCTTCCGCCCAGGTCTCGCAAGGCGAGTGCGGCACCGGGAGGCCGGGCCTCGCGCGATCCACAGCTGATCGTGATCCGCAACCATCAGCCTGCCCACCGTCCGAGTGATTCCCCCCGCCGAGGGGACCCATTTCGGTCTCGCCGGTGCAACGATCGCAGATGTGCCGCTTCGTTCCCTTTCGAGCAGAGAGAACTCTCCCAGTGCGCCTCCCCCTTCTCGTCCATGTCGTGAGCGCCGGTTGCGCTGCTGCTGCCCTGCTGTCAGCCGGAACGGCTGCCGTCGCGGTGCCTGCCCCCGTGCTGCCGGTGAAATGTGTCGGTACCTCCGACATCCAGTCCGACGGGCTCAAAGACCAGCCGACGCCGCAGACGTACAAGGGAACACGGAGCTATGTCTGCTCGGGGGATGACCTCCTTGTTCCGACCGCGGTCGAGTCGGTGGTCGAAGGAACGGCGAACAGCAGCTGCACCAAGCTGAGCGCCACCACCCGCGAGACGTTGACCTGGCCTGACGGGACGACCAGCGAGATCGAGATCCCCATCGAGGTGGCCATCGAGCCGGGCAGGGCCGACCTCCGTGTGACCGGAACCGTCATGGAGGGCAAGTACGCCGGTGCCGGCGTCACCGGCACGATCCCGCTGCCCCCTTGCGGCCTGCCCGCCAGGGTCGCGGGCCCCGCCGCCCTGACGATCACGCCGACCGCACCGCTCGCTTGAGTGCGAGCCCGGAAAATCACCCCGCACAGAAAGACTGCCCCCATGCCTGACCCTCAGGTCGTAGAAGCCCCGAAGGCGCGCGTCTTCGCCATGCTGGACATGGACGGAGACGGAGTCGCCTCCCGGCACGACTACTTCGTCCGGATCGAACGGGCGGTGAAGGCGTCCGGACGCGCCGACGACGACCCGCTCGTCCTTGCCGCCTACGCCAAGGGGGAGCGGGCCTGGGCGGCCATGGACGCCAACGGCGACGGCATCATGACGTTCGACGAGTACACGGACTGGGTGGACGCCGAGAAGTTCGACACCATCTGCAAGTACGCGCTCGGCGCCCTGTTCGACCTCGCTGACGCGGACCGGGACAACCACCTGAACCGGTCCGAGTTCACGATGCTGCGCGAAGCACTGGGAAACCGGGTCGGCAAGTCCGACGCCGCTTTTGCCGCGCTGGACGCCGACAAGGACGGTCGTGTCGGCCGGGACGAGTACCTGGCAGCGATCCGCGCCTACGTCACGGGCGAAGAGTCACCGATGGGCGAAGCCCTGTACTAGGGCGTGGCGTCGAAGCGATCGCGACCAGTGGATCGCGGTCGGGGTGATACGTCGCCATCCCTCTCCATGTGGACGGGCCTGCATGGATTGTGAACGTTTTGGCGAATCCCTCAGCAGGTGTCAGGGCGAGCCATACACTCGCACGGTGAATCGGTCCACCGAGGCCCTCAGCGGCCAGCTCGGCTCGACACCGGCCGGGGGCGCGTCCCCACGGTCTGCTCACATCTCACGCCGCACAGCGCTGCGCCTGGGGCTCGGCGCTGTCGCCGCGGTCGGCGTCGGCCCCACCGTCGTCGGCTGCACCGACAGCCAAGGCAACGGTGGCGGTGGCGGTGGCAAGGGCGCTGCTCAGGGAAAAGAGGTTGTCCCCCCACGGTTCTGGCGCCACCTCACCGACGTCGGCTGCTGGATCGAATCGACGCCGGCCGTGGTCGGCGGTGTGCTGTACATCGGTACCGGCGGCCCCGCCTTCGTGTACGCACTCGACGCGGCAACGGGCACGCAAAGATGGTCCTTCACCCCGGAGTCCGCGATCTACTCGTCGCCCGCGGTCGCCGAAGGCCTGGTGTACATCGGCAGCACGGACGAGAACCTCTACGCCCTGGATGCGGCCACCGGTACCCAGCGGTGGGCCTTCCACGCCGGTACCCCGGTCAATACGTCGCCGGCAGTCGTCGACGGCGTCGTGTACTTCGGCAGTTCCGGCGACATCCACACCCGGGGCGGCGCGTACGCCGTGGACGCCGCCACCGGCGCCCAGAAGTGGGCGTATCCCATCGGCGGCATCGACGGTTCGTCGCCCGCGGTGGTCGACGGATGCGTGTACTTCGGCGCCGGAGACGGCAACCTGTACGCCCTCGACGCCGCCACCGGCACGAAGAAGTGGGCGTTTCCCACCGGCGGCATCATCAGCTCGTCCCCCGCCGTCGTCGACGGGTGCGTGTACTTCGGCAGTGGTGACAAGAACCTGTACGCCCTCGACGCGGCCACCGGCACCAAGAAGTGGTCCCACTCCACGGGCGGCGTGGTGAGGTCGTCGCCCGCAGTGGCCCAGGGCACGGTGTACGTCGGCAGCGGTGACATGAACGTGTACGCCGTCGACGCCGCCACCGGCGCGGAGAAGTGGACCTTCGCCACGGGCAACTGGGTGGGGGGACGGCCCACCGTCGTCAACGGGGTGGTGTACATCGGCAGCGCCGACAGCAACCTGTACGCCCTCGACGCGGCCACCGGCACCAAGAAGTGGGCCTTCACCACCAGCGGCACCGTCAAGTCAGCGCCCGCAGTGGTCGACGGGGTGGTGTACATCGGCAGTGACGGCGGGTACGTGTACGCCCTCGACGCGGCCACCGGAACAACAGGACCGGAATCGCCCCCCTCACCCTCTCCCTCAGACGCCCGGTCCGCCGTAAAGGCTTAGCCCAGCGGTTGCACGGCCCGTACGAACACGCCGACCCATCGGGGGTTTCCTTGGCCACGACTCCGACTCCACCACCGCCTTCCGGCTCGGACTCGCCTGACGCAGCAACGGAACCCGCATCGCCGCCGCTTCCCGCCTCCGCCGTGCGGTCCCGAGCGATCCACAACGGCGCACCGCAGCCCGAGCCCGAGCCGCAGGCCCCCGAGCCGCCGGCTCCGACGGCGTGGCACGTCCTGGCCGATGAGCGCCTGCCGGGCTTTCGCCGGCTCCGACCGCAACACCGCGCCCTGTACATGGCCCTCGCGGTCGCCGTCGTCCTGGGCGGCCTCGTGTTCGCCTACTACGCGACGTACCTTCTGGACCGTTCCACCTCCACCGACCGGGCTCGCTCAGACAAGAACGCCCAGAAGGCCGTGGACCGCGAAGGGGCTGCCTTCGTCTCCACCATCACGCCCATCGACTACGAACAGGACATGCCCGAAGCCGTCGTGATCGTTCTGGACCGTCCGCTCACCGACCGCGAACAGGCCGCTCTGACCGCTTTGAAGGGGGGCAACAAGGCGTCGGTCTGGGCATACCTGAAGTCTCTCGGCGGCCGACTCATCGAGTACACGTTCACTGCTGCCCTCCCGAAACCCTTGGCGGACGGGCACGAGATAACCCCGGGCTCCAAGTCCCAGACGTTCAAACTGAACCTGAACAGCGACCGCGGCGCCGGCCTGACGATCAACGGCATGACCGCCGTGAAGGACTCCTGCGGCGCGCCCACGGCCAAGACGGTGGTCGACATCCCGCCGGCCGGCTCCTCCGCGCGTCCGGGCCTGCTGTGGGACCTGGCCGGCGGGCAGACGGACAGGCCCAAGGGGCCTTACGTCCTCGACGACGGCGCGAACCAGGGCGAGTTGTACTTCCGGAAGAACGTGGTCGACCTGGGCAACGGCCAGTCGAACATGGCTTTCCTCGTTCAGCCCGAGGTGACGACGCAGACCTGTACATGGCACATCGACGCGTCGTACACCGACACCTCCGGATCCCACGTTCAGCGGATCCCGAGCGGCAGCGGCACCATCACGACCGAGGCCGTACCTCAGCAGCCGGTCCAGTACTTCGGATGGGTCATCGGTCAAGGGTGGGGTTGCATCGGCCAAATGAGCCAGAAGGGCTGCACCGCCACCAAGACCCTCGAACAGAACAGGCCCACCACCCGACCCGATCCGCAGTGACGGCCGGCGGGCGGGGACCGGTCAGGGGAGGATTTCGACGTAGCCGTCGGTGCCGTGCACGCGGATGCGTTGGCCGTCCCGGATCAGGCGGGTGGCCCGCTCCACGCCGACGACCGCCGGGAGGCCGTACTCCCGGGCGATCACCGCGCCGTGGGTCATCAGGCCGCCCACCTCGGTCACCAGGCCCGCGATCCGGAGGAACAGCGGCGACCAGCTGGGGTCGGTGAAGGCCGTGACCAGGATGTCGCCCGGTTCGAGATCGGCCTGCGCCACGTCGAGGACGACCCGGGCGCGTCCCTCGACGGTTCCGGCCGAGACCGCCACGCCGGCCAGGGCGCCGGCCGGGACGTCGTCCCGTCGGTAGGCCCCGGTGAGGGCCTCGCCGTCCGAGGTGAGCACGCGGGGCGGGGTGAGCGCGTGGTGCGCCCGGAACTCCTCCTTGCGCTGCCGGACGAGCTGCGGGTCGACCGGTCGGCCGGAGCGCACGACGTCGTGGAGTTCTGCGAAGGTGAGGTGGAAGACGTCGTCCCGCTCCGGCAGCAGGCCTGCCCGCAGGAGGCGTTCGGCCTCCTGCATCAGGGCCTTCTTGTAGACGAAATAACGGCAGATGATGGCGTACTTGGGGTACTCCCGGTACCCGATGAAGGTGCGGACCCGGTCGATCATCCGCTCGGTCTCCTCGGCCTTGCGGTCCCCGTCCGGCAGGGCGCGCAGGCGTGCCAGGACCTCCTTCTTCTTCTGGTGCGCCTTCTGCCGCCCCAGCTCGAAGCGCCGCCCGGCGGCACCCGGCTCGAAGGTGCGTACGTGGTCGAGGATCACCGGGACCAGCGCGCTGGGGTGTTCGCGCCAGCGCGGCCTGGTGATGTCGATTTCGCCGACGCACCGCATGCCGTACCGGTCGAGGTAGGTCTCGATGGCGTCGCGGGCCTCGGATCCTCCCGGGAGTTTCGCCAGCTCGTCCAGGAAGCCGTCGTCCTGCACGTCCCGCAGGAAGGCCACCACCTCCGGCAGCGGGCGGATGACGTCCGCGACGTCGAGCAGGGCCAGTCCCATCTGCGAGGTGATGTTGCCGGGGGCGGACAGCGTCAGCGTGTCGGCGGGGTTCTTCTCTCCCAGCCACTCCCCCAGCTTGTCGTTGAGCCACCACGTGGCCTCCATGCCCGCCATGATCGCCTGAATGCTCAGCGGGTCGCTGAGGAGGCGCTTGTGCTCGTCGAACGCGTCCAGCAGGAAGTCGAACAGCGCCGGTCCGCTCTTCGTCCGGATGTCGCGTTCGAGGGCGGCGAGGGAGGTCCGGCTGCGCTCGATCAGTTCGGTGACGATGGCCGGATCGGTCTCGATCGGGTCGGGCGCACCGCCACCGCCGGGCGGCGGGCCGCCGGCGGCCGGGCCCGGTCCCGGTTCGGGTTCAGGGAGCGGGGGAACGACGTCGCTGCGGTCGAGGACCGTCTCCAAGGCGTCCCGGACCAGCGGGTCGCCCTTGCCGAGGGCGTCCAGCAGGGCGGCGCGGCTCGCGGGCGCGGCCAGGCGCTGGGTGACGTCGACGAACAGCCGCCCGCCGGCCTCGTGCATCGGCACCATGGCCGTCAGCTGCCACATGGAGAAGCCCAGCGGCTTCATGGGGTCGGTCATCATCTGCGCGTGGCCGACGGAGACGTAGACGCGGTCCTCCCGGTCGCCGCGCTCCGGGACGGGGAACAGCGTCGTGATCGGCCGGCTCTGCACGATCCGGAAGCCGTCGTCCAGCAGGCACCATTCGATGTCCTGGGGGCAGCCGAAGTGCGCTTCGATGCGCCGCCCGAGCTCGACCAGCCGCAGGGCCTGCGCGTCCGTCAGCGCCGGCTGCTCCTGCTGCTGCGGCGGGAGCGCCACCTCGTGCGTGCCGCCGGCGGGCAGAGCGGTCAGGGCGCGCTGTTGGGCGGCGATCGTCCGGGCGACGACCTTGCCGTCGCGCACGGTGAAGACGTCCGGGTTGACCAGGCCGGCGACCAGTGCCTCGCCGAGGCCGAAACCGGCGTCGATGGTGGCGACCTTCCGGTGGCCCGTGACGGGGTCGGCGGTGAAGAGGATGCCGGAGGCGTGCGGGAAGGCCATCTGCTGCACGACCACCGCCATGTGGACCGTGCGGTGGTCGATGCCGTTGCGACGGCGGTAGGCCACGGCGCGCTCGGTGAACAGCGAGGCCCAGCACCGGCTGATGTGCCGGAGGACCTCCGTCGGCCCCACGACGTTGAGGTACGTGTCGTGCTGGCCGGCGAAGGAGGCCGTCGGCAGGTCCTCCGCCGTGGCGCTGGAGCGAACGGCGTAGGCGGCCCGTTCGCCGGACCGGGCGAGTGCGCGGGCGATCGCCGCCGCGAGATCGTCCGGGACCGCGGTTGCTTCGATGGTCCGGCGGATCTGCGCGCTGAGCGTGCGGATCGCTTCCGGGTCGTCCGGGTCCACGTACGACAGGCGGTCGAGCAGGTCGCCGACCCGGGGTGCCTGCGCGATGACCCGTCGGAAGGCCTCGGTCGTCACGCAGAAGCCCGCCGGGACGCGGATCCCCTCGAGGCGCGACAGCGCGCCGAGGTGTGCGCCCTTGCCGCCGACGGTCGCGACCTGGGTCTCGTCCACGTGGCACAGGTCCCACACGTACTGCTCGTTCACTGCGATGCCTCCGGGGCGGTCGTGGCTGGGGGATGAGGCGATGATTCTGCGCCCCGCCCGGGGCCTTGCGGCAAGCCCCCTCTCGCGCTATAACTTGAGAGTGGCAAGGAGAGTGCTCTCCTTGCCTTCGTCGTTTCCGGCCCCCGGCGGCCCTGGCAGGCTCAGGCGGTGAACAGCTGCCCGACCAGCTTTTCGCGGTGGAGGGCGGCTTCGACGGTGTCTTCCGCGAAGCAGAGCATGACGCCCTTGCGGCCGGGGTGGTACGCGGCCAGGATGATCGCGCCGCGGCGGCTGACCGGGTCGTAGGCGTGGCCTGACGCGCGGAGCCGGGTGAGGGCGGCGGTGAACGAGGGCACCTCCCAGTGCTTGGGCCACACCCGCTCCAGCAGGATGCGGTCGGTGCCGAAGCCCGGTCCGACGACCCGCTTGCCGACGATCTCGTAGATGTGGGTGGATCCGGTGGCGCGGCCGTTGTACTCGGTGAAGAGGACGTCCCCCTCCGGTGTGACGACGGCGTCCGCGCTGAGGATCCCGCGGTAGCCGACCGCCCGCAGCCCCTGCGAGATGCGGTGCCCGCCGTCCAGCAGCACGTCGAGCTGCCGGGCGGTCAGGTCCTGGGCGGGCATCACCTGGGCGTTGGGGAGGGGGCGGTACTGCATCTCGCCGTGGCCGCCGAGCCGGATGCCCGCGTCGGAGATCCAGAACTCGGCGAAGTAGGCGCGGCTGCCGGGGTGGTAGCGCTCCACGACGACCCGGTCGCGGCCGCCGACCGTCAGCCAGTCCCAGCGCTCGGCGAGGTACGCGGAAACCGCCGGCCGGTCGGGGAGCACCCGCACGTCGCGTGCTCCGCGCAGGTCCACGTCCCCCGTGCGGCCGAGGATCTCGTTGCCGTCGCTGCCCGATCCGAAGTCCTGCTTGAGGATGACGGGGCTGCCGCCCTCCAGCAGGCGGACGATGTGCTCCTCCGCGCGCCGGGGGTCGGCGCAGACCGCGCCGTCCGGCAGGGGGGCGCCCACGCCGGCGGCCAGGGCCCGGAAGACCGCCTTGCTGCTGCCGAGCAGTCCGCCGCTCTGGGTGAGGAACGCGTGTCCTTCGAGGGCTCCGGGACAGCCCAGGGCATCGGCGGCGGCTGCGACGGCTGCGTCGGGCCAGAGGGCGAAGACCTCCTCGACGGGCCGGCCGGCGGTCCTCCCGTGCACCTCGGCGACGAAGGCGGGGTCGGTGAGCCGGTCCGCGGTGAGCGCGCCGGTGCCGGCGCGGCCGGGGGGCGGGACGACCACCTGCAGGGAGTCGCGCCGGGTGCCCGTCAGGGAGGTGACGTAGGACAGGAAGTCCTCCTCGGGCGGGACGGGCAGCACGAGGACGTCGCCGTCGCGGGCGAACCACAGCAAGCGCTGCACGGCCCAGCCGGTTCCGACCGGCTCCTCCAGCTCCTCGCTCCAATCGTTTCCGATGAGCAGTCGCACCATCCGGCAATACTCCTGGGGTCGCAGTGAAATTCCCGGCGGCCGGCGAAGGGCTGCGAAGGGCTCCTTGCCCGGCTGGACCGGCCCATTGTGAAAAGCGGCCGGAAGGGGCGTCAAGAGCGCCTCGCCCGCCTCCCGAACGGTGCAGGAATCGGCCACGGAACCCGGCTGCGGTGTTCCGATTGGCCGGATCGCCACCCTTGTTCACCACTGGAGAGCTTCCTACGATCAATGACCGTTCACCGACGGATTCTCATGCCCGGATATGAGGAAGGAGGTGAACCATGGAGCGTGAAATCGTCTGGACCGAGATCGAGGAAGCCGATGTCGCCGAGATCGTCTCGGACAGCAACGTGAAGGACATCGGCGTCGTTTCGGCCAGCAACGTCAAGGACTGAGCCAGCGAACCGACCAGCGCGTGACCCGGGTCCTTCCCCGCCCGCCGGGGAGGGGTCCGGCCTGCCGGAGCGGACGTACGGAGGAACCTGTGCCAGGCGGCGGTGAGTTGCAACTGATCGACCAGCCCCTGTTCCCGCCGGACTGCGTCCCGGTGCGGCCGTTGCGCATCGGGCTGGTGAACATGCCGTGGGCGCGCACCGACACCCCCTCCATCCAGTGCGGGCTGCTCCAGGCCGCACTGCGCTCCTTCGGACACGACGCGCGGAGCGTCTACCCGAACCTGGAGCTGTCCGCCGAACTGGGCGCGGATCTGTACGAGATCATCACCGAGGCCCCTTCCGAACGGGTCCACCTGTTCGGCGAATGGCTATTCGGGACGGCCGCCTTCGGGGTGACCGAGGACGTGGAGGATTACCGTCGGCGTTTTCCCGAGGTGGCCGAAATGTGTGCCGAGGCCGGCGTGGACTGGGACGCCGTGGCCGATTTGCGGTGCCGCCGCCTGCCCGCGTGGATCGATGAACTCGCCGCCCGCAGTATGTGGTCGGAACTCGACGTCGTCGGATTCACGTCGACGTTCATCCAGAACGTCGCCGCCCTGGCGCTGGCCCGCCGCCTGAAGGAAGCCCACCCCGATCTGATCGTCGTATTCGGCGGCGCGAACTACGACGGGGACATGGGACCGGAGTACCTCAGGAATTTCGACTTCATCGACTACGTGGTCGTCGGGGAGGGCGACGTGACGCTCCCCCGCCTGGCGGCGGCCGTGGCGCGCGGCGCCGATCCGACCCGGATCCCGGGCGTCTGCGGCCGCGGCCCCGACGGCCGGGTGAAGGCCCCCTCCCCGGGCACCCGCACGCGGGACATGGACCAGCTGCCCGTACCGGACTACGACGACTACTTCACCGCCCTGGCGGCCCTCGGCCGCGACCGGGTGATCGGCCGGAACACCCAGCGGCTGCTGGTGGAGTTCTCCCGGGGCTGCTGGTGGGGCGCGAAGCACCACTGCACCTTCTGCGGGCTGAACGCGCTGGGCATGCAGTACCGGGCCAAGTCCCCGGCGCGGGCGCTGTCCGAGCTGGAGGAGCTGATGCGCCGGCACCGGGTCCTGGCGGTCGACGCCGTCGACAACATCCTCGACATGGCCTACCTCGACACCTTCTGCGCCGGCCTGCGCGGGGCCCGGTGGGACACCGCCCTGTTCTTCGAGGTGAAGGCCAACCTGACCCGGGACCAGGTCCGCCTGCTGGCCGAGGCCGGGGTGTGGAAGATCCAGCCGGGCCTGGAGAGCCTCAGCACCCACGTCCTCGGGCTGATGCGCAAGGGCTCCTCGCGGCTCCTGAACATCCGCCTGCTGAAGTGGGCCCACTACTATGGCGTCCGCGTCGACTGGAACCTCCTCGCCGGCTTCCCCGGCGAGACCGACGAGGACTACACCGGCCAGGCCGAGCTCGTGCCCCTGCTGACCCATCTGGAGCCGCCCGCCGGCGTGGGGCGCATCTGGCTGGAGCGGTTCAGCCCCTACTTCACGGACCCCTCGTTCGGGATGGGGGAGATCACGCCGAAGAGCGCCTACCGGTTGGCGTTCCCGGTCCCCGGGCTGGACCACAGCCGGATCGCGTACTTCTTCGACTACCGGGCACCGGACGTCGCCTCCGCGGACTCCGTCGCCGAGCTCGCCAAGGCCGTGGAGGCGTGGGGACGCGCATGGGCCTCGGCGGACCGGCCCACCCTCACCTACCGGCGCGGGCCGGACTGGCTCACGCTGTTCGACACCCGGGGCGGCCTGCGCCGCAAGACCACCCTCGCCGGGTGGCGGGCGCAGGCGTACGAGCTGTGCGGCGACGCCCCGCGCAGCGCCGCCCGCATCCACCGGGAGCTGGCCGGCCGGGGCGGGGGCGGCGGGCCGGTGGAGCGGGCGGAGGTCGAGGAGTTCCTCGGCTCCTGCGTCGCGCACGGGATCTGCCTGGAGGAGGACGGCAAGTACCTCTCCCTGGCGCTGCCGCTGCGGTCCGGGCTGCCCGGGCTGCCCGGGCGTCCGGCGGAGCGGGCGGGCGGCGAGCGGGCGGGCGGCGAGCGGTGAGCGGCCTCGGATGCCGCCGCCGGCGCCGGCGCACCCGTAGGGGCCGGTCGGAGCCGGCGGACCGGTGGGGTACTTCACACGATCGAGGGAGCTCGCGATGACGCTGAACAGCTTCGACGAATGGTCCACCCTGAAGGAGGTGGTCGTCGGCTCGGCGGCCAACTACACCTCCCACGAACGGGAGCTGTCCTTCGACCTCTTCTTCCACGACAACATCGCCGGCGACAACTCCTCGCGATCCGAGTGGTACTACCCGCGGCTCACGGTCGGCGGGGCCGGGACAGCGGACGCCGGGCGCGACGGGGACCGCCGCGGCAGGGTGCCGATCAAGCAGCGCTACGTGGACGAGCTCGTCGAGGACCTCGAGGGCATCGCGGCGGCCCTGACCGGCCTCGGCGTCACGGTGCACCGGCCGATGGACCTCGATGCCGGCACCAGCGAGGTGCGCACCCCCGCATGGTCCGCCTCCGTCGTGCCCCCGCTGAACATCCGCGACAACACGCTGATCCTCGGCGACGAGATCATCGAGACCCCGCCGATGATCCGTTCCCGCTACTTCGAGACCCAGTTCCTCACGCCGGTCTTCCAGCGGTACTTCGCGCAGGGCGCCCGCTGGACGGTGATGCCCCGCCCCCTGATGACGGACGCGTCGTTCGACCTCGACTACGCCCGCGAGAGCACGATCGGCGGCCCGACGGAGCCCATCGGCACGCCGAGCCCCTCCCCCTACGACGTCGGCATCGAGATGATGTTCGACGGCGCGCAGGTCCTGCGGCTCGGCCGCGACCTCGTGGTCAACATCTCCACCGCGCACCACGCCTTGGCCTGCGACTGGCTGGAGCGCCACGTGGGCGACCGGTTCCGGATCCACCGCGTGCACCGGCTCAGCGACAGCCACATCGACAGCATGGTCCTGGCCCTGCGGCCCGGCACCCTGCTGGTGCGCTCCGAGGCCGTTGCGGAGAAGCTGCCCGAGGCGCTGCGGAAGTGGGACCGCATCGTCGCCCCCGCCCCGGAGAGCGACAACTTCCCCCGCTACGAGGACGAGGACCTGGTGCTGACCAGCCCGTACATCGATCTGAACGTGCTGTCCGCCGGCCCCGACACCGTGCTGGTCAACGAGGCCTGCCCGGAGCTCGCGCGGACCCTGGAGAAGCACCGGTTCACGGCCGTCCCGGTCCGGCACCGGCACCGGCGGCTGTTCGGCGGGGGGTTCCACTGCTTCACCCTGGACACGGTGCGCGAGGGCGGGCCGGAGGACTACCTCGGATGACGCTGCCGGACACCGGGGCCGCCGCCCGGCTCGCGGGGGTCGGCACCGCCGTCCCCGACACCAGCTACAGCCAGCGCGAGCTGCTCGACTTGCTGGCCGTCACCGATCCCCGGGTCCGCTCGCTCTTCCTGAACAGCGCCATCGAGCGGCGGGGCCTGACCCTGCCGGCCGCCGCCCCCGACGGCTCCCCGGTGGTGGAGTCGCAGGGCGAACTCCTGCGCAAGCACACCGAACAGGGGCTGCTGCTGGGGCGGCGGGCGATCGAGAACTGCCTCGCTGACGCCGGGGCGCGGCCGTCGGACGTGCGCCACCTGTGCTGCGTGACCTCCACCGGCTTCCTGACCCCCGGGTTCTCCGCCCTGCTCATCAAGGAGATGGGCCTCGACGTCTCCTGCTCGCGGCTGGACGTCGTCGGCATGGGCTGCAACGCCGGTCTCAACGCCCTGAGCGCGGTGACCGGCTGGGCCCGGGCGCACCCGGGCGAGCTGGCCCTGCTGGTGTGCGTGGAAGTGTGCTCCGCGGCGTACGTCTTCGACGGCACCATGCGCTCCTCCGTCGTCAACAGCCTCTTCGGGGACGGGGCGGCCGCGGTCGCCGTCACCGCGCCCGGCGGCGGGCAGGACGCCGGCGGGGCGCCGTCCCCGGCCCTGCTGCGCTTCTCCAGCCGCATCATCCCCGACGCGGTCGACGCCATGCGCTACGACTGGGACGAGGGGCACGGCAAGTTCAGCTTCTGGCTGGACCCGCAGATCCCCTACGTCGTCGGTGCCCATGCGCAGGGCGCGCTGGAGCGGCTGCTGCACGGCACCGGTCTGCTGGCCTCCGACGTCGACCACTGGGTGGTGCACTCCGGGGGGAAGAAGGTCGTGGACTCCGTGCGGGTCAACCTAGGGCTGACCCGGCACGACGTACGGCACACCACCGGCGTGCTGCGCGACCACGGCAACCTGTCGAGCGGCTCCTTCCTCTTCTCCTACCAGCGGCTGGCGTCCGAAGGCTCGGTACGCCCCGGCGATCTGGGAGTGCTGATGACGATGGGGCCCGGCTCGACGATCGAGATGGCGCTGGCGCGGTGGTGACCCGTACCCCGGGCCGCACTGCGGGAGGCGGCGCGACGACGAAGGGAACTGCTATGCGGACGCACGACAGGCTGCCGCTTCCCGCGGAGGGCGAACCGGCGGACGGCACGGCGAAGACCACGCACGACGGCCCAACGAGCGACAGGCCGACGAACGACGGTCCCGGGCACGACGGCCCCGGGCACGACGGCCCCGCGCACGACGGCGCTTCGGACGGGCTGTGCGTCACCCTGTACCTGGACGCCGGGCAGCCGCTGCCCGAGCTGACCGCCGCCGTCAACGGCGCCTGCCACCGGATCGAGGAGCGGGCCGACCGCTCGGTGCTCCTGCTGCGCCTGCCGGGCACCCCTTCCGGTGCCCGCTCCTGGCCGGGGCCGGTGGACATCCAGCAGATCAACCGCTGGGAGCGGGCCGTACGGAGGCTGGAGCGGCTGCCCGCGATGAGCATCGCCGTCGCCTGCGGGGCCTGCGGCGGCCCCGCCCTCGACCTGCTGCTGGTGAGCGACTACCGGATCGGCGCCCCGGACCTGCGGCTCCTCGCGCCTGTCAACGACGGCCACTTCTGGCCCGGAATGGCCGTCCACCGGATCTCCCGGCAGCTCGGGGCGGCCCGCGCCCGGCAGATCGTGCTGTGGGGCGACGACATCGACGCCGGCCGGGCCCGCGACCTGGGCCTGATCGACCAGCTCGCGCACGACACCGAGGAGGCCGCGCACACGGCGACCGTGCTGATGGGCCGGATATCCGACCGCGAGCTCGCCATCCGCCGGCAGCTGCTGCTGGAGGCGCAGAGCCTGGAGTTCGACGAGGCGCTCGGCCCCCACCTGGCGGCGTGCGACCGCGAACTGCGCCGCCTGGCCGAAGCGGAGCCGGGCCCCGCGGCGGGAGAACCGGATGAGTGAGCGCTCGGGCGACCGGGAGAAGGACCTCGCGACGGGCGCCCCCGCCTTCGCCGGCGACCTGGCCGCCGACGCCGGGCTCCTCGCCCGGTACGCCGCCGACACCGAGCGGATGCTCGCCCTTCTGCCGCCCCGCCGCGACCGCACCGGCGCCGAGGCGGAGCGGGCGGCGGGCCTCCACGAGGACTGCCGGGCGGCCCGGCACGCCTTCCTCGCCCGCTACGCCGACGCCGTCTACGACGTGCTCACCGCCGGGCGGACGCGGCGGCCCCGGCTTCCCGACCTGGCCGCGGAGGCCGCCGTACGCTTCCCCGGGCTCGTACCGGACGCCGCCCTGCTCGCCGAGGAGCGCGGCCGCCTCCAGGCGCACAAGGAGGGCCGCGAGATCGACCAGGGCATCTTCTTCGGGGCCCTGCTGCGCTCCCCCGCCGCGGGCACGCACCTGATCGAGAGCATGCTGCGGCCCGCGCCGGGTTCGGCCGACCGCCTCGCGGAGTTCCGGCGCACGGACCGGCTGGAGCTCCCCGCCGTGCTGCTCGAACGCCGCGGCGAGGCGGCCCACGTCACCTTCCGCAACGGCGACTGCCTCAACGCCGAGGACAACCGGCTCATCGCCGACCTCGAAACCGCCGTGGACGTGGCCCTCCTCGACGACCGCGTGCGCGTCGGCGTCCTGCGCGGCGGGCCCGTCACCCACCCGCGCCACGCCGGGAAGCGGATCTTCAGTGCGGGCATCAACCTCAAGGAGCTCCGCTCGGGTGGGATCTCCTTCGTGGAGTTCCTCCTCGGCCGGGAGCTCGGCTACGTCAACAAGCTGGCCCGGGGCCTGCTCCTGGACGAGCCGGCCGCCGGCGGCACCGCCACGGCGGGCAAGCCCTGGGTGGGCGTCGTCGACTCGTTCGCCATCGGCGGCGGCATGCAGCTCCTGCTCGTCCTGGACCGCGTGATCGCCGAGGAGGGCGCCTTCCTGAGCCTGCCCGCCGCCGACGAGGGCATCGTCCCGGGC
The DNA here is from genome assembly GCF_040704625.1 of Streptomyces sp. NPDC046866. Lineage (NCBI taxonomy): Bacteria > Bacillati > Actinomycetota > Actinomycetes > Kitasatosporales > Streptomycetaceae > Streptomyces > Streptomyces sp. NPDC046866. Next base: position 63,226 of record NZ_JBEYXN010000019.1, read on the forward strand.
CTGGGCAACCTGCGGCTCACCCGGCTCACCGGAGCCCGCACGGCCCGGCAGATCATCCTCTCCGGCCGCCGCATCCACACCGCGGACCCGGCGGCGTCCCTGCTGGTCGACGAGGTGCTGCCCGCCGCCGCGCTCGACGGGGCCGCCGAGCGCGCCGTGCGCGAGCTGGCCGGCCCGGCCGTGGCCGCCAACCGGGCCATGCTGACGCTGGCCGAGGAGCCCCTGGAGCTGCTGCGCGGCTACCTGGCGGAGTTCGCGGTCGTGCAGGCCCGCCGCATCTACAGCCCCGACGTGCTGGCCAAGGCCGAGCGCCACGGGGCGCGTTCCGGACGGGCGCCGGCATGACCTCCCTCGCCCGCGAGGTGCTGCACGCCTCGCTCCAGGACCCGGTGCTGGAGTCGATCGGCTTCCTCAACGAGATCATGGGCCGCTACCCGGACGCCCTCTCCTTCGCCCCCGGGGCCCCGCACCCGGCCCCGTACGAAGGGCTGGACACCGCCCGCTACCTCGACCGCTTCACCGCCCACGCCGCCGCGACGGGCCTCGGGCCGGACCGGGCGGCCCGGCTGCTCTACGAGTACGGGCCCGCCCGCGGACTGATCAACGCGATCGTGGCCGACGCCCTCCGCCGCGACCAGGGCATCGACGCCGACCCGGACGCGCTGGTGATCACCGTCGGCGCACAGGAGGCGATGTTCCTGGCGCTGCGCGCCCTGATCGCCTCCCCGCAGGACCTGCTGGCCGTCTCCGACCCCTGCTTCGTGGGCATCACCAGCGCCGCCAGTCTGCTGGGCGCCGGGGTGGTCCCCGTACCCGAGGACGACGACGGCCTCGATCTCGACGCGCTGGCCGGGGCGTGTCGGGCGGCCCGCCGCTGGGGCCGCCGCATCCGGGCGTGCTACGTCGCCCCCGACTACGCCAACCCCGGCGGCACCCGCATGGCGGCCGGGCGGCGTCCGCGGCTGCTGGAGCTCGCCGAGCAGGAGGACTTCCTCGTCCTGGAGGACAACGCGTACGGGTTCACGGCTCTCCCGGGCACCGAGCTGCCCGCCCTGAAGGCCCTGGACACCGGGCGGCGGGTCGTGCACATCGGCACGTTCGCCAAGGTGTGCTTCCCCGGGGCGCGCGTCGGCTACGTCGTCGCCGACCAGTGCGTCCGTACCGCCGACGGGTCCGCGGTGGCGCTCGCGGCGGAACTGGCACGGCTGAAGACCGCCGTCACGGTCAACACCTCACCGGTGTGCCAGGCGCTGATCGCCGGCATGCTGCTGGAGCACGGCGGCTCGCTCGCCGCGCTGAGCCGGAGCAGGTCCGTGCTCTACCGGCGCAACCTCGCCCACCTGCTGCGGGCACTGGACCGGGAGGGCGCCGCCGGCCTGCCGGACGGGGTGGAGTGGAACCGGCCCGGCGGCGGGTTCTTCGTGCGGATGCGGCTGCCCGTGCCGGCGGACGCCGGGCTGCTGGAGGCGTCCGCGGCCCGGTACGGGGTGCTGTGGACGCCGATGGCCCCCTTCCATCCGGGCGGCGGGGGCAGGCGCACGCTGCGGCTGTCGTGCAGCTACCTGGACCCGGACGGGATCGACGAGGGGGTGCGGCGGCTCGGGGCCTTCCTCAGGGAGTGCGCCCGCCCGCCGCGGGCCGGATCCGCCTCGCCCGGAGACGGGGCGGGAGCGGGGACGGGGACGGGGGCGGCAGCGGGTGCGGGTGCGGGTGCGGGAGGCGGGTCATGAGCGGCCGGAGCGTTCCCGCCCACCCCACCGCCCGTGACCGGGCCCGCCCGTTCGACCCTCCGCCGGAGCTCGCGTCGATGCACGCGCACGGCCCGGTCGGCCGCCTGCGCTACCCCGACGGCCACGTCGGATGGCTCGTCACCGGCTACGAGGCGGCCCGCCGGGTGCTCGCCGATCCCCGCTTCAGCGCGCGCTCGGAGCTCAAGCGGGTGCCGGTGGCGCGGCCCGGGACGGACCCGTTCTACGGCAGCCCCGCCCTGCCGGGCTGGCTGGTCGACATGGACGCGCCCCACCACTCCCGGCTGCGCAGGCACCTCATGGGCTGGTTCACCGCCCGCCGGACGCGGGCCCTGGAGCCCCGGATCGAGCAGATCGTCGGCGAACACCTGGAGGCGATGGCCGCTCTCGGGGGCCGGGCCGACCTCGTCGAGCGGTTCGCGCTGCCCGTTCCCTCCCTGGTGATCTGCGAACTGCTGGGCGTGCCCTATGCCGAGCGCGCCGGGTTCCAGCGCAGCAGCGCCACCCTCTTCCGGATCGACGCGACCGCCGCCGAGGCCGCGGCGGCCATGGCCGAACTGGACTCCTTCCTCACCGCGTTGGCCCGGCACCGGCGCCGGGCGCCGGGCGACGACCTGCTGAGCGCCCTCGCCACCGGGGGCGACCTGTCCACCGCCGAGGTCGCCGGCGTGGGCGCCCTCCTGCTGTCGGCGGGGCACGAGACGACGGCCGGCTCCCTGGGGCTCGGCACCTTCGCGCTGCTGTCCCACCCCGGCCAGGCGGCCCGGCTGGCCGCCGACCCGTCCCTGGCCGGGAACGCCGTGGAGGAGCTGCTGCGGTACCTGACCATCTTCCACTTCGGGGTGCCCCGCTGCCCGCTGGAGGACGTCGTGCTGGAGGGGCACACGCTGCGGGCCGGGGAGTCCGTGACGGTCTCGCTGTCCGCCGCGAACCGCGACCCGGTCCGCTTCGCGGACCCCGACCGCCTCGATCTCACCCGCCCCGCCTCCGGCCACCTCGCCTTCGGCCACGGTGCGCACCAGTGCATCGGCCAGCACCTGGCCCGCACGGAGATGCGGATCGCGTTCCCGGCGCTGTTCGCCCGCTTCCCCGGCCTGCGGCTGGCCGTGCCGCCGTCGGAGGTGCCGCTCGGGGAGGACATGGGCTTCTACGGGGTACACCGGCTGCCGGTGGCCTGGTGAGGGGCGCCCCGCGACGGGCCAGCCCCTCACTCGCGCGTCACCCCCGCCTCACCCGTGCCAGGACTTCCACAGCCGGGCGTACGCCCCGCCCCGGCCCACCAGTTCGTCGTGGGTGCCGGTCTCGGTGATCCGGCCGTCCTCCAGCACCACCACCCGGTCGGCGTCGTGCGCGGTGTGCAGCCGGTGGGCGATGGAGACGACCGTGCCGCCGAGCAGCGCGGACAGGGCCCGTTCGACCGTGCGCGCGGTGTGCGGGTCGAGCAGTGCGGTGGCCTCGTCGAAGACGACGACCGGCGGGTCGAGCAGCAGCAGCCGGGCCAGCGCCAGCTGCTGGGCCCGGGCCGGGGGCAGCTCGGCCGCACCGGAGCCGACCTCGTGGTCCAGGCCCAGCGCCGACGCCCAGTCCCAGGCGGCCACGGCCCGCAGGGCGCGCTCCAGGTCCGCGGGGCTCGCGTCGGGGCGGGCGATGAGCAGGTTGTCGGCCAGGGTGCCGCGGAACACGTGGTACTCCTGCGTGACGAGGATGACCCCTCGGCGCAGCTCGTCCGGCGGCAGTTCCGTCAGGGGCACCCCGCCCAGGCGGACGCTGCCCCGGCCGGGGGTGTCGATCCCGGCGAGGAGGCGTCCGAGGGTGGACTTGCCGGCGCCCGAGGGGCCCACGACCGCCAGCCGCTCCCCGGGGCGTACGTGCAGGTCGACGCCGCGCAGGCTCTCCTGCCGGTCGCGGTAGGCGAAGTGCACCCCGTGGACGTCGATCGCGCCGTCCCGGGGGGCGGCCCGCGGCGCCGCGTCCGGGCCGGTCCCGGCGGGGGCGTCCTCTGCGGCGGCGTCGCGCACGCCGAGGATGCGGGCCATGGAGGCGCCGCCGACCTGGAGTTCGTCCATCCAGTACAGCATGGTGTCCACGGGCCCGATCACCTGCTGGACGTACAGGGTCGCGGCGGTGACGGCGGCCAGGCCGACGAGCCCCTCGATGTACATCAACCCGCCGATGACCAGGGTGGCGGCCACCGGCAGGATGTAGCCGGTGTCGGCGATCGGCAGGTAGGTGCTGCGCAGGTTGAGGGTGTGGAGTTCGGCCGCGTAGGAGGCGGCGATGTCCGCGTCGGTGCGGCGGCGGCGGCGCGCCTGGAGCCGGAAGGCCTCCACCGTGCGGGCGCCCGCCACGGTCTCGCCGAGGTGGTCGGTGAGGCCTGCGTAGGCGGAGTTGGAGCGCAGATAGCCGGCGCGGGCCCGCCTCAGGTACCAGCGGGTCGACAGCCACAGCACCGGTACGGCCACCAGGCAGGGCAGCACCAGCAGCGGGTCGGTCAGGCAGACGGCCCCGACGGTCAGGACGATGGTGGTGCCCGCCACCAGGGTGTCGGGGACGGCCCGCTGCACGGTGAAGGCGAGGACGTCGATGTCCCGGGTGGTCCGGGTGACCAGCTCGCCCGTCCCGGCCCGCTCCACCACGGGGGTGGGCAGGGACAGCACCCGGTCGACGAACTCCTCGCGCAGCTCGGCCAGTACGGTCTCGCCGAGCCGCAGGGAGGCCAGCCGCGCGAAGCGGGTGAGGACCGCCTGGAGGACCACCGCGGCGCAGATCGCGAGGGCCACCGGGGTGACGGCGAGCGTGCCGTGCGCGGCGTCCTCGACGATCCGGCCGAGCAGCTGGGGCGCGGCCAGCGCAGCGAGGCAGGCCAGCGCGTGCAGGGCCAGCGAGCCGGCCAGCGGGCCGCGGTGGCGGAGCATGGTCCGCCGGGCGTGGGCGCGGACCTCCCGGGAGGAGGCGACGGGCAGCCGTTCCGCGGGCGGGGCGGCCGGCGCCGCGTCGGGCTCGGCGTCGGGGTCCGGGGCGGTGTCGGCGGGGGCGGGGGCGGTCATGCCAGGACCTCCCGGGTGACGACGGCACGGTATTCGGGGTCCGCGAGGAGGGTCCGGTGGCGCCCCTCGGCGACGGCCTTGCCGTCCTTGACGAAGACCACGGAATCGGCGCGGTCGAGGACGAGGGGGCTGGTGGTGAAGACGACGGTGGTCCGGCCCGCGCGGTACGGGCCGAGATTCCGGGCGACTCGGCTCTCGGTGTGCGCGTCGAGGGCGTTGGTCGGGTCGACGAGGACGAGCAGCTGCGGGTCGGCGAGCAGGGCGCGGGCCAGGCGCAGCCGCTGCTGCTGCCCGCCGGAGAACTCGCGTCCGCCGGTGATCTCCTGGGCCAGCCCGCCGGGCAGGGCGTCGACGACGTCCCGGGCGGAGGCCGCGTCCAGGGCCCGCAGGACGGCGTCGTCGGGTCGGCCGTCGCGGGGATCGAGCTCCGTGCCGAGCCGCCCTGCGAAGAGGGCGGCGTCGTTGTCGGCCAGGAGCACGTGGCGGCGTACGTCGTCGGTGCGGTGGGCGGACAGGGGGGTCTCGCCGAGCAGGACCGCCGAGTCGGTGTAGCCGCAGAGCCGTTCCGCCAGGATCCGCGCGTCCCCGTCGGTCCCGCACGCCACGGCGAGCAGTCGGCCGGGCGGAACGGTCAGTCCGGAGTCGGGGTCGTGCAGCGGGAGGTCCGGTCCGTCGTCCTGCAGCGGCCGGGTGCCGGAGGGCACGTCCCGCTCCAGGCGCAGGAAGTCCAGGACCCGGCCGGCCGCGACGTTGGCGCGGGTCAGCTGGTCGAGCATGGTCGTGACCTGTCCGAGCTGGTCGGTGAGGAAGACGGCGTAGCCGTAGAAGGCGACCAGCAGGCCCGGTTCGAGGCGACCGGTGCTGACCTGGTGTGCACCGAGCCAGACGATGGCGACCAGCAGCGCCCCGGGCAGCAGGACGCGCAGGAAGGCGATGTCGGCGACGGTGGCCGCCACCCGGGTGCCCTCCGCGCGCACGGCCTGGGAGCCCTCGCGGTAGCGGCGGCCGTAGGCCCGCTCGCCGCCGAAGCCGCGCAGGACGCGCAGCCCGTCGATGATGTCGACCGACAGGTCGGTGAGGGCGCCCTGCTCCTCGCGCAGCCGCTGCTGGCGTCCGTGCAGCACGCGCAGCAGCCGGGCGACGGCGGCGGCGATCAGCGGGACGCCGATCAGCACCAGCAGGCCCAGCTGCCATGACGTGACGAGCATGAAGACGGCGGCGAAGAGGATCGAGACGACTGCGCCGCTGCCGCGTGCCGTGCCCTCCAGGGCGGTGCCGAGGTGGCCGACGTCCATGGCGCTGACGCTGACGACGGAGCCGGTGGAGGCCCGCCGGGGCAGGTCCGCACCGAGCTCGGCGGCCTGGCGGACGACCAGCTGGGTGGTCCCGTACACGGCCCCGAACCGGTTGGTGGTCGACGCCCGGTCGCGGAGCATGCCGACGAGCGCCTGGAAGACGCCGAGGCCGAGCACCGCCCCGCCCCACAGCAGCAGCGCTCCCCGGTCGCGCTGGAGCAGCCCCCGGTCGATGCCGAGGGCGACGGCCGCCGGCACCAGCGCCTGGGCGAGGGTGCACAGCACGCCGAACACCGTGGCCAGGGCGAGGCTGCCGCGGTGGCGGGTGGCCAGCCAGAGCAGGTAGCGGACGGGGGACGCGGTGGCGGGGGCCCCGGGATCGGCGGCGGGGAACCGGCCGCGGCTCACTGCTTGGTGCCGATGGTCAGGCCGTGCTCGTAGGGGTAGCCGGTGAGCGTGCGTACGTCGCCGAAGCCCGCCCGGCGCATCCAGTGCTCGTAGTCGCGGGCCGGGTAGGCCATGCCCTGGCCGCTGGCGAGCACGTTGAGGTAGAGGGAGAGGCGTGCGGAGTACCATCCGCGGGTCTCGTCGTCGGAGACGTTGTAGCCGTAGACGAAGACCCTTCCGCCGGGGGGAAGGACGCCATGCGCCTTCGCCAGCAGCTCCGTGATCTGCTCGGCGGAGAAGATCTCCAGCACGTGGCTGAAGAGGACGGCGTCCGCGCCGGCCGGGAAGGGGTCGGTGAAGAGGTCGCCGGGGTGCAGCCGGAGGCGGTCGGCGGCCTCGGCGTCGGAGCCGGAGTCGGCGGGGGCGTCGGATCCTGCGTCGGCGGTGGCGTCGGTGCGGGCCTCGGAGCGGGCCTCGGCTGCCAGCCGCGCGACCGAGGGGATGTCGAAGACGGTCGAGCGCATGCCGGGGTGGCGGGCGAGCAGCCGGGCGCTGGTGGTGCCGTCGCCGCCGCCGACGTCGAGCAGGTGCCGTACGGTCGCGAACTCCTCGCACTCGACCAGCGCGTCGAGGCTCTTGAGGGTGAAGGCGCTCATGCTGCGGTGGAAGACCGCCTCGAGCTCCGGGTCGTGGGCCAGGCGGCGGTAAAGCGTCGGTTCCTCGCCGGGGTGCGCGTCGAGCGCGGTGTTCGTGCCGGCTGCGAGGGCCTCGGTCATGCGGGAGAAGGCGGGGTAGTAGATCTCCCGCCAGCCGGTGAGGATGTGGCGCCAGCTGTCGGGGCCGTCGGGTAGGAGGAGTTCGGCGGCCGCTCGCGCGTTGTGGTAGGTACCGTCGGCGTGCCGCTCCAGCAGGCCGGTGGTGCACACGGCCTGGAGGAGGACACGGAGGGAGTGGGCGGGCACGCCGGTGGCCGCGCGCAGCTCCTCGAAGGAGGAGCCGGGGTGCGCGGAGAGATGGCCGAAGACGTCCCATTCGAGAGCGGTGACGACGGCGTTGAAGAGGGCCGGGGCGTTCACCAGGAAGTGGAAGCGCTCGGCGACGGGATCGACGGCGGGGACGGCCGCGGCGGCCGGGGCGGTCGCCGGGGCGGCGGCGGGGCGGCCCACCCGGCCGCTCACGGAGGGCAGGTCGGGCTGGCGGGACTGAGTCGTCGGGGCTGGCTGTGCCGTGTCGGCAGACGGATTCAACGTCGCACCTCTCGTCAACAGACCGGCGCGGGCCGCTCACGGGGGCACCGCGGCCGATTCCAAGATCACGATCACGCCATCGCATGCTGGCACAGGCCCCACGGGCCTGCAAGAACGATCGACGCGATCCGGCCGCCGCAGACGGGGGCCGCAAGCACGCTCCGCGTCCGCCTACCCGCGCACCGATCCGGCAGCTCGTTCGCCCAGGGGCTCGTCGGGCCGGGCGGCGGGGGGCCGGTCACCCCAGCCGGCCTCGGCGATCAGGTCGTACCAGTCGGGCAGCGTGCCGGGCGGCAGGTGGCGGCGCAGCAGCTGCCCGGGGAAGCTGAGCGGGCCGGCCTTGGCGGGGTCGGCCAGCGCCTGACGGGTAATCAGGTCCGTGATCGCGTAGGCGAGGTCGGCGCGGGGGAATGCGGCGTGCACGCGGTCGGCGAAGCCCTCGGGGAGGCCCTCCCTGCCCCGTCCCAGGACGTCCACCGTGATGCCCGCATGGGTCAGTGCGACTTCCGGCCCCTTGCGGGAGGCGATGCCCTCCGACGTGTGCAGGGCGATGGCGTCCCATACCACCGCCACGGCTTCCTCGTCGGTGCCGTGTTCGCGAAGGAAGCGCGCTGCCAGGTCCGCACCGTCCACTTCGAACCGCTGGTGTCCGTTGCCCTCCTCGGACAGTCCGACGTCGTGCAGGACGCAGCTCAGGAACACCAGTTCGTCATCGAAGTCCGCTCCCGCCTTCATGCCGCCGTGGTCCGCGAGCGCGCGGGCGAAGAGATAGCTGCGCACGCTGTGGCGGAAGATGACCGCGGGCTCCGCCTCCTCGGCGTAGCGCAGGGCACGGGCGGCCAGCTCCGTCCGGGGCAGGTCGAACGCGTCATGGGCGGCGGGCAGGGCGACAACCATCGCGGCAACTCCTCAGGTGTACAACGGGGAACCCTCTCGATCGTGCGGCCCTCCGCGCCTCCCGGACAGCGGCCGCAATGCCGTCATGCGCTAAATTCTGGCCATGACCATGGTGGTGGCCGTTCTCGCGCTCGACGGTGTCGTCCCCTTCGAACTGTCCACCCCCGGCCAGGTCTTCGGCACGGCGAACGAGGCCGCCGGCACCCCGCACTACGAACTCCGGATCTGTGCTCCCGGCCGCAGGGCAACCACCTCCCCCGAGCACGGCGCCTTCCGGATCGACACCCCGTACGGCCTCGAGGACGTTGCCGACGCCCACACCGTCGTCATCCCCGCCCACGCCGGCTTCCTGGCCCCGCCGCCCTCGGCCGTCATCGAGGCGCTGGAGCGGGCGGCGGCGCGGGAGGCACGCCTGGCGTCGGTATGCGTCGGCGCCTTCACCCTGGCCGCCACCGGCCTGCTGGACGGGCACCGCGCCACGACCCACTGGCGGTACGCCGACGAGCTGGCCCGCCGCCATCCGCGCATCGACGTCGATCCCGCCGTGCTGTTCGTCGACCACGGCCGTCTGATCACATCCGCCGGGGTGGCCGCGGGACTCGACCTGTGCCTCCACCTGGTACGCCGGGACCTCGGTGCGGAGGTGGCCGCCGCCACCGCCCGCCGCATCGTCATGCCCCTCCAGCGCGACGGCGGCCAGGCCCAGTACGTCGAACGCCCCGCGGCCCCGACCGATCCAGGCGCTCTGCAGCCCGTCATGCAGTGGATGGAAAGCCGCCTCGACCGGCCTCTCACCCTCGCCGACATCGCCGACCACGCCAAGACCAGTGTCCGAACGCTCAACCGCCAGTTCCGTGCACAGACCGGAACCACACCGCTGCAGTGGCTCCTGCGCGCCCGCATCCACCGGGTCCGGCAGCTGCTGGAGACCACCGACCTGCCGGTCACGCTCCTCGCCGACCGCACCGGATTCGGTTCACCGGCGACCCTGCGCCACCACTTCGCCCGCCACACCGGGACTTCCCCCCATGCCTACCGCTCCGCGTTCCGGCAACGGCGCCGCGACGAACAGCCAGGCAACGGGGGCGGCACCGCGGGACCGCATGCATGAGGCCAGGACCCGCTGCCGGGCGCGGGCATACCGCGGAGACCGTGCCGTGGGCGGCCTCGACGGCGCGCCCGGCGGCCTCCGCGGCCGACCGCCGCGCGCCGCGCGCGCCACCCCCGCCATCGAACGAGGGGGCGCCGTGAGCACGCGGCGGTGACCCGCAGGATCAGGTGCGGATGATGTTCTCCGCCTGCGGTCCCTTCTGTCCCTGGGTGATGTCGAAGGTGACGCTCTCGCCCTCCAGCAGCTCCCGGTAGCCGTTCCCGGCGATGTTGGAGTAGTGGGCGAAGACGTCCGGCCCGCCTCCGTCCTGGGCGATGAACCCGAAGCCCTTTTCGGAGCTGAACCACTTCACCGTGCCACGCGCCATGAAGATTCCCTTGTACAACCGAACCGGTGATCTCATGACCACCCTGGCCCCCGGATGGGAGCCCGAACCCTTCCTACCTCCTGGCAGCGCCGAACACCGCCACCACCCGCCCGCTCGGCCCGCTGATTCACGTGGACGGCGGTCTGTGCGCCTCCCCGGGGCACGACCGCCGACGCCTACCGTGAGTTCTGCCGGGGCGCCGGTCTGAAGCCATCGGACTGCGCAGCCTGGGCCCACTGGGGCGGTGCGCCGGGATCCCCGTACACGCGGTGTCAGGGCCGGGTCGACGCCGACGTCCTGCGCCCAGGACCTGGCGGGACGGCGGCGGCTTCCCCGGGCTGGCGCACGTCGAGCAGTTCCCCGGCGGAACGGAGCACCGCAGCGGGGTGTGGGTGACCTCCGTGCTGCACCGTCGCGGACGACTCCGGCGCCGGGACCCGCTCGGCGAAGAGCGCGTGGTTGAGGTCCTCGATCAAGTCTCTGGTCTGCCGCGCCGACCGCGCCGGATCCGTCTTCGGCAAGGACCGGCCTCAGATTGAGCCGACCACCTTGTGCGGGGTGATCCGGACGACGACACGCTCATCGTCGTTGACGGAGTCGGGATTGAACTCCGCATACGGCTTTCCGGTGTACTTGCGCGAGAGTTCGTCGATCAGCTCCTGGGCGCCTTCGCCCGTGAGCTCTGCGGAGCCCCGGATCTCCGCGTAGGTGTACGGCGCGTCGAATGGCTGGACCAGCACCGTCACGCGGGGGTCGCGGCGCAGATTCTTCTCCTTCTGCCGCCCCACTGTGGTGGAGATCAGCAGGTCGTTGCCGTCACGCTTGACCCAGACCGGGGAGACCTGGGGGCTTCCGTCGGGCTGAATGGTCGCGATGTTCACGAACACCGGGCCGTCGAGCAGCTGCTTGAGGTCGTCGCTGAGCCGAGTAGACATGGGCACGTCCTTCCACGGGGGTGGGCTATGGCATCATCTGTACCCCTATGACACCCCTACTCGGCGGTATAGCCGATCACTGTCGTGGCGAGAACGCCGCTTCAGGGCTGCCGGGGCGGTGGCGGCGCGAGACTCGACCGCCGGCTGTCCTACAGCGCCTGCCCTCCTGTGGGCGCTTGCCCGGGCCCCCGGCCCCTCCTCGCCCTCCACAGCATTCCCGGCAGGCGCTCCACGCGCTCGAGCTCACCGGCACCCCGCCACCCGTTCCCCCGTCACCCGCTCCAGCGGGCCAGCCCCCGGCGTGAAGCGCGGGCGCGACCGGTGTAACCCCGCGTCCCACGTGGTCACTGGGCGCTGCTCCACGAGGTGGGGGCTCCTCTGCCCACAGCACCACGGCTCAGCCGTCCGTGGGCGGCGCGTCGTGGTAGGGGTTGCGCGGTGGGCCGACGGGTTTCAGGGTATCGACCTCCATGGTCGGGACGGGGTTCTCCGCAGCGACTTCGTCGCCCCGCCAGACGCCCGTGACCTCGGCCCAGGTGTCGTTGTCGGGCGCCTTCACGCCGTGCACCTCCACGCGCAGGGTCCGCGCGTCGGCCGCGCAGCAGCTGAGCTTGAGGCGGTTGAGGTACCAGGTGTCCGGGGTCTTGCCGGCGGAGACGAAGCCGAGCAGCCGGACCGTGTGGCCGCGGAGGGTCTTCGGCGCGTGCACGGAGCGTCCGATGAACTCCTCCAGGGCCATGGGTGTGGTCGGCGCGTCCGGCAGTTCCTCGTAGGCGGCCTGCTCGATACCGGCCGCGGCCCCGTCCCGGGAGGCCGTGTACGAGCCGAGCGCCGGCGGGGCGATGAACATCAGGGTGAGGGCCGGCACGGTGAGGAGCCAGGCGACGGGCGCGGCACGCCCGTGCCCGTGGTCGACGTCCCCTTCTGCGGGACCGTCCAGAGGCTGACGCACCCGGCGCACCACCTCGGCTCCCAGCCCCGCGAGGCCCAGGGCGAGCAGCAGGAATCCGGACGCGATGAGGTACGGCCGCAGCCCTTCCTTCACGTACCGCAGGTACACGTCGCTGCGCACGGTGGTGTGCAGCAGGCCCGTGCCGATCAGGGCCAGCAGGACGGGAGCACCGAGTCCGCTCAACAGGCCGGGCTCTGCCACGCGGGTGGGGGGTCGTCCGGTCACAGGAGTACGCCTCCGACGAGTACGCAGCACAGGATCGCCACGACGAACGTGCCGGCGCAGAACCGCACCGCGAACGCCCTCCCGAAGGCCCCCGACTGCAGGGCGATCAGCTTCATGTCGACCATCGGGCCCACCACCATGAAGGCGAGGCGGGCGGTGGGCGAGAAGCCGGTGAACGAGGACGCGACGAACGCGTCGGCCTCCGAACACACGGACAGCAGGACCGCGAGCGCCGCGGCCACCAGGACGCCCAGCCATGGAGAACCGGAGAAGGCTTCCACGACGGACGGCGGTACGAGGACGTTGAAGGTCGCGGCGGCCATGGCGCCGACGACCAGGAACCCGCCCGCCTGCAGGAAGTCGTGCTGCAGCCCGCGCCGCAAGGCCTCCAGCCGGCCCGCGCCGTGTGCGTGCTCCGCGTGCCCCGTCGGCAGCCGCAGCCACTCCTCGCGCCCCCACCGGATCCACAGCCAGCCCATGACGACCGCGGTGACGAGCGAGGCACCGAGCCGCGCGGCCACCATCTCCGGCTTGCCGGGGAACGCGATCGCCGTCGAGACGAGCACCACCGGGTTGACGGCGGGCGCGGCGAGCAGGAACGTCAGGGCCGCCGCAGGAGCCACACCCCGGCGCATCAGACTCCCCGCGACCGGCACCGAGGCGCACTCGCACCCAGGCAGCACCACGCCCGCGGCACCGGCCACCGGAACGGCGAGGACGGGGTTGCGGGGCAGGACCTTGGAGAAGACCCGGGCCGGGATGAACGCGCCGATGGCCGCCGAGACGACGGTGCCGAGAAGCAGGAAGGGTACGCCCTGCACGACGACGGCCAACAGCAGCGTCCGCCACGCCTCGAACGCCGCAAGCCCGAACCGCCGCTCCAGCCACGGTCCCGCGAGCACTGCCAGCACCACGGCCCCGACCAGCACCGAACTGACCCTGCCGGCCGTCGCCCGGCGCCGTCGCCCCGAGTCGTCCTCGCCGCCATGCGGCCCGAGAGGACGGGGTGGCGCCGTCGCCGCACTCGCCGAGCCCTCAACCATGCTGCGCCCTTCGCTCTTCATTCCTCGAGGCGCCGGGGAATGCGCCCGGCCCTGGTGACCCGGCAACCGGGGCCACCGTAGCCGACGAAAATCATATTCATCTACGGCTCGGTGGTTTGAGCGGGACAGCAGGGCCGTGCGCCGATGGTTTCGACGCTCGCCCGTGGCCGACCATCCAGCATGCCTCGAGCACGGCGGTTCAGCCGCATCTGGAAGAGCAGCGGGGCCGTCAGCCGTCACCATCACCGTCACCGTCTGCATCCAAGGCCTTGGGAGCTTGCCGGTTCCCTTGGCGCGGTTCGCCTACCACCGGGGTTGTAGGCGAACACGCACTACCGCCGGCGTTTGATGCCAAAGGTCAACCCTTCACCCGATGCCGACCACGGCCCCGACCCATACCTTCAAGTGGCGGCAGGGCTCACCGGTCCGGACCGCATGACCGCAACGCGACGTGAGGAGACGAGCAATGAGGCAACGGATCGCAACGGGGATGGCGACGGCAGCCGTGCTGTGCGCGACCACCGTGGCTGCCGCGGCGCCGGCGACGGCGGCCACGCCTGAGACGGCGTCCCGGGCAGCAGCGTCCTCCTGCAGCAAGTGGTACGACAACGCCGGCCCTGGAGGAGCCAGGCGATACCACGTCAAGTGCGCGGGCACGGGCGCCTACCTGCAGGTCTGGATCACCTGTGCCGACGGCAGCAAGCACACGAGCGTCTGGCGATACGAATACCAGAAGGCCGAGTGCCCCAGCGGGGTGCGATCGGGGACCGGAGGCTGGCGCTGGAAGTACGTGTGACGACAGCGAAGCAGAGCCCTGTCGCACTGCGCACTCCGAGGACGCGAAGGCTCGGTCTGCACCCGTGGTTGCACGGTCCATGGCTCCTCGGTATTGCGTGACGTCGGTCCACGGCCTGCGAGATGGCTCCGGCTGTTTCCGGACTGCCGCCTCCGGCACGGGGGTGCCACGACCTCGGGGGGGAGGGTCACGCCTTGCGGTCCCGCGACCGGTCGGCGCAGGGCGTGACCGCTCCCCAGCGCCGGGACCACGTGATGTCGGCGATCGACGAGAGGAAGTCCTCGGCTTCGAAGACCTCACCCGGGGCGCGCATCCCGCAGGCCGCGCCGCTCGGCAGCGTCCGGCCCGCGAGGATCCGGACGGCCGCCTCGGCGACCACCGGCGCGGTCACCGCGTAGATGTCACGACCGACCGCGGACGCGGCGCGGCGCTCGGCCCCACGCGTCACCACCACGTCGATCAGCCACGACTGCGCCGAACGGCCGTCCTCGGACACGGCGGTGGGTCCCGGAGTGGCCGGGTCGCGCAGGTCGGCCAGCGGCGTCTCGTTCATGAAGGCCCGGACCTCGGGGGCCTTGAGGTGCTGCGAGATGGTGATCTGGTCCGCCGTCCCCAGCGCGCGCACCGGCTGCGTACCGGTCGGCGCGGGGAAGTCCCAGTCCGTCAGGACGTCCCGGCTGTCGTCGAACGGCACCAACCGGCCGCCGCTCACCGTCATCCGCTTGCCCGCGCTGCGCGCGCCTGCCTTGCGGGTGCCGGCCGTCGGGTGCCAGCTGTCGAGCGCGAACGCCACCGAGATGTCGTCCGCGGCCGCCCAGTCGCCCATCGCCGCGGTGGCCAGCAGGTCCGGCAGCCCCCCGAAGAAGCCCAACGCGGGCAGGAACAGCAGACCGCTGCCCGCCAGCCGGTCCCGGTAGGTCTCGAAGCTGTGGCGGGTGACCGGCTGCTCGCCGGTGATGTCGATGTAGTGGATGCCGGCGCGCAGGGCGGCCTCGATCAGCGGCCCGGTGGTGTCGCCGAACGGGCCCGCGGCGTTGACCACCAGCACGGCGCCCGCCACCAGCGCGTCCAGGGAGGCAGGATCGTCGACGGTGGCGACGTGGGTGCGGGCGTAGGGGTGGGCCTCGGCCAGAGCCGCCACGCGTTCCGGATCGCGGCCGCCGAGCGAGAGACCCAGGCCGCGCTGGTGGAACTCGTCGATGAGGAAGCGGGCCGTGTGGCCGTAGGCGCCGAAGATCGCGACGGTCTGCTGCGGTGTGTTCGTGGTCATGCATCGATCTTGGGATCCGCAAGCCGCCGGCACGAGTGTCGCAAGCGACGCCACCCGTACACTTTCGGACATGACGTTGGTGGCGATGCCCGTATACGACGGGGCGATGCTCTTCGAGGCGGCCATCGCCCTGGAGATCTTCGGCGTGGACCGCCCGCACCTGGCGAACCCGTGGTACGAGTTCGCGGTCTGCGGACCGCAGGACGCCCGGCTGGGCGGCCTGCTGCGCGTCGACACCCCGCACGGGCTCGACGTACTCGCCCGCGCCGACACCGTGATCGTGCCGTCCTGCGACGACATCGAGGCCGATCCTCCCGAGGACCTGCTGGACGCGCTCCGTGACGCCTACCGGCGCGGCGCCCGCATCGCCTCGTTGTGCACCGGCTCGTTCGTCCTCGCCGCCGCCGGACTGCTGGACGGGCGCGAGGCCGCCACACACTGGTGGCACGCGGCCCGGCTCGCGGAGCGCTACCCGCACGTGCGCGTCAACGCCGATGTCCTCTACACCCACGACGGGCAGATCCTCACCGCCGCCGGCAAGGCCGCCGCCCTCGACCTCAGCCTCCACCTGGTGCGCCTCGACCACGGCACCGCAGTCGCCAACGCGCTCGCCCGCATCCTGGTCGTTCCGCCGCACCGCGCCGGTGGCCAGGCCCAGTACATCGCCGCGCCCGTCCCGGCTCGAAGCGGTGACGGATTCGCCGACCTGCAGGACTGGGCCCTCGACCGGCTCCACGAGCCCCTGACCGTACAAGACCTGGCCGACCGGGCGGGCATGAGCACCCGGCACCTGACGCGGCTCTTCCGCCAGAGCACCGGCCTGACCCCGCTGCGCTGGCTCCACAGCCAGCGCATCAGGCGCGCCCAGGAACTCCTGGAGACCACCGACACGGCCGTCGAACGGATCGCCGTGCACACCGGCATGGGCACGGCGACCACCCTGCGACGGCACTTCAGCCGCGCGGTGGGAGTGCCCCCGGACACCTACCGGCGCACCTTCCGCGGCCAAAACAGCTCGTGACGTACCACGTCCTCGGCGTTCTCCGGCCCGGCGGCCGCGGGGCAGGCATCAGGGCCGGCCAGGCGATGCGCAACCTCGATGGCGTCGTACGCACCCGACGCCTGTCCGGCCTCGGCGGCGGTACGGGCGGGCCTGGTGCTCTGGGGAACCGCCGTGATCGCCGCCGCTGCTCGGTCACGCACCCGTACGGCAAGCCGTCACCCATTCGGACCATCCGGGGCATTCCCGGCCAAGCTGCGCAAGTGGCTCAAGGAGAACCGGAGGTGCCGGGGGTGCGGCGCACTTCTTCGGCGGCGTCCTGGCCCACCTCCCGCAGCCCCTGCGCTGTCTCCTGGCCGGCGCTGCGGGCCTGGTCCTTGGTGGTCTCCGCGGCCTCCTGGGCGGTGCTCTTCACCGCTTCCACGGCCTGCGCCGCGGGCTCCCGCATCTCCTCCTTGACCTCCTGGGCTGCTTCGCCGACCGTCTGCTTGACGGGTTCCAGCAGCTCTTCGGAGTGCTCCCTCAGTTGCCTTCCGGCACGTTGTTCGGCTTCGGAGGTCGGCAGGAGCGCGGCCGTGAGCATGCCGGCGCCGAAGGCGATCAGCCCGGCGGCCAGGGGGCTTCCCTGCGTCTGCCGCTTGGCCTGCGAAGGCGCCTGCTGGAGGGTCTCGCCCACGGTCGTGCCGACGTCCTTGGCGGTCTCCGCGATGGTGTCGGCGGCCTGACTCAGACCCTCGGAGGCTCCGTGCGCCGTGTTCTGTGCCGTGCCCATCACACGCTCCTTCACTCCGCTCACGCGGTGGCGCACCGACGTGACCTTGCGCTGCGCCATCCTGCGGGGGGTCATCCTGTCCGCGAGGGCGTCGACGTTGCGCGCCAGGTGCGCGCGCCGGTACTCCGCGTCGGTCCTCAGCTCTTCGGGTGTCGGGCCCATTGCGCATCCTCCTTCAGCGACTCCACGGTCTGTTCGGGCTTGAGGTGGACATTGCGCCAGCCCGCACGTCCGCTCACGTAGAGCGCCGCGCCGACGGTGGCCCACAGGGCGGTGACGATCAGCGCGGCCCAGGCGATATTGATCACGTTGCCCATCGCGAAGACGAACGTGAGGCTGGCAAAGAGCATCGCCATGTGGCCGGCGTAGCCGGCGCCGCCCAGCATCCCGCCCGCCTTGCCGGCCTTGGCGAACTCCTGTGTCAGCTCCGCCTTCGCCAGTTCGATCTCGGTGCGGACCAGCCCTGTCACGTCATGGCCGATGGCCTCGACCAGGTCACCGATCGACGGTTCTGCGGCCTGCCGGTGATGCGCGGCATGGTGCATCGGCCGTTCCTGGTATGCGGTGGCCACGACTCACATCCCTTCCGCTCGCTGCGACGAGCCGCCGGCCGGCGGTTGGGAGGACGGCATGGGGACCACGTGCGGGGGCTGCGACTGGCCGTAGGTGTCGGTCAGGTCGTCGTAACCGGCCGGTATGCCGGCGTCTGGGGCCGCAGGCACCCCTCCATCAGTCCGGGCTGCTGGTCGAGCCTCCGGCGCGCTGCCTTCGCCCGTACCGGTGCCGTCGGAGGCGGCCGCGATGATCCCCTTCTCTGCCCGCCCGACGAGGAACCCGGCAACGGCCGCGCCCGCGAGGAAGGCACCCGGGCGGCGGCGTGCGAAGTTCTGCAGGTCCCCGAGCAGCCCCTCGGGGCCGCGCTGCTCGATGCGGTCGGCGGCCCGGTTGCCGCCCTCGGCGATCTTCCGGGCCACACCGGCCATGGTGGAGTCGGGCTTGCCGTTGTCGCTCATCTCCTGCAGCTCCTGCGCGAGCCGGCGCACGTTCTGCGCCAGGCTCCTCGTCTGGGCCTGTGCCTGCCCCTGGAGCTGATCGCGCAGGCCGCCGGCGAGGTTGCGGGCCTGGGAGGCGGCCTCGCCGACGACGTTGGCCGCCTGCTCCTTCGCCGTCCCGCCGACCTCGGCGGCCTTGCCGCCGACGAGAGCGGCGCCCTCGCTCGTCTTGTCCTGCACCGTCTGCGCTACCGCCGCGGCGCTGCTGTCCTGCTGGCGGCTCGATTCCTGGAAGTCACTCAAGGCTCCTCCTGGGCCTATCGAAGGATCGTGATTCCCCGCCCGGAGTGCGCCTGCCCAGGATCCAGCCCTCAACCCACCCCCACGACGACGCACCCACCACCACGTCGAACCGTGCTCGAGCGGTCACGGCGCGGGCGCCGGCAGGAATCCGGAGTCGCCCGCATGCAGGCCATCACCCCCGGGCGGACTCGGCAGGGCAAGGAGATCAGCCGGTGGCTCGCCGCCCAGCGACGGGACGGCGGCCGGCCGGCTCGGGAAGGTGGCATCACCCCGGCACGGGTCGTACGGCGTCGCAGGCGCCCGCGAAGAGCGGCTCGACCCTCCCCACGTCCGGCCGGGGGCGGACGCCTTCCACAAGGTCGTCCCGGCCCTTGCACCGGAAGGCGGGGCACGCCGGGGTGATCGCACTTCGAGTACCTCCCGGGCGGGACGGCCCGCCGCACATGGATGTGGCGGCCAACCAGCGGCAGCGGCGCGACCGGCTTGCCGCCGCGCAGGACATATCGGCTCCGTGTCCCGCCGCTCTCTCCTGCACCGGGGCGCACAGCACCGGCACCACAGCCGCGCGGGTCGTCGGCACGACGGCCGTGCGCGGCTACGCCGGCGCCGGCGCCGACACCCCCGCCGCACCCACACGACCGCTGGCACCACGGCAGCGGAAACCCGCGTCCCTGCAGTTCACCCGAACAGCCCCGCCCGCCGCACACGGACCAGCAGGCCCGAGCCGCCGCCCAGCGGCAGGGGGGTCGCCGGCCGCTCCCTCTCTGCTCATCCTCCACTCCCACCAGCACCCGCGGCCGACAGCCCGCCGGACGGCCGCGTCGGCTGAGGCCGGGCTGCACAGGGCCACCCACTGGGGCCCGGCGGTACGCCCTGCGGCAGCCCCACACCCGAGGGAAGACGAAGGCACGGGCGAGTGGTGCGCTATTCGAGGGCTGGCTGCGCTCCCCCACTTGCCGCTGGTGGGTGTGCACGGGTCAATGGCAGAACGGCGCAGATCGGTGTCCCCGGTCGCCTTACGAGGCGGACAAGAGCCGGGACCTGTGGCTCATCGGTTTTCCGGCAGAGGAAGGCGACAGGAATGACGGTGGTGTCCTCGGCGGGGACGGTGCGGGACGCGAACCAGGTGCTCCGGGATGCCGAGGCGCTGACGCAGCCAGCGCTGAGGGCCGCGGTAGAGGGGCTGCCGGTGGGAATCCGGCATCCGGTAGGGGTGCATCTCGGCTGGTGGGACCAAGCGGGCGCTCTGCTCGAGGGGGGACGGGCGGGCAAGGCGGTGCGCCCGGCGCTGGTGCTTTCGGCGTGTGAGGCGGTCGGCGGGGTACGGGAGGCTGGGGTCGCGGCGGCGGTGGCGGTGGAGCTGGTGCACAACGCCTCCCTGCTGCACGACGACATCATCGACGGAGACCGGCTGCGCAGGGGGCGGCCGGCGGTGTGGGCTGCCTTGGGGGTGCCGGCGGCGATCCTGGCCGGGGACGCGTTGTTCTTCCTCGCCGTCCAGACGGTCGCCGGGGCTCCGGGGCCGCTGGGCGCGGTGGGGCCGGGCATGCTGACGGGCGCGGTGCAGGAGCTGATCGACGGCGAGTACACGGACACGTTGCTGGAGGACCGCGAGGTGGCGTCGGTGTCGGTACCGGAGGTCACGACGATGGCGCGGGGCAAGACCGGCGCGCTGATCGCCGCCTCGTGTGCGCTGGGTGCGGTGGCCGGCGGCGCGGATGGGCAGCAGGTGCGGTGTCTGCGAGCGTTCGGGGTGCATGTGGGGGCTGCGTTCCAGCTGATTGACGATGTGCTGGGGATCTGGGGTGATCCGGTACGGACCGGCAAGCCGGCCGGGGCGGACCTGGCGGCGCGCAAGAAGTCCCTGCCGATCGCCGCGGCGCTCGCTTCCGGCTGTGCGGCGGGGCGGGAGCTGGGCCGGCTGTACGCGGGGAGCGGGCCGCTGGGCGTGGCAGAGGTGGCGCGGGCGGCGAGCCTGGTCGAGGAGGCCGGCGGGCGCAGCTGGGCGCTGCGCGCGGCGGAACGGCACACGAGGCAGGCGCTGGAGGAGCTCGCGGCCGCCCGGCCTCAGCGAACCGCGGCAGCCGAACTGCGGGCCTTGGCCCATCTGGTGACCAGCCGTGACCACTGACACCACTGACCCGGCCGGTCACGCCGGTGGCGGACTGCACGGCGGGCTCCGCCGTCTTCCCGTTCACGTGCGTGGGAGGGGGTGCGGACCGAGGGCGGGCCGCAGCGCAAGGACGAGGGCTGTCCGAGAACCGGAGTGCGTCCTACCGCCCGCTATGACAGGAGGAACAATGTCCGTCTCCCCGTCGGCCGTCTCCCGAGGCGAAGACCCGGACGGTCCTCTGGTCTTCACCCTCCCGGTCCTGACCGTTCAACTGCCTGCACCGCGCCTGCACCCGGCCGCAAGGCAGGAGACGCGGCGCACCGCCGACTGGTGCCGGACTCACCTGCGCTGCATCCTCCCCGACGACGACGCCCTGGACCTCTTCATCGCCGAGCACGCGGAGTACTTCGCGCTGTGGTGCTACCCCGACACCCCGCTCGAACGGCTCGGCCTGATCACCGACCTCATGCAGTTCTTCGGAGCCGTCGACAACGTGCTGGACGACGTCCGCGCCACCGGTCGCACCGGCTCGACCACCCGATCCCTCTTGGAACCCGTTCTCGATGCCCTGAAGACCGTCTCTCCCGACGGTGCCGCCACCGGCGCAGCCCCCGACGTCCTGCGGGAGCTGCTGGAGCTGATGACCCGGTTGCGCCGGCACCTGAGCCCGCGCCAAGGCGAACGGCTCCTGCACGCCGTGTCCGAATACGCCGACGGGTGCATGCAGGAAGACTGCCTGCGCGCCGCGGGCACCGTGCCGGACTTCGACACCTATCAGCAGGTGCACGGCAGCACCAGCTTCCGCGGCCTGGTCATGGTCCTGATCGAGTACGCGCTGGGCATCGACGTCAGCCACGCGCTGGCCACCTGCCCCGCCCTCCAAGCCGCCGTCGATGTCGCGATCCGCCACGTCCTCCTGGTCAACGACCTGTTCTCCTATCGCCGCGAACACTTCCACGGCGACGCGTCGATCAACCCGATCACGATCTTCCTCCAACAGCCGGGCGAGACCCTCCAGGGAGCTGTCGACCGGCTGAGCGCACTGATCCTGGAGGCCGAACGCGATCTGTACGGCGCTCGTGCCGCCACACTGGCCTCACCCGCAGCCAGCGAACCCGCAGTCATCGCCTTCCTTGAGGGGCTGGAGGTGTTCTGCTCCGGCTACCTGCGCTCGGTCTACCTCGCCGGCCGCTACAACGGCGTCGGTCACACCTGGAACGGCCTCACCTCCGGCACGGTGGTCCTCCACCCCGACCGCACCGAGTACCTGCCCTGAACAGCCGGTTCACACGAAGGCGGCTGATGCCGCAGGCCACGAAACCGGTCCGGCCGGCAAACCCGGCACCCCTGCGAAGCGTTGGAGGCCGTCTCGATGCGTCGCGCTGGCGTCCCTGCCGTCCGTGACCACGCCGTCGTACTGGGCGCGGGCATTGCGGGGCTGTGCACCGCCGCCGTCCTCACCCGTCATTTCGCCCGGGTGACACTGGTGGAACGCGACCAGATCGAGGGGAGGGGCGCAGACGGCAGCGGGAGAAGGGGGGTCCCGCAGAGTCCGCACATCCACGCCGTCCTGACACGCGCGGCACAACAGATGGAACAGCTGCTTCCCGGATTGATCGACCAGTGTCTGACCGACGGTGCCGTGAGAGCCGAGCTCGGCTGTCAGAGCCGCATCACCTACCACGGTCACAGGTTGCCCCAGAGGTTCGCAGGAGTTGACGGGATCATGGCATCACGGCCGTTCCTGGAAGCCCGGCTCCGCGCGCGCACCCTGCAGCTGACGTCCCTGTCCCTTCGCGACGAGGTCGAGGTCACAGGGTTGGTCACCGAGGGCACCCGGGGAGAGGCCGCTGTACGTGGAGTAGGCCTGTACCCACGCGGCGGGGGAGCCGGCGGTGAGGTTGTGGAGGCAGACCTCGTGGTCGATGCCATGGGCCGCGGTGCGCGAAGCGCAGCCTGGCTGGAGGGAATGGGCTATCAAAGGGCCCCGGAGGAGCGCACCCGGGTCAACGTCACCTACGCCAGTCGGCATTTCGCGCTCCCGCCCGATGCGCTCGGCGCCGACCGGGCCATCATGATCGGCGCCACGTCGTCACAGCCCTACGGGATGGTCTTCGCGGCGCAGGAGAACGGGAGCTGGGTCATGTCCCTGCACAGTTACGGTGGCTACCGGACTCCTGTAGACGACGAGGAATTCCTGGATTTCGCCGCCACGATCGCCCCTCCCGATGTCATGAGCGAGCTGCGGCGCGCCGAACCGCTGGATCCCATCGCGGTGTACCGCTTCCCTTGCGGGGTCCGACGCCGCTACGACCGGTTGAAGCGCTTCCCCGATGGCTTGCTGACCATCGGGGATGCTCTCTGTTCGGTCAACCCCGTTTACGGCGCAGGTATTTCTCTGGCCGCCCGCGAAGCCATCCTGCTCGGCGAATGCCTTGCCGAGGAAGGCGCCAAACCATTGGCTCGGCGCTTCTTCTCCTCCGCACACGACGCAATCTATCCGGCGTGGTGGCTGTCCAAGATCGGCGACTACAGCCTCGTACAGGACGGGTTCAGCGCTCGACTTCTCGGCTCTTCTTTTCGCCGCCTCATGGCCGCCGCCGCCAATGACCCGAAAACCGCATCCGCGGTACTCAGGTCCCTGTCTTTCGTGGATTCCCCCCTCAAGCTCGTCCACCCCCGCATCCTCCGCCAGATGCTCCACCAGCCGACCGCACGAACGCCGGAGACGACGGCGAAGTGATCCACACCGCAAGCTGCGCCGTCCACCCGCACAGGTACCGAGAGAAGCAGCGGCACGCCGTCCCCGACGGCACTGCATGGTCCGCGCCCGATAACGCACGCCCGGGTTGACCGGTGCACCGCCTGTCCGGTCAGCCTGCGCGACGTGTCCCGGAGGCCGACAGCGCTCCGCGCCGGCCGAGCGCGCGGGGGCGGTAGCGGGAGACGGCCACTCCGGCCAGACACAGCAGACCGCCCAGCAGGGTCAGCCAGGCCGGTACCTCGCCGAGGAGGATCCAGCTCAGGGCGACGACGATGGCCGGTACGGCGTACGTGGTCGCGCCCAGCTTTCCGGCGGGCATCCGCGCCAGCGCGTAGGTCCAGGTGGTGAAGGCGAGGGCGGTGGGGACCACGCCCAGGTAGACCATGTTCAGGGTCGCCGGGAGCGGGGCCCTGGGGATCTCGGCCACCAGCTGCCCGGTGAAGGGCAGGCAGGCCGCGGCGCCGGTGAGGCAGCTGTACGTGGTGACCTGCAGGGGCGTCCCGGACGAGAGCGCGGGCTTCTGCGCGACGACGCCCGTGGCGTACGCGACCGCCGCGAGGAGACACAGCGCCACCCCGAGCAGTGAGGTCGAACCGTCCCCGCCGGAGGACATCGACAGGCCGACGACCACGGCGCCGACGAAGGAGACGGCCATGCCCGTGAGCAGGCGTGGCGGCAGGGCCTCGCCGAGCAGGCGCGCGGCGAGGAGCGCCATCAGGATCGGCCCGGTGTTCACGAGCAGGGAGGCGGTGCCGGCGTCGACGAGGCGCTCGCCCCAGTTGAGCGCGACCGTGTAGCCGCCGAACCAGACGAGTCCGGAGAGCAGGATGCCGCGCCACGCGGCGCGCGGGGGCAGGCCCTCGCGGCGCAGGAGGAGCAGCGTCACAAGGGTCAGCGAGGCGGCGAGCAGCCTGCCGAGGGCGAGCGCCCCGGGCGAGTAGGCGGATCCCGCGCTGCGGATGGAGACGAAGGCGGACGCCCAGGCGAACACCGTGAAGCAGACGGCGCCGCCGGTGAGGAGGCCGGGCGGCAGGGCACGCTGATGGGTTCTCATGACTCCCGACCTTACATTTAACACTTCGGTGTTCGCCGAAGTATTTTCACTGGGGCTTCCGCCCTCGCAGCATCGGGGCCTGGCGCCGCCCGCTAGCTCCACGCCGCCGGGGTGAGACCCAGCAGCTCCCCGAAGGCCGCCTCCCCCGCTCCCGTCACCAGCAGGCCGCGGCCGCCGCCCTCCGGGCGGACCACCCAGCCCTCCCCCAGGGCCCGCGCGCACAGCCGCGCCCCGACGAGGCCGCCCAGGTGGCGACGGCGCTCGGTCCAGTCCAGGCAGGAGCTCACGAGCGGACGGCGGCCCGCGCCGGCCGCGTCGACGCCCGCCCTGCGGCACCAGTCGAGTCCGGCCGCGGTCAGCTCGAAGACGCCGTCCGTGCGCAGCAGCCCCCGCTCCTCCATCGCGTCCGTGACCGCCATGCCGAACCGGCCCGCGAAGTGGTCGTAGCAGGTGCGGGCCCGGGCCAGCGGGTCGGGCGCGGCCACCACCGGCACGGTGTGCGCCGCGTCCCGGCCCGGGACCGCGTAGGAGGCCAGTTCGTCCACCAGGCGGGCCGTGGCGGCGTCGGCGATGCGCACGTAGCTGTGCCGCCCCTGCCGCTGCGTCACGCAGATCCCCGCGTCGATGAGCCGGTTCAGGTGCCCGCTGACGGTGGAGGGGGCGACCCCGGTGGTCCGGGCCAGCTCGCCCGCGGTCCAGGCGCGGCCCTCCAGCAGGGTCATGCAGATGGCGGCCCGGGTCTCGTCGGCCAGGGCGGCGGCCAGCGAGGCGAGCCGCGCGGCGGGAGCCGGGGATTCCGCCGGCCCGGGAGCAGAGGTGTGATCCATGCTTCCAGAGTGCCTCATCATTTCGGCGGATAGCGAATGATTGGGGTCGGGGTCGCGGTTCCGTCCCGGCGGGTCCTCAGGGTAACGAGCATGCGGCGCCGCCGCTGTGCCTCCGCCAGTCGCCGAGCAGGTGGTACAGGTCCCCCAGCGGGTGCGCGAGGGGCCGGGTGGCGTAGGCCGCGCCCCGCCGCGCCCCGAACTGGTCCCGGAGCGGCACGCCGGCAGCCGGGGCGGAGCCGCTCCAGCAGGGCCAGGGCCGTCCGGTCGAAGAGCCCTTCCAGTCTGCTGCGCCAGTGCGAGGGCTCGGTCCACGCCCCGTAGACCGCGGCGACCAGGTCGTCGCGGTCGGCCCGTACCGCCAGGTCCACGGCCCGCTGCCGGGTGTGGCGGGCGGCGTCGGTGGCGCCGGCCCGGACCTGGGCACCGAGCAGGCGCACCAGCAGGGCGATGCTCGCGTCGGGATCCGCGTACGGGTCGGCGGTGGCCGCCGCGTGCACGTCGAGTGCCTGCGCGAGCAGCCCGGCGGCCACGTCGTGGGCGTAACGCCGTTCGGCCCGTTCGGCCGCGCGCAGGGCGCCAGCGCCGCCAGGTCGTCGGGGCGGTGGCGGCGCAGGACCGCGGCGACTCGGTCGTGCAGCCGGGCGCTGCGCACGCCGCTCAGATCGGTGTACACCGTGTCGCGTACGAGGGCGTGCACGAAACCGACCCGGCCCGGGCCCGGCTCGGTGAGCAGGTCGGCGGCGAGCGCGGCGTCGAGTCCCGCCAGGTGACTGCAACGGCAGTCCCCACCAGCGCTGGAGCCGTACCGACCGCAACCCCGACCTGTTCAGCGGCGGACCGGCGCTGTGCCTCGACGTCACCGACTGGCGGACCACAACGGGGCGGGGCGGGCGTGCAGATCTGGGACTGCCGACCCGTCGCCGACCAGACGTGGGTGTGGAACATCAAGCTGTGACCGGCGGGGGCTCTTCGATCGCACCCGTTCGGTGCCGGGGTCAGCGGGCGAGGGAGACGGCGAAGGGCTCAAAGCCGTTGCGGCGCAGGACGTGGGGCACGACCAGGATCATGGCCTCGGTGGCGCGGGCCGTGGTGATGTCGCCGAGGTCCTCGATCCATGCGGGCTGCCAGCCCAGATCGCGGAGCAGGCCGGTGACGGTCTTCTTCGCGTGCTCGTCGTTGCCCGAGAGGTAGGCGGTCGGTGGGGTGGCCAGGGTTTCGGGAGCGGTCATGACCCTGAACAGCATGGTGTTGAGGGTCTTGACCACACGGGTGTCGGGGAGGGCGGCCTGGAGCTTCTCGGCGAGGCTGCTGCCGGGGTAGCACAGGTCGCCGGGGAGGCCGTCGGCGGCGTCGCGAGTGGCGTTGGAGACGTCGATGAGGATCTTGCCGGCGAGTTCGGTTCGCAGGCCGGCCAGGCGCTCGAGGGCGCTGTCGCCGGGCGTCGCGTTGACCACGATCTCGGCGGTGCGGGCGGTGGTGCGCTGGTCGGCCAAGGAGATGCGGGGGCCGGTGCCTTCGGTGGCCGCTGTGGTGTCTTCCGTCGGGCTCCGGCGGCCGAGGATGACGGCGTGTCCGGCCTCGGAGAGCTTGCCGGCGAGGTGGGTGCCGACGCGGCCGGCGCCCAGGATGCCGATGCTTGTCATGCGGTGATGCTCCTTGCGGTATCGGGGTGGGGAAGAGCGGACGTGCCCGGTCAGGCGATCGGCGCGAGGACCTCGAGGGCGGCGCCGTGGAGGCCGGGGGCGGCCGCCAGGAAGTCGCGGCTGCCGGTGGTCCAGGGCTCGCCCGTCAGGTCTGTGACGGCGCCTCCGGCCTCGGAGACCAGCAAGGCGCCGGCGACCAGGCCGGAGCGGACGTCGGAGAACTGCCAGAACGCGTCCGTGCGTCCGGCGGCGACGTGGATGAGCTGCATCGTGGCGGGAACGGACACGCGCACGACCAGGCCGTTGACGAGCATGGCGGTGACGGAGTCACCGATCCGCCGGAAGGTGCGCTCGTCCTCGCCGGGCTTGGCCTGGCCGGTGCCGACGAGCGCGGCGCCCAGGTCGGTCTTGGCGGACACCTTCAGGGGCCGGTCGTTGAGACGGGCGCCGCCGCCGGCGACGGCGCTGTAGGTGTCGCCGGTCAGCGGCAGGTGGACGACGGTGAGGACCGGCTGGTTGTCGCGGACCAGGGTGGCGGTGACGGCCCAGTCCTCCATGCCGTGAACATGGTTGATGTTGCCCTCGGCGGGGTCGACGACCCACCACTCCCCCGGCGGGAGTGCGCCGCCGGCCAGCTCGTCCTCGGCCCACTGCGACCCCGGTCGGGACCGCAGCAGCGGCTCCCGCAGCACGTCCAGCACCGCGTCGTCGTTGGCGTGGATCTCGCCGACGACCTCGTCCAGACTCACGCCCCGGGCGTGCGAGGTGTGGCGGTCGCGCAGGGTGGCGCCGGCGGCCTTCACCGCAGCGGTCACGTCGGACAGGAGCGTCGTGCCGGCGTCGAAGGGCATGGCTGTGCTCATGGTGGGCTCCTTGGGATCGGTCGGAGCGAAGCTGTTGCCTCGCCCCCGCACGTCGACGGTAGACCGCAGGACCATGAACAACCAGTGCATGCTTGTCACTTGTAGAGTTACTCCCATGCAACTGGATCTGAACCTGCTCACCGCTCTGGACGCCCTGCTGGAAGAGGGCAGTGTCAGCGGCGCGGCAGCACGCCTCCACGTCACCGCACCGGCGATGAGCCGCTCCCTGGGCCGGATCCGCAAAGCCACCGGCGACCAGATCCTGATCCGCACCGGCCGCAGCATGGTCCCCACCACCCGCGCGCTGGCCATGCGCGCCCAGGTCCACGCCCTCGTGCAGCAGGCCCAGCAGCTTCTCTCCGCGCAGCAGGAACTCGACCTGGCAACCCTGGACCGGGTGTTCACCGTGCGCTGGCACGACGCCCTGACCGCAGCCTGCGGCACCGCCTTGACCACGGCCGTCCACCACCAGGCCCCCGGCGTCCGGCTGCGCCTGTCCGCCGAACCCGGGAGGGACGACGCCGAGCTGCGCCGGGGTGAGGTGGACCTCGAATCAAGCTCCAGCGCTCCGACACTCCCCGACATCCGCCACCGCCTCGTCGGCAGGGACCGGCTGGTCGTCGCCGTCCGCCCGGGCCACCCGCTCACCGAAGGCCCGCTGAGCCCCAAGCGCTACGCAGCCGCCGAACACCTCACCGTCTCGCGGCGCGGAAGCCTGCGCGACCCGATCGACGACGCCCTGACCACACGCGGCCTCGAACGACGCGTCGTCGCCGCCGGGCCCACCGCCGCCTTCGCCCTGCAACTCGCCCTGGACACCGACCTGGTCGTCACCCTCCCCGACGCGGTCACCCGTACGGCCCGGGAACAACTCGGCCTGGCCACGCTGCCGCCACCACTCCCGCTGCCCGACGTCCCCCTGTACCTGCTGTGGCACCACAGCTACGACAACGACCGCGCCCACACCTGGCTGCGAGACCTGGCCACCGAAACCGTCCGGGCACTGTTCACACCACCGACCGCCTCCCAACAGCCCCCCAAAGGAAGGATGAGGCCATGCGTTGACCGGCACGGGCCGGGCGAAGCCTGATGTTGCCCGGCTCAGCCGTTCGCCCGCGGCGGCCTGCGGTGTGCAACGGCCATTTCCGACTCCTGGCAGGTGGTCTTCAGCGGCCGCCGCCGAGAGCCGGTGTGGAGCCGGCATGGCAAGTGGCCTGCAAGTGCTCGGCAACCGGGATCCGAAGACTGGGTCGCATGACCACGAGCAATGTTCCAGACCCCGCCGTCCACCCCTACACCCGCGAGATGGCGATGATCCACCAGGTGTTCCGCCGCGAGTCGCGCCTGCTGGCCGAGCTGGTCCAGGACGTCCGGCCCTCGGATACCGCACGCGCCCGGATCCTCGCCGAGCACTGGCGGCAGTACAGCGTCGGCCTGCACGCCCACCACACCGGCGAGGACGAGGTGCTCTGGCCGGTCCTCCTCCCCCACCTGGACCTCGACGCCGAGCAGGTGCTCGCGATGGAGGCACAGCACCGCGAGCTCACCGAGGGGATGGACGAGGTCCAGGTGCTCATGGACCGCTGGCAGGCGCGGGCGCTGTCGGCGGACCGGGACGAGCTGGCCGAGTCCCTGCGCAGGCACCACCGGCAGCTGTGCGCGCATCTGGACGAGGAGGAGCGGGAGGTCATGCCGCTGGTCGCGCTCCACGTCGGCGAGGAGGAGTGGCGGGCGGTCGGGGAGCGGGGTCTGGCCGAGACGCCCAGGGACCGGCTGATGATCGCTCTGGGAGCCATCCTGGAGGACTGCCCGCCCGACGGGCGCCGGGAGTTCCTGGCCCGTCTGCCCCTCCCGGCGAGGGTGCTCTGGAAGCTGCTCGGGCAGCGGCAGTACCGGCGCGAGACCCGTCGGATCCGCGGCCGGCGCACCGCCACGTGAGCTGCGGTGCCGTCCGGCTCTGTCCGGACGTCCTGTCCCGCTTCCCTCCCCCGTACCGATCGAGGCCCGCACCGATGCGCATCGGATTCTCCGTCCCCCAGTTCGGCCCGTTCGCCGATCCCGGCCGCGCCGCCGGCATGTGCACCGCGCTGGAGGCGCTGGGCTGCCACAGCCTTTGGGTGGCCGACCGGCTCCTGGCGCCGCTGACTCCGCCCGAGGGCTACCCGGGTGGGCGGATGCCGGTCCGGTACGGCACCCACCTCGATCCGCTGCTCGCGCTGGGCGTGGCGGCCGCGGCGACCGAGCGGGTGCGCCTGGGCAGCAGCACGCTCAATGCCCTGTGGCAGCCGCCCCTCGTCCTCGCCCGGGCACTGACGACCCTCGACCTGATCAGCCGCGGACGTCTGGACGTGGGCCTCGGGCTGGGCTGGATGCGTGAGGAGTACGAGGCCGCCGGGGTCCCGTGGCAGGGGCGTGGCACCCGGCTGGAGGAGACCCTGGACGTCCTGGAGGCCGTGTGGCGGTCCGGCTCGGTCGTCCACACCGGCCCGCTGTGGACGATCCCGCCCTCGACCGTCCTGCCCCAGCCCCTCCAGAGCCCGAGGCCTCCGCTCCTGCTGGGCGGGTTCACCCCGTTCGCCCTGGAGCGGGTCGGGCGGCGTGCGGACGGCTGGCTCGCCGCCTCGATGCCGCTGCCGTACCTCGACGGGCTCTGGGCCGTGGCGCGCGAGGCGGCCGAGCGGGCGGGGCGCGACCCGGCGGCGCTGCGCCGGGTGTTCCGCGTCAACGCCCACGTCACCACGGCCGAAGCGGACCCGGCGGAGACCCACCGGCGGGGAACCGTGCGGCAGATCTGCGACCACCTGCGGACGATGTGCCGGGCGGACACCGACGAGGTGCTGGTGGACCTCCAGCTGACGACGGACTCGCCCGAGGAGTTCCTCGATCTGGCGGCGGAGTTCACGGCCGAGCTGACCGGCGGCTGACCCGGCGTCCCTACCCGGACGCGGACGCCGCCGGCAGACCGGCCAGGGCGGCCCGGGCGGCGGCCTCCCAGTGGGGGGAGTCCCAGGCGGCGGCCACCTGCACGGCGTCCTGGTAGTGGCTCCGGGCCTCGTCCGGGCGCCCCAGGAACCGGGCGAGGTCGCCCAGGGTCTGGGCGACGGGCCGGAAGACGAGGCTGAGGCTGCTCGCGCCGCCCGCCAGCCCCCGCAGGGGCAGCAGGTCCCCGTACACCTCGGCGGCCGCCTCGCGGTCGCCGAAGGCGATGGCGGCCGCTCCGCGCAGCCCGGCGAGGATGGAGAAGGCGAAGTCGCGCAGGAGCGGAGCGCGCCGGCCGAAGACCTCGCGGGCTTCCTCGGGCCGGTCCGCGGCGAGCAGGGCGAGTGCCGTGAGGGCCTCGTTGTGCGGCTGGTACTGCTCCCACACCGCGAGGAGCAGGGGAAGGACCTCGGCGAGGCGGCCCTGCTGCAGCCGGATGCACCCGATGGCCAAGCCCGCCAGGCCGCTGAGGTCCACCGCCCCTCGGGCCCGCAGGTCCGCCACCGCCGATCCCAGTTCCCGTTCCGCCTCCTCGAAACGCCCCTGTGCCATGGCGAGCATGGGGCGGCGCAGACGGGCCACGGCGAACGCGCCCTGGAGCTCGTAGGTGCGGGCGATCCCGTCGGCACGCACGAGGCACCGCTCCATGTGCTCCGGGTCGTTGCGGGCGGCCGCGATGCGGGCGGCGGTGTAGGCGCTCATCCAGGAGTACTCGGGGCCGTCCTGGGAGGCCGCGACCTCGGTGAGTTCCTCGTGGAGCGGCAGGTAGGCGCCGGGGTCGAGTTCGCAGTCGATCCGGCGCAGCAGCGAGGTGAGCGTCAGGCCCCGCAGGCGTGGCTCGCCCACCGTGCGGGCGAGCTCCACGGCCTGGTACGCGACGGTGACGGCGCGCGGATCGGTGTCGTCCAGTGCGTCGGCGAGCTGGTCGAGGAGCAGGCACCGCTCACGGTCGGCCAGGTCCCGGGTCTCCAGGAGCCTTCCGAGTTCCTCGACGGCCTCGGGGTCGGAGTCCGCGTACGCGCGGACGCGCCAGGGGGTCGGTTCGGTCCAGGTGGTGTAGGCGGCGGTGAGCAGGTCGGCGCGTCCTTCCGCGCGGGCGACCCGTACGGCTTGCTGCTGTGCTTCGCGGGCGGGCACGACGGCGCCCATCCGGACCCGGCAGTCGACGAGCCGGCCGAGCAGCTGGACGCGCAGCAGGGAGGTGTCCTGGCCGGCGAAGGCGGCCGGGTGGTCGGTCAGCAGGCGCAGGGCCTCGCCGAGGAGGGTCTCGGCGTTCTGCGGTGCGTAGCGGCGTACGGCCTGCTCGCCGGCGAGGCGGGCGTGGTGCACCGCGGGCGCGGCGTCGGCCGTCACGACCGCCGACGCCCGCAGGAGGTGGTGGGCGGTGGCGGCGACGTCGTCGGAGCCGAGGGCGATCAGGCTCCTGCCCAGCCTGGAGTGCATGCGGGCCAGCCGCAGGCGGGTGAGGTCGGCTTCCAGGGCGTCCCGTACGAGGGCGTGGCTGAAGCGGACCGTGCCCGGTCGCGGTTCGGTGAGCAGTCCCGCGGTGATGCCCGCGTCCAGGGCGTCGAGGAGCTGGTCGGCGTCGTGGTCCGCGGCGTGGACCAGGAGGGCGACCGGGGCCTCGCGTCCGGCGACGGCCGCCAGGCGCAGTCCGGCCGTGACGGTCGGCGCGAGCAGGGCCAGCCGTCGCCGCAGCACGTCCTGGACGCCCTGCGGGATGCTGGCCAGTGCCTTCTCCTCGCCCTCGCCGGCCAGCAGGAGCGAACTCTCCCGCAGGTAGAAGGGGTTTCCCCCGGCCCGTTCGGCCAGGGCCGCCGCGGCCCGGTCGCTCATGCCGGTCGCCGTGCGCCGCAGCAGCGCCTTCGCCTGGGTGTCCGACAGTCCGGCGAGTGCCAGTCGTACGGGCGGGCGGGCGGCGAGGCGGGCCAGTGCGGCGGTCAGATCGCCCTCGCCGGTGCGGTACGAGCCCACCAGGAGCAGGGGCACGTCGCACAGCTGCTCGGCGCAGAGCAGGAACAGCTCGACGCTCTCCTGGTCGCCGCGGTGCAGGTCGTCGAGGAAGACCGCCAGGGGCTGCCGCAGGGCCGTCTCACGGAGCCAGCCGAGCAGCGCCCTGTGGAGCCGGAAGCGGCGGGCCGGGCTGCCGTCCGGCTGCCCGGGGCCGGTCTCGCTGCCGGGGGCCAGGAGCGGGGCGAGCTCCTCGGCGTACGGGCCCGGCGGGGCGGCCTGCGCGAGGGCCGGCAGCATGTCGAACCAGGCCCGGCCGGGCGGGGCGCCCTCGCTCTCCGGGCACTGCCCGAAGGCGGTCAGCCAGCCCTGTGGGGGGAGTTGCCGGAGGGCGGCCTCCAGGAGGCTCGACTTGCCGATGCCGGCTTCTCCGGAGACCAGGACCACCTGTGCCCGGCCTTCTCGTGCCCGGTCCGCGGCGGAGGCGAGCCGGGCGAGCTCCTCGTCGCGGCCCAGGAGCCGGTCCGCCGCCAGCGCCGTCGGGGCCGGCTCCCCTGCCGTCTCCGCGGCAAGGGCCGGCTGCGGCTGCACGGCGGGTACGGCGGACACGGCCGGTACGGCCGGTACGGCCGGTACGGCCGGTATGCTGGATTCGCCGGTCTCCCGGTGGAGCAGGTCCAGTCGCCGGTGCAGCAGTGCCTGTTCCAGCTCCAGCAGGGCGGGCCCGGGTTCGACGCCGAGTTCCTCGCCGAGGAGGCGCCGGGCCTGCCGCAGCGCGGCCAGGGCGTCGCCCTGGCGGTCGCGGGCCCACAGCGCCAGGGTCAGCAGCCGCCAGCCTTCCTCGTGAAGCGGCTGCTCCCGGGTCAGTGCCCTCGCTTCGGCGAGTGCCTGCGCGGCCTGTCCGCAGCGCAGTTGTGCCGCGGCGAGCCGTTCGCGCGCGCTACGGCGCATCTCCTCCAGGCGGGTGCGCTCTCCAGCGGTCCACGGCTCGTCCGCGAACTCGGCGTACGGCTGCCCGCCCCACGTGGCGAGCGCCCGGGTCAAGCCGTCGGCGGCGGCGTGCGCGGGGAGCCCCGCTTTCGAGCCGGCGGCCACCTGGTCCTCGAACACCCAGGCGTCCACCGCAGCCCGCTCCACGGCGAGGGCGTAGCCGTAGGGCGCGCTGACCAGGATCCGGGCCGGAGTCCGGGGCGATCGTTCCGGTTCGAGGGCCCGCCGCAGACGCGCGACGTAGGCATGGAGCGATGCCTGCGCGCTCGGCGGGACGCGCGTCGGCCACAGCCTCTCGATGATGCGCTCGGTGGGCACGACCGTTCCACGGGCGACCAGCAGTTGGACCAGGACCATCCGCGCGAGCCGGCCCCGGGTATCGACCGGACGGCCGTCGACCTCGAGCCGGAACGGGCCGAGCACTTTCAATGCGATCATGACAAGAACATCGTAGACGGGTGAGCGGACCAGGAGGCGTCTCCCGCCGGGGGGCGAGGCCGCTGTCTTGTCTTGTCAGTGGTGGGGGCTCCGCATCACCGTCAACGGCCGTGCGCGGTCGGTCGGCTCCGGGAGCGCGGGACGGGAGGAGGGGCGCCGTAGCCGGGCGAGGGCCGAGGCGAAGCGGCTCACCACGGTACGCACGCAGGCTCCTTCCGGGCAGGACTGCGGCTCGGCACGTTCAGCTCCCGTCCGTCCGCGACGCCGGCTCCGCGAGGGCGCGGAACCGGTCCCACTGCACCTTCGGGCGGCGCAGCCCGCGGCGCCGGAGGTAGCGGTCGGTGGACCGCTTCGTGCGGCTCAGGACCCGCAGGGCGTCGCTCGCGCGGCCCGAGCCCATGGGCTCGACCACGGTGGAGGGCACCAGGAGCCATCCGGCGCCGGTGCGCCGCAAGACACCGCGCACGAGCGCGTTGTACATGTGGTTGAGCAGTTCGTCGTGCCGGTGCACCAGCAGACTGGCCGGCCCCGGCTCGACGGGGCAGTCCGGCGGCACCTCGACCAGGTAGCCCGAACTCGTCGGCTGCGGGAGGGTGCGGGCCAGGACCGGCGCCCCAGAGGCGCTGCGCGCGGCCAGGACCGCCGAGGGCATGCTCCCCAGCTGTTCGGATCCGGGCAGTCGCGGCGTGCCGGTCGCGGTCGTCGGCAGGCCGTGGTTCAGCAGCTCGTCCAGGGGCGGCCGCACGACGACCTGTTCCGGTTCGACGGTGATGAGCAGGCGCAGGTAGTACCAGGACATCATCGGCCTCATGGGAAACCTGAGGTACGAGCGGCTGTGCGGCTGCCGCTCGAAGAGCATGCGCCAGTACTCCTCGGCACCTCGCGGGCCCGCCATGACCCTGTCGGGGCACTCGGCGCGACCGCCGACGAAGATCTGCGGGGCGTGTTCGAGGCCGCTGCCGGTCGGGTCGGAGAAGAGCAGGGCCACCCGGCCGTCGCGCCGTACGTTCAGCGCCTTCTGCGCGAACGCGAGGGAGGTGGTCAGCAGAAGGGTTCCGTCGTCGCGCTGTGCGACCGCCGTCGGCCAGACCAGCGGTGTTCCGTCCTTCGCCAAGGTGACGAACTCGCAGGTGCGGTAGGCGTCCAGGACACCGGGCGGCGCGGAGTCGAGTGGCGTCATCGCGTCGCTCCGGCACCGGGCACCGGCATGGCCTCGTGCGTGCCGGCGCTCCCCGGGCCGCGCCGTCCCGTGCGGTCGGTGCTCGCGGCGGCGGGGTCCGTCGTTCCGTCCGACACGCCCCTGACCGGCCGGGGCCAGGGGGCGGAAGCCGGACGGAAGACGCGGTGGACCGCGCCCGTCTCGTGGATGGGGGGACCTTGGGGGGCACTACTGGGGAACACGCTCGCTTGCTCCAGGATCGAATGCCGACGGCGGACACGACAACCGTGCCCGCTCCCCCTTGGCCTGGACTTGGCGCCGACTTGCCCCACGGCCCTGTAGGCGGCGCCGAGCCGCTCCGTTGGCACGGGTGGGCCGCGCCACTGCCCGATAGCCCTCAGCGCAGGAGCCACTTCCTGGTCAGGTCCATGACCTGCGCGCGGGTGTGGGCGCCGTGGTCGGCGGCTACGACGTAGCTGCCGAGCCGCACCGAGAAGGTGAGCATGCACCGGACCTCGACGTCGTCCTCGTCGGCGCAGAACTCGCGGAACAGCGAACGCAGGTAGTCCATGCGCCGGTTGTCGACACGACGCAGCCGCTCCCCGACGGCCTCGTCGCGTCGCGACCAGTCGCGGATCGCGAGGTCGAGCGCCACGCCGGTCGCCGGCCCGCCCTCGATTTCGGCGACGAGCGTGAACAGCCGCTCCAGCCGGGCCCGGGCGTCCCCACCGCTGCTCTCGACCTGCTCGATCACCGCCTCGGTGACCGACCGTTCCCAGGTGTCGAGCATCTCGTCGAGGAGTGCGCCGCGGTTGCGGAAGTAGCCGTAGAAACCGCCCTTGCTGACGCCGAGCGCCTGCGCCAGCGCCTCGATGCGGACGGCCTCGGGTCCGCCCGCGGCGAGCGCCCGCAAGCCCTCGTCGATCCACTTG
Source organism: Streptomyces sp. NPDC046866 (assembly GCF_040704625.1). Lineage (NCBI taxonomy): Bacteria > Bacillati > Actinomycetota > Actinomycetes > Kitasatosporales > Streptomycetaceae > Streptomyces > Streptomyces sp. NPDC046866. Next base: position 99,325 of record NZ_JBEYXN010000019.1, read on the forward strand.
CCGCGTGGTGTGCGGGTCACGCCCACGATGTCTCCCCTCACGCAGGACCCCTCTATACGGGAGCGTATAGAGGGCTGCTAGCCTTCTTCTATACGGCATCGTATAGACAGGAGCTTGCTCGTGAGACTCCCGAAAACCGCGCACACCTCCCGCCCCTGGCGGATCCACGAGATCGCGGGCGACTTCCATGTAGAGGACGTCTGGGAACTGCCGACACCGGGTGGAGCGGACGATCTGGTCCTGCTCGTGGACCAGTTCGCGAACGGCGAGGGCGATCCCGTTCCGTCTCCGGTGGGCCGCGCGCTCTTCGCACTCCGCTGGAAGCTCGGCGCCCTCTTCGGCTGGGACAAGCCCTCCGACGGCATCGGCGCCCGGGTGCCGACGTTGCGCGACCGGCTCCCGGCAGACCTCCGCGAGGGCCCCCGGGGCCCGGACACCACGTCGGTCCCGTTCACCTCCGTCTTCCTGACCCATGACGAGTGGGCGGCGGAGATGGCCAACCGGACCATGCACGGAGTGATGCACATCGGCTGGGTCCCGGACGGATCCGGCGGCCACCGCGGCCAGATGGCCGTCCTGGTCAAGCCCAACGGGCGCCTCGGCGCGCTCTACATGCTGGGCATCAAGCCCTTCCGCTACCTGGGCGTCTACCCGGCGCTGATCCGCAGCATCGGCCGGGAATGGGAGCGGCGCGCCGCCGAGAGGAGCGCGAGCGCCTCCTAGGCAGGATCCGGTCGCCGGCTCGGGTGGTTTCCTCCTGCCCCTCGTGGTGAGCGCCCGTAGCGGGAACCTGGGCAAGCCGCGACACGAAGGGCTTGCCCAGGCCTTTGTTGAGGCTTGCCCAGCCGCTCAGGCTGTCAGGCCTGCGCCTACTTCAGCAGGGTGCGGAACTCTTCGAAGTCCAGGACCCCGTCGTGGTTCGCGTCGGCCGTCATGGCCTTCTTGACCTCTTCGGCGAGGTGCCCCTGGGCACCCTCGGCCTTGAACCCCTCCGCCAGTTCGACGATGTTGATCCGCCCGTCCCCGTCCGTGTCGATCTCGTCGAACAGCGCCCTGAGCTCGGCCTCGTTCATGACATACCTCTCTCGCGTTCACAGGACCCCGAAGGCCCACATGCCCCACCACCCTGCCACACCGTGAACGTCACGCTAACGGCCCGGCCTTCGGACGGGACCACCTCGCCAACGAGGTGGATCTGCGCGTTGAGGCGCTGGTTAGCGACGCGGTAGGCAGTCCGGTCGGTGTTGGCGCGGTGGGCGCCACTGGGGGCAACCGTCGCTGATCGCCCGGCGGCGTTCGGTCGATCAGGCGCGGTCGTGGAGCGTGACGTGGTAGCCGTCGGGGTCGGCGAAGGTGAAGGTCCGGCCGAAGGGACCGTCGATCGGTGCGGAGACGATGGTGTGACCGTCGGCGGCGAGCGCGTCGTGGATGGCCTGGACGTCGGTGGCGTGGAGCCAGATCGCGGCGCCGATGCCGGGCTGAGCGACGGATGCGAGGTCGGTACCGGGAATGACGTCGCGGAGCGCGAACGCGATCGGCTTCGTCTCGAAGACGACGGCGTGTGCAGGTCCGGCCGGCGAGCGGACGAGGCCCAGGTACTGCTCGTAGAACGCCTGGGAAGCGTCGAGGTCGCGCACCTGGAACGAGATGAAGTCGGGGCCGGTGGCGGGCATGAGGGCGCTCCTTCTTTCTTGTGTGTCAGTTTTCTGACACGCAGCAAGCTATGTCAGAATGCTGACATGAGTCAAGAAGGTGTCGGCGTCGATCTGCAGACGTCACTGGGCTACCTGCTCAAAGAAGCGTCGAGCGCGCTGCGCGCGGCCATGGAGGAAGTGCTGCGGCCGCTCGGGATGAGCGTGACGCACTACTCCTGCCTCGAGCTGCTGGCGCAACGACCGGGCTTGTCGAACTCCGAGCTCGCGCGGGGCGCGTTCGTGACACGCCAGACGATGAACGTGCTGCTCCAGGCCCTGGAGCGAGACGGCTACGTGACCAGGCCTGCGGAGGCACCCGTTGGGAAGGCGCTTCCCACGCGGCTCACGCCTCGCGGCCGACGAAGCCTCGAGAAGGCGAGCGCAGCGGTCCGCTCCGTCGAGACCCGAATGCTGGCCGGCCTGACCGAGACGGAGCAGTCAGAGGCGTTCCGGATCCTGCAGAGCATGGTCCACTCACTGCGCGGTGGCAACGAGGGTGCATAGCCCGTCCCGCGGCGCACGTCTCGTCGCGCCGTGACGACGATCGAAGGGCCGGACCGTATCTGGGGTCCGGCCCTTCGGTGTTCCCCGCCCCCAGGGGACGCCCGACTCAGGCCGTCGTCCGGCCCGCCGTCGTCCGGTTCGTCGCCGGGCGGGGACGGTGGCGGCTGACCGCCCACGTCGCCGCTGCGAGGGTGAACCCGTAGACCGCCACTGCGCCGTGGCCGTTCTCCCCAGGGGAGGGGGCGCGAGCGCAGGGTGTCGCGACCGACCGCGCCGAGACCACGGGCGCCAGGTCGCCGACCGCCTCACCGGGTCTGCCGACGGGCGTACGACGCCGGGAGGGAAGCCCTCGCGGGCCTCCTCGACGCGGGCCTGCCCGCCGAGCACTGCGGCATCGCGGCCGACACCCTGCTCAGCCACGTCACCGGCTTCGTCCTCCAGGAACAGAACCAGCCGAGCCGCGCCTCTGGCCGTCACCCCGGAGCTGCACGTGGAACTGCACGAGCGGTTCCCCATGCTCACGGGCCCCTCGATGCCCCGTCTGAGCCAGGACGAGCAATTCACCCGGAGCCTGCGCCTGCTCTGCGCCGGGTTCGGGGCGTTCTGCAGGGCCGTCAGTCCAGGCTGAGGCGGGCCGGCTCCGTGCAGAAGCGGGTGCCCAGCCTCGGGCAGGCCCCGCGCTCATCACGCCGCCGGTCGTTCCTGAGAAGTGGCCGGTATGCGGCCGGACGGCAAGACGCGTACTGCCTCTTACCGTCGGCTCCCGGGCGGCCGGCGATCCCGGGCGAAGGTCTCACAGGCCCGCGTAGCCCCGTAGACATCGAGCGCGTCAAGCAACCGCGGCGGGCACGGCATGGGCGGACGCCTTCGCCGATGACCCGACGCGGTGCTCGGACGTCATCGCGACGGCTACGGCGGCATGGTCACCTGCCATGTAGCCCCGGTGCAGACGCCGGGGATCGCTGTGCCCTGCCGGGCGGCCGGGTACGGTGTCCTCCACACCGCTCTGCTCGCCGCACTCACGCCGGCGGTATGACCACAGGAGAGCCGCCGCCACCCCGGACCGCGGCTCGGCAGCGCCGGTTCAGCGCGGGTGCCGACGGGGAGGCGGGAAGGCGGACGCCAGCACGTCCAGGGCCTCGGCCCGGTCGGCCTCCCCGGCCGCGACGCGGGCGCGGACGGCGTCTGCCGCGTCCGGGTCGGCGGCGACATCCGGCTCGACCACCGCCCAGCCCGCCGTCCCACCGGCGGTCGGGACGCCGATGACCTCCAGATCGGTACGCCCCGTCATCAGCACCGCAAGCAGGGCCAGGTACTCGCGCTGCAGCTGCGGACCGAACGCCGTTCCGTCCGGTCCTTCCAGCAGAGCTGGATGGCCCTCGGACAGCATCGCGCACGTACCCCGCACCGCCGCCAACACGGCCTCGAACACGGCCGGCCCACACCGGCCCGCCAGATCGGCGAGATAGGTGTCGAGGACGTCACTGCCTGCGTCATCGCTGCGACCCGGCACCGGCCTGCCCACCATCCCGCGCTACCCCGCTCAGCCGTCCCCCGCCTGCCCTGGCCGCCACGTTACGCCTCCCGGCCCGCCCCGGCTGCCACTTCACCGTGATCGGGAACCGCCAGAACCGGAGGGACCGCTGCGGCCACCCGGCCCGAACACCTCCCGCGTCCCGTCCCGTGCCTCGACGGCGGCCGGGCCGGCGCCGAGCCGATCGCGGTCAACGGTCCGGCAGCCGGGTTCTCGCGAGTTGTGCGGTGCGGACCACCGGCGGACGGGACCGCACTCCCGGTACACCGGCCGCGTCGAGGGGCGTCAGCGGCGCAGGCTCCGGCTCAGAGTCAGCCGAGCGGAGGGCGGAGGTGAGCCGACCGGGCCGGGGCCGCCCCCGTGCCCGGCCCAGGCCCGGCACGGGGGTGGCGGTGTGCGGGTCAGACCTGGCCGCGCCACTGACCGGTCGGGGCGCCGCGGTCCTCGATGAAGTGCTTGAACCGCTTCAGGTCGCCCTTGACCTGCCGGTCGACGAACCCGAACTTGTCCGCGATGTTCTCCGCCATCCCGTCAGGATCGAAGTCCATCATGAAGGTCACCTCGGTATGGGCGGGGTCGATGGGCCGGAACGTCACCAGCCCGGACTGCTCCGTCTCGCCTCCGACCGTCACCCAGGCGATCTTCGTGTCCGGGATCTGCTCGGTGATCTCCGCGTCGAACTCCCGCTGGACACCCGCAATCTTCGTCACCCAGTGGGTGAGGGTGTCACTGCGCTGCTCGATCCGCTCGACGCCGTCCATGAACTGCGGGAACGACTCGAACTGCGTCCACTGGTCGTACGCCGTGCGAACCGGGACGTCGACCTCGATGGACTCCTTGACCTGCGACATGCTCATGCCTCCTGGCGTCAGTTGCGTCAGGGGCCGAAGCCGGCCGATCAGGTGACCGGCCCCGACCCGGGGACTCTTCACAGGTGCCCTACCTGACCGCGCCTGCCCCGGGACGCAGGGACGCACTCCCCGAACGAGCTGACTTTCACCACCGGCCGGCCCACCGCGCCCGCTTCACCGGCAACGGGCCCACCGCCTGTCGCGCCCCCGCCCCTGTGGCGTCGTGCGGTGGCACATCGGCACGCCGGTCCGCAGGCGCCGGCCGCTGTCCGTGGCGCGGGCGGCCGACTGCGGCCGGCCGGCTCTGCACACGGGGGTCCGGGCGATCCAGTGAAAACCGGCCGCGTCCGTCAGGCGCGGAACACACCTGGCCTCAGCTCCTGCCCAGCCGCGGGACCGCCTCCCCGCGCCGGCGTACCGAACAAGCGCCCCCTCTCTCCCCCGCCTCCGCAGCCCACACGGCGAAGCCGTTCAGGCCGGAAAGCACGCATGGGGGTGGTGAATGGACCGCCGGGCACAAGGGCAGGGCGGGTGAGGGGACTGGTCCGTTCGGTGCGGGTCCGCGTCGGCGGCGGCCCCATCCTCGATGATCGTCGTGAGGCCCCGCGCTGGTGGCCGTGTGGTGAGCAGGCTGGAAAGGTTGATGGGGGATATGAGGGACGCGGATTACACGGGCATGCCCGAGGTGGTGGACAGCCCTGCCCTTCGGCCCCAGCCGTCGGGCGGGCTGGGGCGGTGGATGCTGCGGCACCAGGTGCAGCCGGTGGGGCCGGCGGCCGATGAGGGGCATAGCGAACCGCACTCGTGGTGGAAGGTGATGTGCCTGACCGGTGTCGACTACTTTTCCAGCCTGGCCTACGTGCCCGCCATCGCCGCTCTCGCCGCAGGAGCGGTCTCACCGCTGGCGACGCTGCTGATCGTGGCGTTGACTCTGCTGGGAATGCTGCCGATGTACCGGCGGGTCGCGAAGGAGAGCCCGCACGGCGCCGGGTCGGTGGCGATGCTGGAGGACCTGCTGCCGTTCTGGTGGGGCAAGCTGTTCGTCCTGGTCCTGCTCGGCTTCGTGGCCACGTCGTGGATCATCACCATCACGCTGTCCACGGCGGACGCGTCCGTGCACGTCGTGGAGAACCCCTTCTTCCCCGCAGTCCTGCACGGCCACGAGGTCGCCCTGACAGTGGTGCTGCTGCTCGTACTCGGCGGGGTGTTCCTGCTGGGGTTCAGCGAGGCGGTCAGCGTGGCCATCCCCCTGGTCGCCGTCTTCCTCGCGCTGAACGCGGTCGTCATCGGCGTGGGACTGGTCCACGTGTTCACCACCCGGGGGGCCTGGTCGGCGTGGACCGACGCCCTCACGGCGGGCGGAGGCGGCTTCGGCGACCTCATGGGCCCGGCGCTGCTCGCCTTCCCGCTGCTGGTGCTCGGCCTCTCGGGCTTCGAGACCGGCGTGAGCATGATGCCGCTCGTCGCCGCCGAAGGCGCCGATGCCGAGCAGCGGCTGCGCTCGCGGATCCGCAACACCCGAAGGCTGCTGACCACCGCCGCGCTCATCATGAGCGTCTACCTGCTGTCCGCGAGTTTCGTCACCACCCTCCTCATCCCGCACCAGTTGTTCGAACCGGGTGGCGCCGCGAACGGCCGTGCCCTGGCGTGGCTGGCCCACGAGCAGGTCGGAGAGGCGTTCGGCACCGTCTACGACATCAGCACCATCCTGATCCTCTGGTTCGCCGGAGCATCCGCCATGGCGGGACTGGTCAACATCGTCCCCCGCTACCTGCCGGACTACGGCATGGCGCCCGAGTGGGGACGCGCCGTCCGACCGGTCGTGATCGTCTACACGCTCCTGTGCATCCTCATCACGATCGCCTTCGACGCCGACGTCGACGAGCAGGCCGGCGCCTACGCCACCGGCATCCTCGCCATGATGGTCTCCGGCGCCTTCGCCGTCACCGTCTCCGTCGCGCGCCATCGCCGACGGGCCGCGGCCGTGGGCTTCGCCCTGCTCACCGCCGTCCTGCTCTACGCCCTGATCGCCAACATCATCGACAAGCCCGACGGCATCGTCATCTCCGCGTTCTTCATCGCCGGGATCATCGTCGTGTCGCTGATCTCCCGCGTGTCGCGCACCACCGAACTGCGCGCCGACCGCATCGTCTTCGACGCCGACGCCCGCCGGTTCATCGACGACACCCTCGCCCACGACAACGCGATCAACCTCATCGCCAACCGCCGGCAGGCCGGCGACGTCGCCGAGTACCGGGACAAGGAACGCGAGCAGCGCGGCGTCAACCCGGTCCCCGGCCGCGCCGACGTCATCTTCCTCGAGATCGACGTGGTCGACCCTTCCGACTTCAGCGACACCCTCACCGTCCACGGGGCGGAGGTCGGCGGCCACCGGATCCTGCGCGCCTCCGCCCCGGCCGCACCGAACGCCATCGCCGCCATCCTGCTGGCCTTGCGTGACGCCACCGGCGTCCAGCCGCACTGCCACTTCGCCTGGGCCGAGGGCAGCCCGCTCGTGCACATGGTCCGCTACTTCCTCCTGGGACGCGGCGACACCGCCCCGGTCACCCGCGAGATCATCCGCAGTCACGAACCCGACCCCGCCCGTCGCCCCGGCATCCACGTCGGGGGCTGACCACCTCAGCCGCACACCGCCGCTCGGGGCGGGCATCCGTACGCCGCAGACCATCGGGGAAACTCTGTGCCGGCCGCCGGTCGTTGCCCAGAGGGGCGCGGAATCCCGTGGCCCGAGAGTCGGAGGTTGCGTAGCGTGGCGGTCATGCCGATTCCCGTCCTGTACTGCCGTGATGCACTCAACCCTCGACGCGTGGACGAACACTTCGCGCTGGAAGCTCGGGAGGTCCGCGCCTGTGGCGGGGCAGTGGGGCTGATCGACCACGACGCCCTGTTGCAGGGCGACGTGCAGCAGGCAGTCGCGGACGTTCCGGCCGGCCTGGGACGTGTGTGGTACCGGGGTTGGATGATTCCAAGCGGTCGGTACGCCGCGTTGGCTGGTGCCCTGAACCGGCGCGGCACCGAGCTGCTGGTGACCCCGGAGCAATACCGGACCGCTCACGAACTGCCGGGGTGGCATGCAACGTTTGCCGACGTCACGCCGGCGAGCGTCTGGCGTCCTGCAAAGCCCGGTGAGATGGTGACGGCCGACGACTTGGCGGCTCTCGCCGGGTCCCTGCCACCAGGCGCGGGCATCGTGAAGGACTACGTCAAATCGCGCAAGCACGAGTGGGAGCAGGCGTGCTTCATACCGGATCTCGCCGACGCCGCAGGTCTGACGCGGGTCGTGCGGCGCTTCGTAGAGCTACAGGAGGATTTCCTGGCCGGCGGGATCGTTCTCCGCGCCTTCGAGTCGTTCTCCCGCCTTGAGTCCGTCGCGGCTGAAGTGCGCGTCTGGTGGCTCGACGGTGAGCCCAGGTTGCTGACGCCGCATCCGGACAGTCCGTTCGGGCGCGGGCTGGTCCCGGATCTCGATCACATCGGGCCGGCGGTGCGGCGGCTGGGATGCCGGTTCGTCACAACCGACGTGGCCCTCCGCTCGGACGGGGTGTGGCGTGTCGTCGAAGTCGGTGACGGCCAGGTCAGTGATCTGCACCAGTCGAGCAGCCGAGCCGAACTGGCCGCCCTGCTGGTCGGTGAGGCCAACCGTCCCGGGACGGTGAGCTTGACCGCAAGGCTGGGCGGCGCCGCCTGATCACTTGCCGTTGTCCTCCGCGAGGGTGTGGGCGACGAGGGCGTTGGCGTGGCCGTGGCCGAGCCCGTGCTCGGACTTGAGCCAGTTGACCAGCTCCATGTGCTTGGTCAGCGAGGAGGTGCGGATGAGGTCCTTCCACTCGGCGATCGGACGGCCGTACTTCTTCTCGATGGAGGGGAAGTAGCTGGCAGGACCCTTCACGGCGTCGGTCATGGGTGCCCCGTTTCGTAGCGTGTCGATGGTGGTCTGGTTGATCATGCCCGTTCGAACGGCGGGCGGCTAGCGGTCGGCCGGCATGCCGGCCAGGCGGGCCGTCACCGCGCTCAGCCACAGCAGGCCGAGACCGGCGCCGACGGTGAACGCCATGACCGAGGAGGCCGAGGCCGTGAAACAGGCGAGGACGGCAACAGGGACGACACGGGACGCGACGGCCCAGCCCCGCAGGCCCGAGGACGCGAGCGGACGGGCCAGGACGACGAACACGGCGCACAGGGCGAGGTAGCCGATCATCCCGGCCGCCATGTGGACCGTTCCGTGTCCGCTCATCACGGTCGCCTCGGGCGCCCCGGCCGGGAATCCCGCCCCGGCGTCGGCGGGGAAGGCCGCCGCCAAGCAGAAGGAGACGCCGAGGACCCCGATCAGGGCCGGGCCCCACGTCCCGCCGGGGCCGCCGCGCAAGGCCCGCCGCAGACCGGCCGCGCCCGCGATCAGCAGCGCCCCCGTGAGCACGAAACTGGCCGTCTGGATCCAGCCCGCCTCGCCGAGGGCGAGCTGGCTGATCGCGTTCCGGGTGAAATCGAAGCCGTTTCGCGCGAAGCCCTGGGCGAGGCCGGCCGCCAGGAACAGCGGCCCCGCCACCACACCGCAGGCCACGGTCCACCGCGCGGCAGACCGCGACGCGGACGCGGCAGACAGGACAGGGCGGGGGGCGGTGAGCATGTCGGTCATGGCGAGGCCTTCCGTGCTTCGTTGTGGTCGTCTATATGACCGACGACGAGGAGAAGAGTCACCGCCGCACCGGATGTGTACTGGATCACACGTTGGCCAGTCGCCAGGACGGGCCGAACGCGTCGGCTCGCGGCGGGGCCGGCAGCCGCGGCCCTGTCCGGTCGGCCACCGGGCGCCGGTACCCCGGCGCGCGCCACGGGGGTCTTTTTGTGGGCCAGCGTTCGTCCTGGACGGGGGGCCGACGCAGCTTCGATGCGGCTGGCTCGTACGAGCCCGCATCCACGCAGTCGCGTCCGCGACGGCCGACGCAACCGCTAAGTCGTCGCCGCCGGAGCCCGCTTCCGCCGCCCGGCGGTGGCCGACCGCGGGATCGCCGGCCTGCTCGCCTACCTCGCCGTCCCGCCGACCGGTCTGCCTGCCGCCGGCATCGGCGCAGGCATGTCCACGTCCCACCGCCCCCGGACGCCGGGAACCGGCGTGCGTCGATCCGCCGATCCGGGGCAGGCGAGCCGCATGGCGACCCACTCCCCCGGGCGCAAGCCGCCCACGCTGCCCGTCCGGATCCGGCACGGTCCCGCGGCAACTGTGCCGCCTCCCGCCCGTGCTGCCCCGGCCGACCCGGCCCCGGCACCCGCATGGCCGGCCCCCGCCGCCCCACCCTGCCGACGTCGCAGCCGGCCTGCTCGGCCTGGGCGTCCGCGTACTGATCCACCACGAGAAGGGAACCCGCACCCGTGAACGACAACATCTGGGCCTACCACCTGACCGTCGCCCACTTCGAGGACAGGGACCTCACCGGCTACAAGGTGGAGGCCCTCGACGGCTCCATCGGCAAGGTCGACAAGCACTCGTACGAAACCGACGCCTCCTGGATCGTGGTCGACACCGGCCCCTGGATCTTCGGCAGGGAAGTGCTCCTGCCCGCCGGCACGATCACCCGTGTCGACACCACCGAGGAGAAGGTCTACGTCGACCGGACCAGGGAACAGATCAAGGACGCCCCGGACTTCGTCAGGGAGAAGCACCTCGGTGATGCCGCCTACCACCGGGAGGTCGGCGGCTACTGGGGCGACACGGTGCGCCGCCAGCAGCAGTGATCGTACGCAGGAGGGCCGGGCCGCCCCGTGGATGGACGGCCCGGCCCTCCGGCGCGTACGATCAGGCGCCCTCGCCGAGCACCCCGCGGATCAGTTCCCTCTGCTCCTCGGACAGATAGGGGTCCTGGACGTCGACCGCCCGGCCGTCGACGGTGATGCGGTAGTGGTACCCGTCCGCCGTGGACTCGACGGCCCGGTGCGCCAGTTCCTCCCATCGCGGGGCGTCCCTGCGGCCCGTGGTGTCGAGCACGCGCTCCTTCTCGCCCCCGGCGAAGCCCCCGGAACGGGTGACAGTGATCAGCACGGTCCTCTCTCCTTCCTGGTCGGGTCCTCGCCGCGCGACCCCGCAGGGGGATCGCCGCAGCGACGGCGGCACGGCGGCCGCCACCACCGCTCCTGCCCCGCATCCCGGCCGTCTCCCGACCCGACACCCCGGGCGCCCCGAAACGTCCGGAAACCGCCACTGCGTGGCTGGCAGACGCGGTCGGCGGCCGCACCGCCGGTTGACCGGCGGCTCGACGCCGTGACAACGAGGCTCATACCGCACCAAAGCTTCGGCGGCATCGAGGGAGTCGTGAACCGCATACCGCCTGCCCCGCCTCCTCGGCCACAGCGCGCGCCGGCGCGGAGAAGGCCGAGCAGATGCGCAACCGGACCATCGGGCCTGTCAGAGGGGGCTTCTAGTCTCGGTTCGTGATCGGCGGGTGGTCTGCCCGCGCTGAAAGGGGGCGGAGATGGGCTGGTTGCGCACGAAGCTGGAGGACAGGCAGCGTTGGGTGCTCGATCCGCTGGTGGGGGTGGGTCCGCTGCGGTTCGGGATGGACTCCGACGAGGTGAAGGCCGCCCTGGGCGGACCGCTCGCCGGCAACGGGCAGGTTGCAGCCAACGGAACGTACTGGCAGGAGTACCAGAAGACGGGTCTGACCTGTATCTACGACCAGGGGATGATCCTTGTCGCCGTGGCGGTCAACGCCCTGGAAGGTCCCCTGGTCAGGCTCGGGGAGGTCGAGCTGATCGGCCGGGTCCCCTCCGAGCTCCGCGCTGAGATCCACGGGCTCGCCCGCTCGGAAGGGGTCGTGGTACGGGCGAACTGGAGCGGTGACCCGGAGGTCGCGGCGTGGGGGGTGTCCCTGGGAACCAGGCAGGAACTGGGACTGTCTGCCGAGGGCTGGCTGGTGCAGAAGGACACGGTGATCACCTCTGCCTTGCTCGTCGGGCCGGAGCTGGCCCACGACCCCTACGCGACAGCACCGATCATGCACTGGCGTGACGTCCGCGAGCAGGTACAGAACCCGGGCGCCTGGCCGATGGTGCCCGAGCACGAGCGGCTCCTGTGGGAATGGGTCCCTCTGGAGCGGGTCGGGCCGCTCCGGTTCGGGATGAGCCCGCCCGAGGTGGCGGCCGCCCTGGACGGAGAGACGCCGGCAGGCCGGATCGGGCACTTCCCCCACTGGTGGTCCGCCGAGGCAGGCCCATGGCATCTCAGCGAGGAGCGGTTCGAGCAGGCCGGGGTGAGCGCGCACTACTGGCGGCATCCTCACGGTGTTCCGCGCCTGGGCGCGGTGACTTCCTACGGCCGCACCGGACCCCAGGTGATCCACGCCGGTATCCCGCTCGTCGGTGGGTCCCCTTCCGCCCTCGAAGCGGCCATCATCCAACATGTCGAGGACCATGACCTGGGCCTGCGCTTCTGCCCCAACGCAGCGGCCGTCTGGGACGGACTCCAGCTGGTCCTGAACGCGACGAGGGCTGGAGACGCCGCCGTCAGCGAGGCCACGTTCTGCGCTGAGGAATGGGAGATGTAGAGGCGTACGCCAGCGAGGCCCGCCAGGAACGGAACGCGCACCGTCGAGAAGCGAAGTTGTCCAGGCCAGCCTACTGTCGGGATCAGTCACACCCTCCGGGTGCATCACCGATCAACCACGAACCCTGACCTTGCGGCCCGTCCGGATCGCCCTGCCTGCTGCTCCTGAGCAGCTTTGATGCACGACGTCGCGGCGGGCGGCGCACGCTCGGGGACGAAGGAGCTGTCACATACCAACTCGGTTCTGTCATGGGGCTGTCACAGACGCATAGGTAAGGTGATCTTCATCTGGCCGGGAGGCCGACTGCGGTCCGGGGCGTCACGGGGGTATCCCGGCCCGCCTTCCCCACCCCTGTTCGAGGAGAGTCTCATGAAGCGTCGTTTTGCTGCTGCAGGTATGGCGGCTGCATCGATCGCTGGGCTGATCGGCTTCGCTCCGTCTGCGAGCGCGGCTACGCCTGCGTGTGTCAAGTCGGCGAAAGTCCTGGTGGGTGGCTACGGGGCGTGGGTGCCGGTGTCGGACGGTGGGTCGGTCAATTGCGTCATGGGTCAGGGCACGCACAACGAAGGTGTCGGTGATCTTCAGTCCGCACTCCGCAAGTGCAACGGCGCCAACGGTCTCGACGTGGACGGCAGGTACGGTCCTCTCACGGCCCAGGCCGTGAGGGACTTCCAGGCCCTGGTCAGGATCCCGGTGGATGGTGTCTACGGCCCTCAGACGCGTGCAGCGATGTACTGGGTGATCAACGATACGCAGACCTGCACGAAGTACTGATCCTGTGGCCCTAGGAGCGCAGCGGCGGCCGGGCCACATCCCGGTGATCCTCCCGTTGTGCGCGCATGAAGCCAGGGACTCTCGGCCACTCGGGATGCGAAACCGGGGCCGGGGAGACGGCCGCGATGTGCCGCCCCGCGCACGGCGCACCGCCCCGGCGTCACACGCTGTGTTACCCGCCCGGCGTGCCAGGGGCGGGCTGCGGCTGCCATCCCACCACCGGCACGTAGGGCAGGCGGCGCCGGGCCAGGGCGGGTCGTCAGTCCTCGTGGCCGGCCAGGACCCGGTCGGCCCGGTAGTGCATGCAGTCAGCCATGTGCCAGACCACCAGCAGCCCATCCCTGGTCACGGTGACGGACCGTGCCTCTCCGGTGTCCTCGTCCGCGGCACACAGCCGGCACCGTTGAAGCCTCGTGGGCAGCCACCCCATCGCAATCAGCCCCTCTCCACGCCAAGGCGTCCGGCCGGCGCCACCTGGTTGGCAGCCCATACCCATCCCTACCAAATCCGCTTGCATACCGCTCAGAAAACGGCTCGTCCGAAGCAGTACAGAAGGTCTTGGCCGGCCCCTGCCGCCGGCAAGCAGGAGGCGGGCGTCGCCGACGGGGTCAGGGGCGGGCCCGGGGACCCAGCGGCGGCTCGGGGTGTGCGGAGCGGATCTCCGGCTCCAGGCCCTGCGCGGGCGTGGTGCGGCGCCGTCCGACGTCCGCCCGCCAGGCTTCGAAGGCCAGCGTCGTCGCCGTCACCACGGCCAGCCCGAGCAGCCAGCCCCCCGCCACGTCGCTCACCCAGTGCACGCCGAGCGCGACGCGGGTGTATCCGACACCCACCACCGAGACCGCCGCGAGCGCCCACGGCAGCGGACGCCAGCGGCGGGGCACCAGCGGCAGCAGGGCCAGCAGCAGCACCGCGCAGGAGGTGGTGGCCGTCATGGCGTGTCCGGAGGGGAAGGAGAACCCGGGCGCGTGGGAGACGGGGTCGGGCAGGTGCGGCCGGGCCCGTGCGACCACGTTCTTCACCAGCAGGCCGAGCAGGCCGCCGGCCGTCGCGGTGACGGCCGCCCACAGGGCCAGCCGTACGGCGCCGCGCACGAGGAGCCACACCACCAGCACCGCCACGAGCAGCCGCATCGTCACCGGATCCCACACCACGTGGGTCAGGAAGTCGAGCACCCGCACCCACCCGGGATGCTCCAGCGCCGCCGTGTGCAGCCGCTCGGCGGTCCCGTGGTCCAGTCGGATCAGCGGCGCCCACTGCGACTCGACCAGCACCACGGCGAGCGCGAAGGGCACCGATACGAGGGCGGTCGCGGTCACCGTCGTCAGCAGCCGTGCGCCGAACCGGGTGTCCGGTCCCGGGCGGACGGAGGCGAGTCGGGCGAACAGGCGCCTCGCGGTGGAGGGCCGTGCCGTGCGTGCCATGGTCGTGGTGCTTCCTTTCAGGTGTTCTCCGCCGCGCGCCAGGGACTGCCGGCTGCCCTGCCGGGCGTGTCCGGGCACGGCGCGCGTTCAGACGCCGGGATCCTCCGTGACCGGTTCGGTCACCCCGGCCCGCACGGCCTCCAACTGCGCTGCGAAGGCCAAGCCCAGGAACAGCGCCATGGAGGTCAGGTAGGACCACAGCAGCAGGGAGACGAAGGCGCTGAGGGGCCCGTACACCGTGGCGAACGAGCCGTTGGAGCCGACGTACAGGCTGAGCCCCCACGTCGCCAGCAGCCACAGCACCAGGTACACCGTCGCGCCGAAGGCCAGCCAGGTGTAACCGGGCTGGGTGCGGCGGGGTGAGAGGCGGAAGATGGCGCTGGTGGCGAGGAGGGCCAGCACGATGCCCACGGGCCAGCGCAGCAGGTCCCAGGCATGGAGGGCGTCCGGGCCGAGTCCGTACACCTCGGCCACGGCGCGGCTGAGGTGAGCGCCGAGGACGGTGACGGCGAAGCTGAGCCCGAGCGGCAGGCCGGCGAGCAGGGACATGACCAGCCCTCGCGTGTACTTGTGCAGGAACGGCCGGTCGCGTTCCGTTCCGTAGATGCGGTTCGCACCCCGTTCCACCTGGCACAGCGCGGTGGTGACGTTCACGATCGAGAACAACAGACCGAGCCAGAGGGCGGCTTGGCTTCCGTCCCCGGGCTGGTGCCGGCTCTGCTCCAGGGCGTCGTCCACCACTTCCTGGCTCGGCCCGCTCGCCAGCCGCCGTATCGTCAGCTCCGCTATCCGCCCGATGGCCTCGGTGTGCAGCGTGTCGGACAGTCCGATGACCGCGATGGCCAACGGGACGATGGACAGCACGGTCTGCAGGGCCAGCGCTCTGGAGTGGCTGAAGCCGTCGGCGTACCGGAAGCGGATGAAGGAGTCCCGTACGAGGCTCCAACCGCCGTGGCGCCGCAGCGCGGCCACGGCTTCCTCGGCGGACAGCTCCTCGCCCTCCACCTCCGGCACGGCCGGCGCCGCCGCCGCCACGTCCTGGCGTTGCGGTACCCGTGTCGCGGTTCCCATGCTCGCACCCCCTGTCGAAGTCGTTACTCCATGGCCCGGCTCAGCCGCCGAGGGCATGCGGGACCGGCTCGGAGCAACCGGCGTCCGCGGCGGTGCCCCGGGCCGCGGCCGACTGCCGCTGCTCCCCCGGTGTGGACGGCGTGCGCGGCGGGAGCCAGATGCGCAGCGCGCCCGGTTCCACTTCCGCGCTGAGCCGGGTGCCGGCGCCGATGACGTCGCCGTCGAGCTCGCGCGGCTGGGGCCGGGCGAAGCGGATGTCGACGCGTACGGCGCTGAAGTACTCCAGCGCGCCGCCCGCCACGGTGCCGTACGTGCCGCCGGGCCCGGACTCCGCCCGGCCCGGCAGCATCCGCGCCCCGAGGTGCTTCGCCGCCGCGAGCCAGCCACGGACCCCGCCGGGGGCGAGCAGCACCACGTCCAGCCGGCCGCTGTCGGGCCGGGCGTCGGGCAGCAGGGGCAGCCCGCCCTGCAGACTGCCGACGTTGCCGATGACGACCATGCGGGCGCGGCGCTCCCGTACGGGGCCCCCGTCGAGGCGGATCGACAGGCGCATCCGGGGATCGCCGAGGTGGCGGGCGGCGGACAGGACGTACGCGGCCCAGCCGAGGCGCTGCTTCACCCGTTCGGAGGCGTCGCCGACCATGGCGGCGTCGAAACCGGCTCCCGCCATGACGGTGAAGCGGCCCGACCCGAACCCGTCGGCCCGGATGCGTCCCACGTCGATCCGCGCGGTCTGCCCCGACAGGGCCGCCTCCAGCGCGGCGGCCGGATCGGCGGGGAGGCGCAGGTTGCGCGCCAGCAGGTTGCCGGTGCCACAGGGCACCACTGCGAGCGGGATCCCCGTACCGGCCAGCAGCTCGGCGCAGGCGCGTACGGTGCCGTCGCCGCCGCAGACCACGACGAGGGCGGTGTCCTCTCCGGCGATCCGCTCGCCGAGGCCGCCGGCGGCGTGTTCGGCGGACGTCGCCGTCCACGACTGGGCGGCGTAGCCGTGGCGGCGCAGGATGTCCCGCACGCGCTCGGCCAGTTCCGCTCCGCAGCCGTGCGGGTGGCGGACCACCACGGCCCGGCGGGCCGCCCCGTCGCGGGAGGCGGCACGGGCGGCCGGGAGGCTCTCCGAGGGCAGGCGGCCCGCCGGGACGGCGCCGAGGACGGCACGGGCCGGCGGGCGGGGCGGGGCGGGCAGCAGCAGCGCGTGCGCCATGACCAGCAGGGTGCAGGCGCCGTTGAGCAGGCCGCCCACCACGTCGGAGGGGTGGTGCATCCCCCGGTAGACCCGGGAGAACGCCACGAGCAGCGGGATCAGGAGCAGGGCGGTGACCAGGGCGTGCCGCAGCCATCGTCGCTCGTCGCGGATACGGAGCGCGGCGAGGAGGGCGAGGCCGCCGAACAGGGCCACCGACGCGCCGACGTGCCCGGACGGGAAGCTGGAGGTCGGCGGGGCGGCGTCCAGGTGGGGCACGTGCGGACGCGACCGTTCCACCACCATGGTGACCAGCAGGAAGACCGCAGACTGGGCGGCGACCGCCCCGGCCAGGAACACCGCCTCCCGCAGCCACCGCCCCCGCGAGAACGCCAGCATCGCGGCCGCGGCGAGGACGGTGAGGGCGATGATGCTCTGGGTGCCGGCCAGCAGGGACAGCCACTCCGAGAAGGGCGTGGCGGGTCCGCCGCGGTGCGCGGCCAGGCCGCGGTTGATGCCGTCTTCGGCCGACACGGGCCACTGGTCCGCCAGCGGACCGGTGACCATCAGCCCCACGCCGACCATGAGGGCGGTCTGCAGGGGCAGCAGCCACAGTACGGAGAGGCGGCCCGATCCCGCGGGCCGGCTGCGTTCAGGTCTCATTGACAGCGTGTAACCGCGCCGCGGGCCGCTCATGCGTGTCAGTTCACGACCCTGGCCTGCCGCCGCAACCCCGTCCCCTGTCCCGATACAGGCACCGTGCGGAGGGGGGCTGCCTGCACAGGCGGAGGGCTCCGGCCCGTTCCAGCGGGCGCAGGACCTGCTTGCCGGGCGCGGCGGGAGTGAGGTCTTGCTGGTGGTGTTCAAGGGCGAGGTTGCGGGCGTCCAGGAGGGAGTTGAGGCCCGAGGAGTCGCGGAAGGACAGGGGATGGAGGTCGACCACCACCTTCTGGGGCCGGGGTTGGTCGGTCAGGGCGCCCAGCAGCGTCACCTTCCCCCTGCCGACCATCCGACGGGCCGGTCAGCGTGGCAGGCGATTCCCAGCAGTGGCGCCCCACGACCACCCGCCGGCCGGCCGAGGTGACGGCGCCCGGCCCGTGACCGTCGCCCTCCCCGCAGGCAGCACCCCATCGCAGAGCGTCATGCCGCACCTGTCGGGGGAACGGGGCCGGGCGCCGGGGCCCCGGCGCCCGACGCCCAAGGCGGAGGGGTTTGCTGTTCCGTCCAGGCGGCCAGCGCCTCGCCGTCGACACGGACGATCCCGCAGGTGTCGGCGTACTCGACGGCGGGCGCAGTGAAGGAGCTCGTCGTCACGATCACGGCGACGTCCGCCCCGTGGACCGCGAAGCAGGTCCCGCCGAAGCGCTGGAGGTCCTGCGAGCCGACCCGGTGGTCCTGCGCGTAGTGCTTGCACTGGATCACCACGCGCCGACCGTCCGCCGCCGTCGCGACGACGTCGGCGCCCAGATCGCCCGCGCCGCCGACCACCTCCACCGAGGTGCAACCGTCCCGGGCGCACAGCGCCGCCACGGTGTGCTCGAACCCGTCGGCGTCGGCCCCGGCGTGGTCGAGGGCCTCGCCCCCGATGTCGGGGAGGTCCGCGGTTGCCTGCGCGCTCCCTTCGGCCCCCAGGGTGCGCGCCCGGCGCCGGGGCCGAACCGGGTCAAGGCTCCACTTCGCCAGGAGTACGCCGAGCAGCAGGAGGGCCAAGGCGGCGATCGGGGCCAGTGGGATCCCGATGCCGTCCGCCGACACCGCCTTCGCGAAGGCGGCCACGCCCGCGACGGCGGTGCCGAACAGTCCGAGTGCGAGCACCGCGTCCCGTCCCGGACCTGGGCGCCGCACGGGTCCGGCGCCCCGTACGGACACGGCCCCGTTCTCCTCGGGTGCGGTCATACGGGTCCCCCTTCTCCCCCCCGGCGACGCCGCAGTTCCCGTCCCTCCGGCACGGGGAGGGGGCCGCCGGGCGCCTAAGCCTGTCGAACGCTCGTATGGCCGCGAGTACGGATTCCAAACCGGGACTTCGTGAGGGCCAGCCCGCGCTTGACCAGCACATCCACCTGGCCGGCGTGAGTGGTGACCCCCTGCGCGAAGCCCCGTACGGTGGCCGGGTCAGCCAGATCACAGGCAAACGCCGCCACGCACGCACCGCTGTCGGCCGCCCATAACGGGGAGCCTGGCTCCGGCGTCGAACGAGGGCGTCCGGCCGTACCAGCTCGGCGAAGTGGGCTCGCGATGCACCAGCAGGACGTCGCTGCAGGGCTGCCGTGCCGCCGGCGCACCCGCCGCCAGGGACTCGGCGACCTGTGCCGCTCCCCCGCGCACGATACGGACTCCTTTTCCCTCTCCAGCAGCGGATGACCGCCCTGAACGGCGTCACGATGCTCGCAGCAGCCCCCACGTCTGCAGGGCATAGGGCCGCCCCTTCTCCTCCCCCTTGATCAGCGGCACGTCGAGCAGGCTGAATCCCGCCTTGGCGGCCACGGCAACGCTGGCGTCGTTTTCGGCCTCCAGCTCCAGGATCACCTGCTCCGCGCCCAGTTGCTCGAAGGCGTAGGCAGCCATCACCCGTACCGCCCGCACGGCCAGCCCCTGACCCCGGTGCGCCGGGCCCACCGCATAGCCGATCTCCGTACCCTCGGGGGCGCGCCGCAGCATCACCTCTCCGAGCGGCGCCTGGCCGTCAAGGGTGATGGCGAGCAGGATGGCCGTGCCTTCCGCCCGCAGCCGCCGGTCCCGGTCCAACCGTGCGCGGGCAGCCGCTTCGTCGAAGGGTGAGACCATCGGCGTCCAGTACGCGATGTCGGGGTGGTCGAACAATGCCGGCATCGCGGCCAGGTCTGCTTCTGTCCAGTCGCGCAGGACGAGGCCTTCGCCCCTGAGCTCGATCCGGTCGGGGAAGGGCGGCGTGGTGCTGCTCATGGTGCGGATCCTCCCTTGGGTGCGGGAGGAGGCAGCCTAACCGGGGCATTCATCGGCTCACAAGATCGTCTGGTTCCGGGGCACGCGTGCAGAAACCCATCCGCGTTTGGGAGCGCGACGCCTCACCGCGGTCGGGCGAGGTGATGGCTGGGCTCCGCGGCCTCGGCCGGGGGGTGCAAGCTCCGGCTCACCGAGCAGCCTGGAGCGCAACCGCCGGCCCTCCCGGCGGCAACTCGACTACGGTCGTTCCCCGTGAACCGAACCGATCGTCTGTACGCCCTGGTGGAAGAACTGCGTGCTGCCTCCCCCCGGCCCCGCAGCGCGCGCTGGCTGGCCGGCCGGTTCGAGGTCAGCACCCGGACCATCGAACGTGACCTCGCCGCCCTGCAGCAGGCCGGAGTACCCCTCTACGCCGAGACCGGCCGCACCGGCGGCTACGTACTCGCCAAGGACCAAACCCTCCCGCCGCTGACGATCACCTCGGCGGAGGCGACGGCGCTCGCAGTGGCCCTGCACGCCCTGGCCGGTACGCCGTTCGCCGGGGACGCCCGGTCTGCCCTGCAGAAGATCCTCGCCGTCATGCCGCAGAGGGAGCGCCACGGCGCAGGTGAACTGGCCGGCCGGGTCCGGCTCGCCGCGCGCGCCCGGCAGCCCGTCCGGCAGCCCGTCGGCGTGCCCCATGCCCTGCGGGAAGCGCTCTCCATGCGCCGCGTCCTGCGCCTGTCCTACGCCGACGCGCAGGGCGCCGCGACCGAGCGCCGTGTAGAGCCCCAGGGCTTTCTCGGCGGCGACCACTGGTACCTCATCGGATGGTGCCGGCTCCGGTCCGCCGTCCGCGGCTTCCGGCTGGACCGCATCCGGCACGTCGAAGTACTGGCCGAGGAGGTCCCGCCCCGGGTGCTGGACCTCGCCGAGCTCGACACCCTGGGCCGGGAGT
Organism: Streptomyces sp. NPDC046866; assembly: GCF_040704625.1. Taxonomy (NCBI): domain Bacteria; kingdom Bacillati; phylum Actinomycetota; class Actinomycetes; order Kitasatosporales; family Streptomycetaceae; genus Streptomyces; species Streptomyces sp. NPDC046866. Next base: position 119,775 of record NZ_JBEYXN010000019.1, read on the forward strand.
TCGTCGGCCTCGACGAACTCGTAAACACCGACAGGGGGGTGTCGCCGGAGGCGTGGAAGCTGATGGCCGACCGACGACAGGAAGGCACTTCCCCATGACCCGCACGACCGCCACCGCCGCATCCACCGCTTCGGCCGACACACCGACGGCTGCCGCGACGACGACGACCGCCACCTCAACCGCAACGGGCTCTTTGACCCGCGCAGAGGGCACCGCGCTGCTGGACGGGTGGACACGGCTGTGGAACGGAGAGCTCTCCCTCGCCGACAGCCTCATCGCGCCGGACTTCCGGCTCCGGTTCGCCAACTCGGTGCCCGGCACCGGCCCCGACGCCACGCTCGACCGCCCGGACCTGACGGCGTTCATCGCCGCCCACCGCCGGGAACGGGAGGGCCTCACGTATGCGGTGGACGGTCCGCCGGTGGTCGACAGCGCCCGTACGGAAGTGGCCGCCCGCTGGACCGCCACCTACACCGACGGCTCGGGTCGGCCCGTCGCCAAAAGCGGCATCGACCTGCTGGCCATCACCGACGGCCGCATCGCAGCCGTCTGGTCCCTGACCGGAGACCGCCTCTTCGCGCCGTGACCGTCCACCGCCCGGCCGTGCGGCCGGGTTCCCTCCGCGGCCGTCCGTGCCGGCCCTCGCCCTGGCCCGCCGGGCCTCCGGTGGGGGCCGGCCGGCCGACGGCACCGCCCGGCTGCCGGTGGTGGTCGTCGCGGCGGCGGGGTGCGGCGGTCTGCTGGCCCTGGTGACCTGGCAGACGCTGCGCGGCCGGCCCCTGCGCCGAACCGGACGGGCCGACCTGACCGGTCAACGGAACCGCTCACCGGCCGTTCAGCAGCTGCGTGGTGGCCAGTTCGTGGTAGAGGGTGTCCGCTGCGAGGAGTTCGGCGTGGGTGCCCACCGCCCGTACGCGGCCGGCCTCCATCACCACGATGCGGTCGGCCGTGGTGACCGTGGACAGGCGGTGGGCGACGACGAGGACGGTGATGCGACCGGCGATGTCGCTGATGGTGTCGCGCAGTGCCGCCTCGTTGGCCGCGTCGAGCTGGGAGGTGGCCTCGTCCAGCAGCAGCAGTCTCGGGCGGCGCAGCAGGGCCCGGGCGATCGCGACGCGCTGGCGCTCCCCGCCCGAGAGCCTGCTGCCGCGGTGGCCTACGTCGGAGTCGAGGCCACGGGGCAGACGGTCCGCCAGCGCGTCGAGGCGGACCAGGCGCAGGGCATGGCGGAGTTCTTCCTCCGTGGCCCCGACCACGCCCAGCGTCAGGTTCTCGCGCAGGGTGCCGGCGAGGACGGGCGTGTCCTGTTCCACGTAGCCGATGGCCGCGCGGAGTTCGGCAAGGGGCCACTGCCGCACGTCCTTCCCGTCCAGCAGGACGTGGCCGGCGTCCGGGTCGTAGAAGCGTTCGATGAGGGAGAAGACCGTGGTCTTGCCCGTGCCGGACGGCCCGACGAACGCGGTCAGGCCTCCGCCGGGAACGGTGAAGGAGACGCGGTGGTGGACCTGGGGCAGCCCCGGGCGGTAGGCGAAGCGGACATCGCGGAAGGCCACGCGGGCGGGCAGCAGATCGGCTTCCGGCCGGATCGCACCGCCTTCCGTGCCGCAGTGGGCGTCCTCGACCTCCAGGCGTTCGACCTCCAGGATCCGCAAAGCCGCGGCCGACCCGATCTGGAACTGGCCGACGCCTTCCACAAGTTGGCCGATCCGGGGTGCCAGCGCGAACAGGTAGAGCAGAAAGGCCACCAGCGTGGAGAGGTCGATGGCGCCGGAGGTGACGCGTGCGCCCCCCACGCCCAGCACGACCAGGAAGGAGACCTGCACGACGATCGCCGACAAGGTCGCGGACACCGCTTCCCAGGCGGCAGCGCGGACACCGGCGCGCCGGGCGTCCTCGGCCGCCCGGTACAGCGCCCCCGCCTCCTGCCGTTCGGCACCCGACGCCTTGATCGTTCGGAAGGCGCCCAGGGCCCGTTCCAGCGCAGCGCCCATGCGGCCGACAGCCTCCTGCGTGTGCCGGGTCGCCCGACCGATCCGCGGGGCCACGACGGCGACGACGATGCCGACGAACGCGATCACGCCGAGCGTGACGCCCAGCAGCACGACGTCGAGCAGGCCCATCATGACCACCGTCGCCAGGGTGATCAGGGTGCCGGTGACCGCGGCCGACACCGCCTGGGGAGCGCTCTGCCGCAGCAGCGCCGTGTCGGACGTGACGCGGGAGATCAGGTCCCCCGGCTCGGTGCGCTCCACCACCGGCACGCGCAGCGCCAGCAGACGGTCGGTCAGCCGGCGCCGGGCGGCGCAGACGACGGACTCCGCGGACCGGTCCAGCACGTAGTGCCCGAGGCCGACGAGGATCCCGCCGGCCGCCACCAGGACACTCAGGGCGACCACCGGGCCGTACGCCGGGCCTCCTCGGCCCATGTCGTCCATCACCTGTTTGGCCGCCATGGGCTGGGCGAGGCCCATCACGCTGCCGAGCAGACCCAGCAGGACACCCGCCGCCATGCGGCCGCGCTGCGGTCGGAGGTGCCCGAGGAGGGCGAGCGACGCAGGGGTCGTCACCGCTCACTCCACCGTGAAGAAGCGCTGGAAGTATCCGGCCGACGTGCCCTCCCCGACGGGCTCGCCCTCGGCCTCCACCCAGGCGTGCGCGGCGAACGGCGGACGGGTGCGTACCCCGACGCACCAGGTGGGCCACTGGCCGCGGCAGCGGCACAGCAACACGGTGGCCAGAGAGCGCGGCAGGCAGCCCTTGTGCCCGCCCGCGGCCAGGCTCACGGCGAGCACCGTCTCCCGGGCCGCCTCCGCCTCGGCCAACGTGGCGGGGCGGGCTCCGCGGCGGATCCGGGTCAGCACGGCCCGGATCCGCCGGGGCGGCAGCCTGGCCAGCACATGGGCGCAGCCGATGACGATGCGCGCCCCGAGGCGGCGGGCCAAGGGGACGGAACGGGGGCGGTAGGGAACGGCTTCCGGGGTCGACATCTGCGTATCCCTTCTGCGGGCGGGCCGACGGCCGACGGCCGGAGTGGGGGCCGGGGGCCGGGGGCCGGGGGCCGGCTACAGCGTGATGAGCCCCGCGGAGCGGAGGTCCTCGACGATGGCCGCGACGTCCTGGGCGGCCACGTCGGTGTCCACGTCCTCGTACTTCTCGACGAGCACCGCCGCCGCCCGCTCCGCGCCGTGGCCGTCCAGGAGCTCGCGGAGCACGACGGCCGCCGTGGGGTTCAGGGTCCAGTACTCGGCGCTCTTCTGGTCGAGCAGGGCCATGCCGTACTCGGTCTCGGTCAACAGCACCCCGGGCTTCAACGTGTACATCGGCTCACCTTTCGGTCACGGGCTGCGTCCGGGACGGTGCCATCTCCCGGGAGCGCAGCCATACTTCGCAGGCCACCGTCGGATGCAGCAGATAGCTCTCCGTCTCGGCCGACAGCGCGCGGCGGCACCACTCGCGCAGGACCTCCACGTCGACGAGGCCCAGCCGGGCGAGGCGCGACTCCTCGCACAACGCCAGGAGGCGGGCGCGGTGGCGGCGCAGCCCCGCCTCCTCCTCGAACGTGGCATTGGCCTTGGTGCCGCGGGTACGGCTGGCCTCGGGGACGATGCCGCGCATGGCCTCGACGATCAGCGGCTTGTACCGCCAGGGAGTGATCCGCTCCTGGGGCCGGACGGCGAGGGCCGCCTCGATCACCCGGTCGTCGTAGTAGGGGGCCGCCACGGTGATGCCCAGCGGGGCGGCCATCTGGCCGATGTGCCGCGTCCACTGGGAGATGCCGTCCATCGCGGCCAGCTCGCGGTGCTCGCCGTGCCCGCGGCCACGGGGCTCGGCTTCCGGGAGCCGGGCGCGGAGCAGTTCCCGTACCGCCTCCACGGCCTCGGGCGTGGCCCAGCCCGGCATGCGCGGCGGCGCCGACCAGTCGAGGAGCGGTTCGTCCGCCGGGGCGGGGGGCGCGTCCAGGTCGCGGGCGACCCTGCCCAGCCAGGCGCGGTAGGAGCGGCGGTCCAGGAGCTGGCGCAGCACGCGCCACCGGGACCACTGGTACTTCGCGCTGTATCCCCGCAGGTCGCGCAGCGCGGTGAGGGGATGCGTGCCCATCAGGGCGTGCAGGCGGGCAGGGGCCCCGGCGAGGAGCTCGTCGCCCCCCAGGCCGGTCAGGTGCAGGCTCGATCCCCGGGCTGCGGCCAGGGCGATGATGTGCATGCGGCGGTTGCGGTCGACGGTGAGGATGCTGGGGGTGTCCAGGAGGTCCTCGAGGGTGTCGATGCCGTCGAACGTCATGGCCAGGTCCTGCGCGGGGACGATGTGGTGCTCGACCGCGCCCAGTGCCCGGGTGGTCCGGCGGGCCCAGTCCACGTCGTCGCCGAGTTCGTCGTGCAGGGCTGCGGTGTACGCCACGACCTTCGCGTCCCCGCGGGCTGCGGCGCAGCACACGGCGGTGGAGTCGAGCCCGCCCAGGTCGGCCGTCACCAGCGGCCGCCCGCGCGTCCGCGTGGCCACGGCGGCGGTCAGCGCCTCCCGGAAGCGCCCGGCACCTTCGGCCAGGGAAAGGTGCGGAGCCGGGGGCGACCACCAGCGGCGCTGCTCGGCCCGTCCGTCAGGGTCGAGGGTCAGGCAGTGGCCGCCGGGCACGGCGTGTACGCCCTTCCACATCGGGGAGCCCGACAGCGGGTGCGGCACGCCCAGGGTGAGCAGTTCGAGGGCGAGCCTGCTTTCGTCGAGTGGGGCGCCGACCAGTTCGGCGAGTACGTCGGCCCGGTCGCAGGCCAGGCTGAAGCCGCCGGATCCTGTGAGGGCGGCATCGGTGAAGAACACCCGCTTCATGCCGACGACGCCGCCCTGCACCCGGACCCGCCCGCCGCGGCTGGCCACGAGGTGGAGGCTGCCGGCCCAGGCGGCACTGGCGCGGTCGAGAGCCGAAAGGGACGTGTCCTCGGCGGCCTTGGCTGCGCGTCGGGCCGCTTCGGCCGTGACGGAGTGCTCACCGAGCACGGCGATGCGGGTCCCTCCGCACTCGCCCACCGTCATGCGGGAGGGCTCCCAGCGGCCCACCAGCCAGGGGCGCCCGGATCTGTGGCGCAGGCCCCGGGTGGCGTGCGCGAGGGCTTTGGCGGCGACCGCGGCTGCCGCATCGGTGTCGGGCAGGACGGCGAACCAGGTGTGCAGGGCCTGGAGTGACAGAGAGTCTTCCACGGCTGCGGCCTTCGCTCGGCGACGTGTGGGGCGGGGACGGGGTGGGGTGGCGGCGGGGGCCGCCACCCCTCGGCCCGGCCGCCGGTTCAGCGGCGCGGCCGGGCCCTCACGTCAGAGGAGCTGCTTGCCGCCGAGGACGTCCTTGGGCCCCGTGTTCTTGATGCCGGTCACCTTGCGGAAGCTGCCGGCCTTGGTGAGGGTGGGGCGCTCGTACGTCATGGTCGAACTCCTTTTCGCTTCGGGGGACGTGCGGCGTGCATGCGCATGCGGCGGGCTGCCGGTCCGGAGACCGGTCATTCCGCTGAGTCACGCTACGGAGGTCAACGGATCATCACAACGGCGGAAGGAGTCCGCGCCGCGGCACGCCCGCAGCGCGCGAAACGCCCTGCGCGCCGCCCTGCGATTCCGCCCGCCTCCGGATCCGCGGGAGAATCCGACCCGCGCGCCACTCCCGCAACAGCGAGGCCGTAAAAGCATACTTTCGGCGGTCAGTGCGGGGCGGCCGCTGGGCGGCTCATGACCGGTCACAGCTGCCCGCGGCCCTTCAGGCCGCGGCGGCCACGGGCGAAGGCAAGCCGCACGTTTCATGGTCTTGCGGCGCACGACCTCGGCGACCACCTCGTCGGCGCCGTCGACCCGCAGAAGACCAGCCCCGGCTGATCGCAGCGGCCCGCGCCGTCGCGCCGGCGCGCACCGAAACGGCGCGGGACGGAGCGCCACGGGCTGCGCGCCGCCAGGAGTACACAGCCGGCTTCTACGGGCGTTGCCCCAGGTCGTGCGCGCTCTGGGCGGCTGCGTCATGGCGGACCCGGTGGTGCGGTCCGCACGGTCGCACGCCGTCACGCTCAGCCGGTACGAGGGCCAGTCCGGCGGGGGTGAAGGCAGGCCCCCAGGGCGGCTCCACGAAGCAGGTGTCGCGCGGGCCGTGCGCGGGGTGCCTGCTCAGGAGGTCGGCGTAGTCGCAGAGGTGCGGCGGGTGTTGGTCCTGACACGGTCGAGGTTGTGGCGGGTGGCGTCGTGGACGTCGGGGCCGAGTTCGGCGGCGTGCACCGTGACGCCGAGCCGGGTGTGCCGAAGTGGTGGCTGAAGTCGCCCGAGCCGCAGAAGAGGTCCAGGACGAGCGGATCGGGGCCCTCGTCAGGAGAGCCCCTCGGGGCGTCCGCACATGAGCCTTCCGGCTCCGCAGAGTTGCTCGCGGCTGAGCTCACTGGTGCGCAGTTCGCCGAGGAGCCGGTCGCGGAAGGCGAAGTAGGCGGCATGGAGGGGGCCGGACTTCACGACGTCGTAGGGCAGGCGCGGGTACGGCTCAGGCCGAGACAGGCGTACGGGTCAGGGCGGTGCGCAGCGCGAAGATGCCGAGCAGGCCGCCCGAGGCGAACCGCTGAGCGGTCATCACGCGGGGCCGGGCGGCCAGAAACCCCGACACCCGTGCTGCGCCCAGCATGATCAGAGCGTTCACGGAGATGCCCACGATGATCTGCACACCGCCGAGCTGGAGCAGTTGCGCCCAGTCCGGGCCCGCCTGCGGATCCATGAACTGGGGCAGAAGAGCCGCGTACATGAGAGCGATCTTGGGGTTGAGCAGGTTGGTCAGGAGCCCCATCGAGAACAGGCGGGCGTCAGAGACCGGAGGCAGGTCCTGGGCCGGGGCGAAGGGCGAGCGGCCCCCGGGCTTGAGCATGCCCCAGGCCAGGTAGGCAAGGTAGGCGGCCCCGGCGAGCTTGACCACCGTGAACGCCAGCGGCACGGCGGCGAACAACGCGGACAGGCCCGCGGCCGCGGCCAGCAGGTAGCACAGGAAACCCACGGCGGTCCCGCTCAGGCTGACCAGGCCCGCCCTGCGGCCTTGGGTGATCGCGCGAGAGGCGAGGTGGACCATGTTCGGTCCCGGAGTCAGGGCCATACCCAGTTCGACCAGGGCCACTCCCCCCACTGCGGCCAGACTGATCACCGGTCAACTCCTTGGCTTTTGCCGGGTACCGAGTACCCGGAATCGGGCGGCGCCCGGCTGCGACGGGCGGCCGCGACGCATCGGCAGTGCCTGCATCGCCTGCCTCAGGATACGGCCCTGCCGTTCGGTGTCTGCGTGCACCCTGACTCCGGTCGGCCGACAACCTCAGCAGGCCCCCCGATCGCATCGGCGACGGCACCGCGTGGCGAACTCGGCGGTTGCCGCCGGGGCCAGGAGTTGTGCGTGATGGTCTGCCGGATCCAGTCCGCGTACGCGGGCGCGCTGGTGTAGAGGCCCGGCCCGGCCGAGCACGGGACACCGGGGGCGCCCGGACCCGAGGTCACTCCGATGAGCTCCCACCGCCCGTGCCGGCCCTTCTGGAGCTGCGGCCCGCCGGAGTCGCCGAAGCAGGCCATGGCCGCGGGCGTGCGGCTGATCGTGCACAGCCGGGTCCGGTCCGCGAAGCCGGGGGCGCATTCGGTCTCGGCGCCCCGGCGCGTCTGGAGCTCCCGCAGCTGCTCCGGGAAGTTCAGTTCCGTGTCGGAGGTCGTGCCGAATCCCAGGATCCGGGTCGGGGTGCCGGGTCGCCCGGCCCGTTGCGCGATCCGGACCGGCCCCTCGGATACGGGGCGGTCCAGGCGGACCAGGGCGATGTCGTCCGTGTTGGCGGCCTTCCCGTCACCGTTCACGTAGCCCGGGTGGACGAAGGTCCGGTCGATGGCCCGGACGGTCCCGCCGGACTTCCGGTCCGTGCTGCCGATCCGGACGGTGCCGTCCAGCTGAAGCCCGTCGCCCCGGAGGCAGTGGGCCGCCGTCAGCACCCACTGCGGATCGATCAGCGAGGCACCGCAGTTGCCGTCGTACAGCCCCTGCTCGGGTGCCGACTCCGGGATCACCGCCATGAACGGGTAGTGCTCCGTCGGCTCCGTCCCGTTGACGATGGCTCCGGCGCTGCCGGCCATCAGCGTGGCGCACGTCGCCACCGCGAGTGCGCCGACCGCGGCCCTGCGCGCCGCCCGGCGGCGGACCGACTTCATGCTGAACATCCGGGGTTCCCCTCGTCGTTCGTACGTCCCGATGGTTCAACCCTGTTCGTTCCGACGGCGGCGGGACCATCCGGCTGGCACCCGGAGACGGTCGGCCGTCGAACGGCCGGGCCTACGACGTCCTCGTCCACCTCAACCGGGTCCGGGTGGCCGACCAGCTGTGAACCGCAACCCGGGAGCGGCGACCGCGTGGGGCACTTCGCGCCGTTGGCTCCACGCGATCAGGTCCTCACGGCGGCTCTCTGGTGGCGCAAGCGGGCGCGGCCGGCAGCCGCGTACCAGGAGCCGGCCAGGACGACGGCCAGCGCGGCTTCGACCAGGTCGCCCCCGTAGTACATGAGCTGGGCCGCGGTCTGCAGGTCGGTGGTGCCGAAGGCGGTGCCGGGCGGCCCGGTCGCATACGTGCTCCTGGCGAGTGCTGCATGCCCGGCGCCGGCGGCCAGCAGGGTCGCCCCGCGCACCGGCAGGCTCCAGCGGCAGCGCACGGGGTCGAGCTGGCAGACGGCGACGGTGAACAGCAGCCCGGCTGCCAGGACGTGGGTATGGACCAGGACCCCCAGCCACGGCAGGTGCTGCCCACTGGCGAACAGCCCGGTGCGGTACAGCAGCCACAGCCCGCCGACATCGAGCAGCGCCGCCAGCGGAGGGAAGAGGAGCCAACCCACCGCAGCGGAGTGCGTCAACGTCAGGAGCGCCCGGCGCCCGGCGCCGGGGGCCAAGGCGCGCAGGAGCAGGGTCAGAGGGCGGCCGAGGACGAACAGCAGCGGGGCCGCCATGCCGACGATCAGGTGCTGCACCATGTGGGCGGTGAACGGCCCGCCCGGCAGCGGGCCCGCGGCAGCCCACGCCAGGCCCGTGCTGCCGGCGGCGAACCACGCATCACGCCCCCAGGGCCAGGCGTCCCCGCGGCGCCGCAAGCGGGCCGCCCCTGACGCGTACGCGGCGGCCGCCCCCAGCGCGGCCGCCGCGGTGACCAGCTCTGCCGCTCCAGGGGCCGTGGCCGTGCCGGGGTGCACGTGCGCAAGGATCACGAGGCTGCCCCGGTCCGGCCGCGGCCGGCCGCACGGAGGGACAGCGCCACGCCGATCAGCAGCAGCACCATGCCGCCGAGGTTCCACGCCCAGTCATAGGGCGTGACGTCAACGCCGTAGCGGATCTGGTGCAGGCGCAGCAGTTTGTGGTCCACGATTCCGTCGAAGAGCTGGAAGACTCCCGCGCCCAGGAAGAACCCCGCCCAGGCGTGGGCCGCGGCCAGGGCGCGACGGCGCCGCAGATCCGCGAAGAGGAAGAACCCGGCGACCAGGGCCAGCAGCTCGGCGGTGTGCAGCAGCCCGTCCGACAGCAGTCCCACGCCGGGGGTCGAGCGGTCGTAGAAGTGGTGCCAGCCCAGGATCTGGTGGAAGACGATCTCGTCCACCGCGGCCGTCACCGCCGCCCCGATCACTCCGCACACCACCGTCGACCTGCGTGGCTCAGGACTCGCGTCGGGGACCGCCGGCGGGTGGGCGGATGTGCTCATGGGCCTGCCTCCTGACCACGACTGCGGCTGCGGCTGCGGCTGCTGTCCCGTACGCCTACCCCCTCGCACCGGCAGCGGTCCCACCGGCAGGCATCCGGGTGAGCCGCCCCCACTCGTCAACGATGAGCCGAAGAAGGCCGTCTGCGGCTGCGGCGCCGTGCGGCGGCACCGGCCAGGCAGGCGGCCAAGGCGGCTGCTGCCAGCGCTGCCGCGGTCCACCGGCCGTGAGAGCGCAAGGGCGCGCACAGATCTGCGCACAGGTCTCGTACGCGGTCGAAGACGCTCAGCGGCACCCCGGCCAGGGCGTTGCCGGGGGGCCGGCGCGACACGGCGGGGTGGGGCCGGGTGGGAGCGGTGCGTCGTACCGTCTCCCATGCCGAGCCGAGCCGCCGCAGCCGGGCGGTGTCGTGCTTCAGAGCCTCCTGGAGGCGCGGAAGCAGCACGTCTTCCTCGTCTCGGATGTCCTCCCGGATCAGGGCGAAGGCGGCTGTGACGAGCTGGTCGTGCCGGCGGTCATGCGGATCAGTGGACTCGATCGCCATCGCCAGGTCGTTGATCTGCTGGTGTTCCGCTTCGACCCGGGAGGTGAGTTCCTCGCCGTCGGCTGCGAGCCGGCGCAGGGCGGGCCACAGGACGGTCTCCTCCGCGAAGGCATGGCTGAAGGTCAGCTGGAAGATGTCCCTGAGGACTGCTTGCTGCGCCGACAGGGGCAGGTCCGTCGACTCGTACAGGCGCATCAGCCGGTCGAGTTCCCCGTGGTCGCGGCGCTGGCGGACCAGGACGCTGGCCTCCCCGCCGAGCTGGTCCGGGCTCTGCTGCGCAAGGGGCAGGGGCATGGGAGTGGCCTTCCGTCAGGCTGTGCTGCCTTGGTCGATGAGCAGGCCGCGGATCCACAGGGGGAGGTAGATCGGGGCGGCGAGCTGCACGGGGGTGCGGGAGGCGGCTCGGGTGCGGGTGGTCATGAGGGTTCTCCCTCCGCCCGGGCCGGGGGACGGTGCTGCGTTCCCGGTCGGATGACGGCGCGTACGCATCCGTCGGTCTTGTGCTTGAACATGTCGTAGGCCCGGGGCGCCTCGTCCAGGGGCACCGTGTGCGTGGCCAGCTGGGAGGTTTGTATGTCGCCGGCGGCCATGCGGTCCAGGAGCATGGGGATGTAGCGCTGGCCGTGCATCTGGGCGCCGCGCACGGTGAGGCCCTTGTTGATGATCGCGCCGAGCGGGAACTTGTCGACGGCTCCGGTGAACACGCCGAGGACGAACACGGTGCCGGCCTTCCGGCAGGCGTGGATGGCCTGGCGTACGGCTGTCGGCCGGTCGGTGTGCAGGCGCAGCTGCTGTTTGACCTGGTCGTACAGGTGCGCCGGGCCTTTGCTGTGGGCCTCCATGCCCACCGCCTCGATGCAGACGTCCGGGCCGCGGCCGCCCGTGCGCTCGCGCAGTTCGGCCGCGATGTCGGTGGAGGCGTAGTCGAGGGTCTCGGAGCCGACGAACCGCTCGGTCATGGCGAGGCGTTCGGGAACGCGGTCGATGGAGATGACGCGTTCGGCGCCGAGCAGGATCGCCGCCCGGGCCGCCATCTGGCCGACTGCGCCGCAGCCCCAGACGGCCACGGTGTCGCCCGGCTGCACACCGCCGAGGTGGGCGCCCATCCAGCCGGTGGGCACCGAGTCCGAGGCGAACAGGGCGCTGGTGTCGTCGACGCCTTCGGGGACGCTGAAGGCACCGTAGTCGGCGAAGGGGACGCGTACGTATTCGGCGTGGCTTCCCCGCAGTCCTCCCATGGCGTGCGAGTAGCCGAAGATTCCGGCCGACTCGTACCCGAAGAGCGCCTGCCCGATCCCGGGGTTGGTGTTGGTGTTGTCGCACAGGGACCACAGGTCGTGGGCGCAGTACCAGCACCGTCCGCATCCGACGAACGAACAGACCACCACCCGGTCGCCCACCCGGTGTCTGCGCACCTCCCGGCCCGTCTCGACGACCTCGCCGATGAACTCGTGCCCGATGACGTCACCGGCCTGCATGGCCGGGATGTAGCCGCCGATCAGGTGGAGGTCCGAACCGCACGTCGTGCCGGCGATCAGCCGTACGATCACGTCCTGGTCGTTGCGCATCCGGGGGTCGGGCACCTGCTCGACGGAGAGCTTGTTCACGCCTTCCCAGCACAGGGCCTTCACAGCACTCCCTCCCCACCGGAACGCCGGCTGATCAAACCGACCAGCTTGCCCATCGGCGTGCCCCCGCGCGCCGTCGGCGGGTGGTCCGGCAGCATCACCTCACCGGCCTCGAGCAGACCCTTGGCCTGTCGAAGCGCGGTACGGAGCTCCTGGCGCGGATCGCGGCCTGCCAGCCGGGCGGGCAGCGAGGAAGTCAGCCGCGGAACGGAGCGCTTCGGCCGTACGGCGAGCTCGGTGCCGCGGTCGCCCGGGGCGGGGCGTACGCGCACCTCCAGCCCGTCGGCGAACCGGTCCAGGGGCGGCGGGGGGCCACCGCCCGCGTAGACGTCCGTCGGTGCCCGGTTGACCGTGACGACCAGCCAGCGGTCCCCGTCGTCCCGGGCCGGGCTGCGGGCCCTGCCCAGGGCGGTCGCGGCGGCGGTCAGTCCTGCGCCGAGGAGAACCGTGCGGTAGAGCCACTTCACGTCTGCCTCCCGGGCGACTCGTGTCGTTCCGGCGCCTGCCCGGGCGCGGTACCCGCAAACGAGGCACCCCGGGCGGTCCTCCCCCTTCTCGAACACGGTCAGGCTTCCTTGTCGGTGGCCTGGCGGCGGCCGGCCCACATGAGCAGCAATCCGATGGCTGCCAGCAGTACGAGGGCACTGCCGAGGACGATGTCGAGAACACGGTTGCTTGCGTAGATCGACGTCTTCTGCACATCCAGGAGGAACGGGGAGGCGACCAGCCATGCCCCGGCGATACCGACGACCAGATCCGACCTCATCCCGGAGCCGCGGTAGAGCCGCGACGCGGCGGCGAACAGGACGACGGTGCCGATGATGGCCTCGTTGACCTGGGCGTCTTTCGCACCGTCTTGCTGGACCATCGGGACCATGCACAGAACCAGGGCCACGATCAGCATCAGCAGTCCCACGATCTGATCGTGGAGCCCCTTGAGCATCGTCTGGCGGTGATCTTCCCGGGGGATGGCCCGCTGGTGGATGGTCACAGTCATATCGGCCTCCTGTGGGTGTGCGGGTCGTCCGGCCACCACCGCCCGTACCGGGGACAGGGCCGGCCAGGCGGCGCCCACCGCTACGGGAGGGCGGGCCGCATGCACCCCGAGTGCTTCAGGAGGGACGGCACGGCCATTCATCACCCGACCGCTGGAGTGCGCTCGCACGAGGGCGACGTGTGGTCCCGCCTCCGATGGCGCATTAGGCGACTAACCCATGCAAGGGGCGGTAAACCATGCTCCGGAAACTGCGTCCGTCCTCCGGGGAGGGAGAGACACCGTACGCAGACCGGCTCGCTTGCGTTGCGGCGCCCCGGTCAGGGCCGCGGGTTGGCGCGCTGCCACCGCACACGGGCGTCCGCGCCCCTGCGCCCGGCGACCGCGGCGCACCGGCGGCACAGCCGCTGTACGCGGTCGGCCGCCCCTCCGGACTCCGGGATCGCGTCCGTCCAGGGCACGTGCGGGAACCGGGTCAGCTGCGATCGGCTCAGGGCGAGCCCGCACACTGTCTCGTTGCGGCCCGGCTCCCATGCATGGACCTCTCCGGTGGGAAGTCTGCGCCGCCCCTCACCCTCGTCCTCGGTCCACTGCCCGGTGGCGGCGACCGCGTAGCTCTTGCGTGATGTGGCCATACCTGGCGGCTACCACGGCCACGACCCGTCACACCTCCTCCCACCGCCCGGCAGGGCGGGGGAGGGCGCAGGCGTCAGCCGTCGCCTCTTGGGTATCAGATGCTGAGGTCGAACACGCCCCACGCGGTGAACGGCTCGGCCTGGACGTAGATCCTGCTTCCTCGGCTGGCGACCCGTCGGCGGCCCGGGGCAAGGCCATCGGTCGGCGTGAGCAGGCCGACGTCCGTCGGCTCGACGGACGTTTCGGTGATCCTTCCGTGGGCGAGTCGGTCCCGCTCCTCGCCGTAGCCGCCGTAAAAGACCACTCGATCGCGGTGGACGGCCACCGCATGGGCGCCCCGTATGCGGTTTGCCCACACCCTCACGGGCCGCTCGGGGCGGTCGGGGCTTATTTCGACGAGCGGGAAGTCGGTGTATGGGCACGCCCAGCTGGTGGTGCCCGACACGTTCAGGGCGTAGCAGTCGAAGAGACCGGGGATGCGGGCGCCGTCCGACGTCCAGGCGAGCTGACCCGTGGCGCTCCAGCGGCGGATTCCGGCCGGGTTCTCGTCGAAGTGCCCGACCCAGATGTGGCCGGCCTCGTCCACGAGCAGGTGCTCGATGGCGTCCCCGACGGAGAAGGACGAGGTCTCGCGGCCGAGCGGGTCGAAGACCTGGACCTGGTCCGCGTCCTCGTACCGGCGGGCGCGAGACGCGGCGACGATGAACCCGCCGTCGGGCAGGCGGTCCAAGCGCGGCCAGCGGGCCCGCACGGCGCTCAGCTCGGTGAACTCGACGTTTCCGCCGGGATGGACGGAGACGACCAGGGCGTCGAAGGGCAGGACATCGCCGCCGGGCTGCGGAGCGCGTTCGGCAAGCAGCCAGTGGGCGGCGCCGAAGACGTCGACGGTACTGCTCAGGACGTGGCGGTCGTGGTGCGCTCGGGGGAGGTGGGCGTAGGGAATGAGGGTGGTCTTCTGCACGGGCGGGCTCTCCTGGGTGGGCGGTCACGGCCATCGGGCGCTACGGGGAGCAGCGGTCGGCGGCGCGCGAGCGGCGGAGAGGGGAGCGGGGCGCCTAGACGGCATGGCCCTTTCTGGTCGTCATGAGGTGATCATCGCCGACGTCGGACCTCGTGACAAACCTTTTCGGGCGCACCTCCCCATCGCCCGAACGGTGCGAAGGCAGGGACTTGACCCACTACAGACCTGAACCGGACGCCCGTCCTCCCTGCGAGGTCGCCGCCATGCTCGCCCGCCGCGCCGTTACCAAGGGCCGACGGCATCCCCGGGCGCTGCCAGGCCGGGTCGTTCCCACCGCCCTGCCTGGTCCTCCCGTTGCCCAGATCGCGAACGAGACGGTGGCCAGGGTGATTCAGGAGCGGTCAACGGCGTTGGGCGGTGGCTCAGGCGAGGGCAGCGACCAGCAGGGTGAAGGCGGCGATGATCACTGCGACGCGAGCGTAGTGGAAGCGGTCCCAGCGGTTCATCTGCTCCTTCCAGTCCTCGGGCCGGTTCTCGGGGGTCCACGTCTTGCTCCGGTTGTTGATCGGGACGAGCAGGAGGACCGACATGACCACACTGAGGATCAGCAGCGCGCCGGCAGTGACGACGAGGCCGGTTCCCTCGTGGTGCCGTCCGACGGCGGCCCAGACGGCGACCAGGACGAGCGAGGTGATGTACCAGACCGGCATCACGGCGCCGAGCATCCGGCCTCCGTGGGCACGGCCGAGTTGGCCGCCGTCGCCGGGGAGTGCGTTGAGGATCGGGTTGATGACGAAGGCGACGGCGAACTCCACCCCCACCATCACGCCGACGGCCACGGTGGTGAACACCTCGAGTGCGTTGAGCATGATGACCCCTCCGGATCTAGCGTTGCTAGCTGATGATGCAACGCTAGTACGGTCGGCGCTTTCTTGTCTAGCGACGCTAGGATCGAACCATGTCGGTACAGGAACGCAAGCAGCGCGAACGGGCGGAGCGCGAGCGCCTCATCGTGGCCACAGCCCGCGAACTCGCCGAGCAGCAGGGCTGGGACGCGGTCACCACCCGCCGGCTCGCCGAGCGCATCGAATACAGCCAGCCCGTCCTCTACAGCCACTTCCGCGGCAAGCGCGAGATCATCGGCGCCGTCGCCCTCCAAGGCGCCGCCGAGATGGCCGCCGCGCTGCGGGCCGCGACCGCCACCACGGACGGCCCCCGCGACAGGGTCACCGCCCTCGCCCGTGCCTACCTCGACTTCGCCGAACGCAACCCGGCGGTCTACGACGCCATGTTCCGGCTCGACGGCGGCCTGGCGTTCGCACAGGAGGACACCCCCGAGCCGCTGAAAGCCGCCTTCGCCGCCCTGCTGGAAAGCCTCCAGGAAGTCGCCGGGGACGGCGTCCACCCGGGGCTGTTCACCGAGGTGTTCTGGGCAGCCCTGCACGGACTGGCGACTCTCACCCGCGCGGGCCGGCTGCCTGCCGGGGACGCCGAACGGAGGGTGGAGCTGGTGGTGGACCGGCTCGCCATCGTCTGACGGGCCATCCCGGCTCAGCGCGGCAAGCCAAGCCGTCGCGGTCGGCTGCCGGGGTGCGCCCTTCGCGCTGCGCGCGAGGCGGCCGCTGCGGCCCGGCGCGGCGGACCGCTCAGCTGCTGCGCCCGTACGGCCCGTGCCAGTCCAGGCACAGGACGGTGGCGTCGTCCTTCGGCGGGCGGCCGTCGTAGGCGTCGGTGACCGCGCCGACCAGGGTGCGCACCACCTCGCGGGGGTGGTCGGATGCGGTCTTGCGCAGGAGGGCGGGCAGGTCGACGACCGAGGCGTCGCGTTCTTGCATGCCGTCGGTGTGCAGCAGGAGGCGGTCGCCGGGGCGCAGGTCGAGGTCCTGGACCCGGTAGATGCCCTGCTGGGGGATGCCGAAGGGCAGGTCCACGGCCAGGGGCAGTTCGGTGACCGCGCCGTTGCGCAGCAGGAGGGGCCAGGGGTGGCCTGCGTTGACGAGCTGGGCGTGGGTGCCGCCCAGGGCGACGCGCAGGAGCTGTCCGGTGGCGATGCTGTGACGGCCGTGTTCCAGGAGCGCCTGGTGGGTCTGGTGGGCTTGCTCTTGCAGGTCGCATCCGGCGCGGCGGGCGCCGCGGGACGCGTTGACCAGGAGGGTGGCCATCAGGGAGGCGGCGACGTCGTGGCCCATGGCGTCGGTGATCGACAGGTGCAGGGTGTGGGTGTCGAGGCTGTAGTCGTAGGTGTCGCCGGCGATGTCGGATGCCGGGACGAGGGCGCCGGCCAGGGTGAACTCCGGGGCCTGGCAGCAGGAGGCGGAGGGCAGGAGCTGGCGCTGGATCTCGGCGGACAGGCTGACCGGGCCGGTGCGGTTGCCCCAGTGGTAGAGGTCGGTGAAGCGGCGGTCGGTGACGATGATGTACGCCAGCGCGTGAGCGGCCTCCCGGACCTGCTCGCACACCCCGGGCGTGACCTGGGCGAGGAAGAGTTCCAGGACGCCGATGGTGTCGCCGCGGTTGGTGACCGGGGCGAGGACCCGGTGCCCGTCCTGGCCGTCCGCCGTCACCACCAGCTCCTGGCGGCGCAAGACGTCGTCGTAGATGCTGCTGCCGGCGAGCGGAACCTGCTCGGCCGGCTGCTGTCCCGGCTCGGCGGCGGTGTCGTGGACGCGCAGCAGGCGCCGGCCGACGATGTCGACGAACAGGAACGACACCAGGCGGGCATCGAACCGGTCCCGGAGGTTTCGGGCCACGACATCGAGGGAACGCACGGGCGCGGCGCCCTCGGCCGCTTGCAGTACCTCGCCCAGTCCGATGCGGTCACGCGCCACAGCAGCCTCCACGGGTTCGCCCGCCGGCCGCGCGGGTGTGGTCCGGGCGGACGGTCAGCACATCCTGCACCCCGCTCAGGCGCAGCAGGCGGGCGACCGGCCGACTCAGCGCGGTCAGTACGAGGGATGTGCCGGCCTGCCGGGCCGGCCGGTCCACATCCAGCATGACGTGCAGGCCAGTGGTGTCGCAGAAGGTGACCTCGGACAGGTCCACATCGATGCCGCCGCGGCTGGGTAGTGGTCGCGGCGGCCGTGGCATACCCCGGGTGAGGTAGCCCGCGTTCTCCAAATCCCCGACGATGGCCCCCGCCGCCCGTTCGGTGAGGCCACAGCAGTCGGCCAGGTCGCGGACCGTGGCGACGTCGGTCGTCTGCTCCTGCCCCCGACCCGCCCCGACCCGCCGCAAAATCGCTGGGGCGCGGCGTCCGAAGCGCTCGCGGGAGCGTGGCAGGCCGTGTGTCGCAGGCGCCGATGCCCGGTCTGCGGGTCCATCGTGGTCCCATGACCACCACGCGCCGATCCTGCCGGTGACCGCCCATGCGTGAAACGCGGTACGGAGCTCCACACGTCACCCCGGCCGTGCTGACCATGCACTGGCGGCAGCAGACGCTGGTGCACTGGCGCTATCCGCCCGAAGCCGTCCAGGGTCTGCTGCCGCCGGGGCTGCTCGTGGACGTGTTCGACGGGGCTGCGTGGGTCAGCCTCACCCCCTTCGTCATGCGGTCCGTCACAGCGCTGCGGTGTCCTCTGCCGCCTCCCGTCTTCCTGGAGACGAACCTGCGGACCTACGCCCGCCTGCCCGACGGCCGCCGCGGCCTGTGGTTCTTCTCCCTCGACGTCGCCAACCCGCTGATGCTCGCGGCCCGCGCGATCGGGATCCCGTACCACCTGGCCGCCTTGTCGATGGAGTCCCGGGCGTACGAGGTCGGCTATTCCGGGCAGCGGCGCTACGGCGACGCCTCGTACCGGCTGCGCGTCCGCGAGGGCGCGCCCGTGACGCAACCCGACCCGCTCGACGACTGGCTCACGCATCGGTGGGCCGCGTTCTCCCGCCGCGCCGGGCGCCTGTGGCTCACCCCGGTGGAGCACGAGCCGTGGCCCCTTCGCCGGGGCACGGTCCTGGAACTGAGCCAGACCCTCACCCGTAGCGCGAAGCTCCCGGACCCCGACAGCGACGTACTGGTTCACACCTCACCCGGGGTGGGACCGGTACGCATGGGGCTGCCGCGGCTCGCGGGATGACCGGCACGAGGGCCGGCATGGTCCAGCACGCTCAACTGGCCAAGCCGCCACGCTCTCGGAGGTCGGCGAGCCCGTGGCCCCAGCGGCATCAGCATGCTGCCGGCGGCTCCCCGGCAGCCCGAGGGGCTGCGCTGCGCCATGCCCTGCGGACCGGACATCGGCACGGCGCCGACGTTCCTCGCCGTCGACCTGGTTGTACGTCCCGCGGTGGCGGGTGAGCCCGGGCAGCGCCCACGGGCGCCGTGGTGCGCTGCCCGCTGCCGTCAGGCGCTGTCGCCTTCGCTGTCGCTGTCGCCGTCTTCCATGGCACGGCGAATGGCGTCGCGGGTCCGGTCGACGACGGCTGCCATGGGACCCAGCGCGAGGTTCGCAGAGGCCGATTCGACGCCCGGGCGCGGATGTGTCGGCGCGGTCGCCTCGGCCGCCTTGACGGCCTTGGCCATGAGGGCCAGCCGGGCGGGCGATGAGCTGCGGCGCAGCAGAGCGAACTCGTAGCGTTCCTCCGCCCGGGCATGGGCCAGGACGGCGTCGCGGAGGGACAGCAGGGTGGGCATGAACTTCGGGTCCGAGACGTCCAGGTTCTCCAGAGCGGAGAGCTTCTCCTTGGCGGCCTTCTCCTCGGCGAGCCGCTCCTCGACCACGTCGCCTCCGCCTTCGAAGGCTGAGCGTGCACGGGGGTGCACGACCTCTTCCTCGGCGGTCTCGTGTACGGCCAGCAGGTGGACCAGGCGCCGGAAGGCGTCGGTGCGTTCCTCGCCCTCGGTGGTGCGGACCTCGTCGAAGAGGGTGTGGATCTGGCCGTGCTGGCGCATGAGGAGGGCCACCACGTCCTCGTCGGCCGCCGGGTCGCCCTTCTGGGCCTGCTCGTCCATGACGTCTTCTTTCCCGGTCCCCGCCATCAGGCGCGCTCGGATTCGACGGGGTGGGGACCCTCGGTCTCCACGCGGTAGTCGCGGTCGAACGTCTGGCGGTGCTGGTCGATGACGCGGTCGCTGGGCGGCTTCTCGCCGTCGTGGAGGCGCTGCTGCATCTGCTCGAACCGCTCGTGGGCCTCACGGACGTAGCCGGCGCCCAGGGTCGTGAGGTCGAACTGCGTGGCCAGGAGCTCGCGCAGGTACTCCTTGTTGGGCTCGAAGGTGAGCACCTTGGGCAGCTGCGGAGCAAGGACCTCTTCCGGGTCGCGGCCGTCGTGGCGGCGCATCAGGTCGCCGGCGATCCGCAGGTGCTCCAGCTCCATGTTGAGGTGCAGCTCCCACAGCGCCTTGACCTTGGGGTGGGACTCCTGCTCCATGAAGGAGTAGTACAGGTAGCACTCGTTGTACTCGTGGTTGACCAGCTGCTCCCACCAGGTCTCGCCCGGGTCGACGAGGGACTCGTAGTGGGTGACGTGCTCCTCCTCGATCAGCCCGATCTCCTGGTAGAGCTGTCGGGCGATCGGCTCCATGTAGGTGGGGCCGGTGTTCATGTAGAAGTTCATCGTCTGCTGCTCCGCCGACATCACGGTCAGAGCGTGGAGCTTCGACAGCGGGTCGGTGGCCGCCTTGTCGTAGGGGTCGCGGACGTTGTCGTACGGGTGCCGGTGGTGCATGCGCGTGGGCCGGCCCGGCATCACCTCCGTGAGGCCGTCGACGATCGCCTCCGCCTTGCGGTGCTCGATCATCTCGTACAGGTTCGCGTACCGGTACAGGTGGTCGAAGTCCTCCAGCACACCGAACTGGTACGCCTGCTGCAGGTACGGGTCGGGCTCCATCCGGGCGATCCAGGACGTCAGGTCCACCGCAACCTGTTCGTAGGCGATCGTCGTCTCCAGCACGGAGGACACCCCGGGCAGCAGCCAATTGACGGCCTTCTGCTGCTGGGCCTCGACATAGCGGACCTCGGCCAGCTTCCGCTTCACCTCGGGGTCCACGGTGTTCCGGGCGAGCTGGTGGCTGAACAGGCTCGCCTCGACCTCGATGCCGTTCATCGTGATGATCCGGCACCGCGTGTACGGGTCGGACGCGTCCGGATCGATCGGCGAGACGTTCAGCTCGCGCCAGCTGCGTACCTGTCGGTCCAGCGGGATGCCCCGCTGCTCCAGGGGGTTGAACGTCATACGGCACCAGCCTTCGGTGGAGAGACGGACGGGCGTGGGGAGGACAGTCAGTCATCCTTCCCGCCGTCCCGGCCGCCGCCGGTGCCCCCACGCGCAGAGGCCTTGGCGGCTCACTCCATCAGCCGCCTCCCCTGTGCAGGCTGCGCAGGCGGCACCGGTACGGCGCGCCGTGGGCGCAGACGTGACGCCCCGCCCGCCCCGCGGTCCTTAACCACTGGCTGCGACGGGCACCCTGTGACGAGGACTGACACCCAGCACAGGCTGTCCATGGGCACCGAACTCCCCGCGTGCACCGAGCGGATGTTCGTTGGTCCGGCGGTCGAACGCCTGGGCCATCGCCAGGATCTCGAACACCTCGGCCGTGAGCTCGCCGGCATCCGGGAACATGCCCTGGCGCGCGTCGGCGACGTGCACAACGCCTTGCGCACGTTGGATCCGCGGGGTGCCTGCGCTGCCGCGCGCTGGTGCCGGAAACACTCAAGTGAACCGACCGATCGGCGCTGAGCAGAACGTCACGGCTCCCCCGCAACGCCGCGAACCGCATTCATCGAGGGGTGGCCGGGGGGCCGGCCCCGGCGAGGTGCTTGTTGACTTGGGGGGCGAGTTCGGCTCCCGGGGAGCGGACGGGATGTGTGAGACTCCCCCGAATGATCATTCGGGGGAGTCTCATGGTGCACGTGTTCTTGAAGAGGTTGTGGATCGGCCTGGCCGCGACTGTGATCGTGAGTCTGGCTGCCGTGGTCCTGCCGGACCGGGTACAGATCGACGACGACGGACGCGTGCACCTGGGCGCGCCCTTGTCCAAGCCGTCCGGATCTGCGTCAGCGCCCGCGTCGCCGGAGCCTGAACCCACGTCTCCGCCCCTCACACGGGAGGAGGTGGACGAAGTGATCCGGACGGCGGTCCGCGCGGCCGGCCTCGACCCGGAGCAGGGCAAGTCGACGGGCCCGGCCGGATCCAACCTGAACAGGACGGGCTGGATGGCTGTCCGGGAGAGGGCCGCCGCACAGTCCGAAATGAAGGCGATCGGAGCGGACTTGGAGCGCCAGGGCTGGGTGCTGAACCCTCACGGCGACAGCGCCGCCGCCTCCCGCAGCTACAAGCACGGGGGCTGGTACCTGCTGGTGAGCACGCGCGGGAAGACCCAGGCACCGTCCAACGCCCTGAGCGACTCGCAGACCTACCTGACCCTGACCGGGCTGCAGCTCAACCTGTCCGACCTACCCCTCCCCGAGGTCACCGTCCGCATACGCTGACCACTCACGGCACCGGCCCAGAGCCTGCGCTGCGGGGCGGTCGGGTGCCCGAGGCGAGGGCGTCCCGGCGGTGCAGTGCCCTCTGGTGCGGGCTGGTCCGGCAAGGGCGCTCTGGCCTCTGCTGAGAGGCGCCCTGCTGTCCGGTTGCCTCTCTACGAAGGTGGAGAGCGGCAACGGACTGCATGGTCGGGGCAGAGAAGAGAGCTCGCACGGACTGTGAGCGCCAGCTCTCAATGTTCCTGCGACACGCCGAGGTCTTGGCGCATGGCGGTTCTCAGGGTTCGGAGCAACTCCCAGACCTCGTACTGGGCGTGCGCCGCGGTCTCCATCGTTTCGCCTGGTTGGGGGACACCGCGTTCGAGGCGCTTGACCTGGCCGTAGATTTTGTTCAGGGCTTGATTGACGGCGCTCGCTCGGCTGAGTACTTCGTCCGGGGCGATCATCTGCGCTTCGGAGTATCGATCGCGGTGCGCGTTCTTCGCCTCTTCGAGTGCGTCGCTGTCGGACTCGTCCACGCCGCGTTCCCTCATGACGTGCAGGTGGCGGTTGAGTGCGGTGGTGAACTGCCGTGCATCGCGGTTGAGTTCCGCATAGCAGGCACGTCGCAGCGAACGGTTCTCGCGGACCTCCTCGTGCTCTCGAACGAGCTCTATCTCCAGGCGCTTCGCTCGTTGGGAGCCGCGCTGGGTGAGGAGCGCTCCGCCCAGGGTTCCTGCCACGCCCGCCACAGCGATGATCACTGAGCTGAGATCCACCGACGTACCCCGTGAAATTCTTCGCCTCGTGCCCGCTGCACATGGCCCAGGCCGTCAAGTCTGCCGCGCCCCGGTGCGCCGCGCTGCGAGGTGAGTTCGCAGGCTACGGCGGTCCCCGCGATGTGCACGGGGCCACGTGGCTGACCTGGGCCGAGCTGAGCCGTACGCCTTGTCGTCCGGTTCCACTGACTCCGCTTCGGATCGGTTGGCCCGTCGTTTGTCCCATGGGCCGGCCCTGGCCGTCAGCCCGGCTGAGCTGGGCGTTAGCCTCGGCGCATGATTCCTGTGCGGCCTCCGAAGGTGAGCACGCGCCACCGCGACGGGGCGATCCATGCGTACGTCACGAACTCCGGCGCCACGGGCGCGCTGGAGCCCGTCGCGGTGTTCCGGCCGCGGCCGGGCGACGAGGTCGTGGAGTCGGCGGTCTGGCCCGATCTGCAGCGCGTCGTGTACACGACGCTGAACAGCGTCGTCTGCCTCACACGCGCCGGCGACGTCGTGTGGACCTCGGCCTTCGAGCCGCACTCGGACCAGCCCCATGGCCACCGGCCTGGCTGCGCGCTGTCCGCAAACGGCCGGAACGTGTGGGTCTACCGGCCGGACGCGATGGCAGGACGCGGGGGTGGGGACCAGTGGGTCGTGCACGACGCCGCCAGCGGCGCGGTGATGGTACGCCGGGAGCTGGAGACCGTCGGGCACGGGGCCGTCCATCGCGTGCACCCGGTGGACGGCAGCATCTGCCTCGACGTCGGTGAGGGTCAGGACGGCTCCGTCATATTCAGGGCCGCGCCGGGGAGTGGCGGCGAGCCGGAGTTCGTGACCTATCCGTGGTGGGACCGGTGTCTGATCGACCTGTCGCCGGACGGCGAGCAGTTCATGACCGTCGACCACGGACAGAGGGATGTCGCCTTCCACCGCCATCCCAGCGGCGACGTGCTCTTCACCCTGCCGGTGGAAGCCTTCGGGTACCCGGAGGAGACGTTCGTGGAATGGGGCGGCGGCTACCTGACCCCGGATCTGGCCGTGGTCGTCCTCGGCGGTGAGGGCCAGGACGAGGAGGAGTGGTTCCGCTACCGCCTGATCGATGTGCGCACGGGGACGCTCGACGCCGAACTCGCCGTCGAGGCGGGCAACCCCTACGAAGTGGTGCCTCTGGGCGACGGCTCCTGGCTCACCAGCGGTCCCGCGGGCCACCCCGTCCGTTGGTCACGCGCTCTCTCGGCTCCCGCACCGCGGCAGCCAAGGGGCTGAGGGAGCGGGCGGGGCTTGCAGGGCGTGAAGATGTTGGACGGTTTTCAGGTCGCGGTGCACCAGGTCGCAGCTGTGGATGGCGAGCAGCGCCTTTGCCAGCGCGGGTGACCGTCGGGGTCGGCGGCGAGCGCCGGCCGGGCGGGCGGGCTTGACCGCGAACCGGCGGCCACCGGGAGAACGGCCCCGGTAGAACGGGGGGCCTGCCGGAAGAGCGGTCGGTTGTGACCGGCGCCGTCGAATGTCGCCTCGGGCATTCATCGGGGGTCCTTGTCGGTGAACATCTTGATCAGGTTCTGGGCGGTGTTGTGCTCCGAGTCGATGGCCGGGATCTCTCCGCCCTCGAAGGTGGCGGGCTCGGAGCTGCGGGGGAACATGGCCTGCTCGTACTCGCTGAGTGCGGCCTCGACGTCGTCGGGCTGCGCGGCGAGCGCCATGCCGAGTTCGGCGCCGTCGTACATGGCCAGGTTGGCGCCTTCGCCGTTCGGGGGCGCGAGGTGGGCGGCGTCGCCGAGCAGGGTGACCCCCGGCACCCGGTCCCACCGGTGCCCGGTCGGCAGGGCGTACTGGGGGCGCAGGACCGGCGCGGTGTCGCCGTCGGTGATCAGCGCGGTGAGTTCGGGCGCCCAGCCGTCGAACTCGGCCGCGATCCGCGCGGCGGCCGCGGCGGCATCGGTGAAGTCCATGGCGGCGAACCACTCCTGCGGCCTGCTCAGCGCCACGTAGGCGTGCAGGGTGTCGCCGCTCTCCCGGTGGGCGAAGATCGACCTGCCGGGCGAGGGTGCCATCAGCATCCCGCCGCCGACCGCTTTGGCCGCGGCCGGGTGGCGGGTGTCGGCGTGGAACAGGTAGGTCTCGACGAACGACGTGCCGGTGTACTCGGGTGCGGCGGTGGAGAGCAGCGGCCGTACCCGTGACCAGGCGCCGTCCGCGCCGACCAGCAGGCCGGTGACGACGGTGCCGCCGTCGGCGAACGTCACCTCGTGGCGGCCCGGGCCGACGGTGCGGGTGCCGGCGGCCTTGTGGCCCCACCGGACGGTGCCGGCCGGGAGCGAGTCGAGCAGGATCTGCCGTAGCGCGCCGCGGTGCACCTCGGGGCGGCCGCCCGTGCCGTCGTCGGCCTTGTCGAACAGGACGGTCCCGTCCGGGTCGAGGACTCGCATCGCCTGACGGCCCTCGAGGACGATGGCGTGGAACTCGTCCATCAGGCCGGCTGCCTTGAGGGCGAGCTGCCCGTTGTAGTCGTGGATGTCGAGCAGCCCGCCCTGCGTGCGCATCGTCGGGGAGGACTCGGCCTCGTAGACCGTGGCCGGGATTCCGTGGAGGTGCAGGACGCGGGCCAGGGTGAGTCCGCCGAGTCCGGCGCCGATGATCGTGACGGGTGTGTGCACGGTGACTCCTGGGGTTCGGGGCCGCCCGGTGGGTTCGGCCGGCTGTTCCTGGAACGTTCCAGGACCTCACCGACAAACCACCGACATCGAACCGGCAGCCGCCGACGGATCACCGACACCGCATGTCGGTGCCGACACCGGCCTGGTCGAAGGCCGTGCCCGTTCACAGCCGGACGGCCGGGGATGGTCGCGGCCGCGGTTGCGGCGAGACCGGCGTCGAGTGCGGTCCGGCGCTCTATGCCGCCCAGGTGGACGGTGCACGGACGACAGCAACCCGCTGATCCGGTCCTTCATCGGGACCGCGACCACCGCCTACCGTCACCGAGCACACCGGCGGTTGCGGCCGGGGCTCGCGCACCGAAGGGCTGCCCGAGGGCTCCCGGGGGCGGGGCGCCTGAGGAGGTCGCTGTGGCCGTTGGGGCCGGCGAGCCGCATGTGCCCGATCGGGTGGTGTGGGGTCCGTCAACGCGACCTCTGCGTTCCGGCGGCGGTTAGGGGGCCGGAGAAACCACCCGGCAGCCTTCGGGCGGCGCCGCCGGAAGGCCGCCCGTGCGGCGCGGTGCCGGGACGAGACCGAGGAGCAGGAAGAGCACACATGAGGCAGTCAGCAAGGGTCCGACGGGCGCGGGTGGGCATCGCGCGGCGCTGCCGCACGGTCACGGAAGCGCCGGCCTTCTCGCTCGGCGTCTTCACGATGATCGTCGGCAATGCGGCGCTCCTCGGGGTGGAGACCTACGGCGGCCTCGTCGAGCGGCACGCCGGGGTGCTCGACGCGGCGGAACGCTTCTTCCTCGCCGCGTTCACCGTGGAGATGCTGCTGCGGCTGGGCGCCTGCGCCGACCGGCCGCGCTCCTTCTTCCGCGACCCGTGGAACTGCTTCGACCTGCTCGTCGTCGCAGCGGCGTTCGTCCCGCTGCTGCGCGAGAACACCACCCTCCTGCGCCTCCTGCGCCTCGCCCGTGTACTGCGCACCGCCCGCTTCCTGCCGCAACTGCGCATCCTGCTCATCGCGATCGGCCGCAGCCTTCCGGGCACCTTCAGCTTCCTCGTCGTCGGCGCGCTGATCCTCTACGTGTACGCCATGCTCGGCTGGATGTGCTTCGCCGGCAGCGACCCCGCCCACTACGGGTCCCTGGGCCGCGCCGGGCTCACGCTGTTCCTGCTGATGACGCTGGAGGGGCTGGGCGACGCCGTGCACGCGGGTCTGGCCGCCTCGCCGTGGTCGATCCTCTTCTACGCCTCGTACGTGCTGCTGGCCTCCTTCGTCCTGGTCAACGTCCTCATCGGGGTCGTCCTCAACTCACTGGAGGAGGCGCGGGAGATCGAGGAGGCCGCGGCCCGCGCGAAGGCGTCCGCCCCCTCCGGCTCCCCCGGGGCGGTGGCCGTGCCTGCGGCGCCTCCCGCAGCGGGTGAGCGGGAACTGCTGGAACGGCTGCACGCCGCCCGCCGGATCCTCGAGGAGGCCGAGGCACTCCTCGGCCGCGCGCCGATCCCGGCCGGCCCCGTCGCCGAGCCCGTCGCCGCAGAGGCGCCCCGTCCGCACGGGCTGGCACTGGAGCCCACCGGGCGGGTCTGACCCGCCGCGGCGCGCGCCGGTGCCGCCGACGGCGCGCACGGTCCGCGGGCGAGCGCCTCTCCCGCCCTTCCTGCACCTCGGGCCCCTGCCGTACGTCGGCTCCCAGGCGTGCACGCCCGTCCGACGAGGCATGCTCCCGTGGTGCGGCCCTCGCGTCACTCCTCGATCCCGCCGTCCGCGGAGCCGGTCGGCCGGATGGTCGTCTGCGGAGACGACGGACTCGCCCACCGGCTCACCGCGGAACTCCTCGACGTGTACGGCGAACACGTCACCCTGGTCGTGCCCGTGGCCCGCGACGCCGAACGGGTGCTCGCGCCCCGTCGCGCCCGCGGGCCGGGACTCGGGCTGCTGGCCCGCGTACCGCTGCCCAGGCAGTGGGAGTCCGGCCCGGGGGCGGAACGGCCGGCGGTGCGCGAACTGCGGATCCTGGAGGCGTCCGAACCGGACGAAGCGGTCCTGGCAGCCGCAGGAGTCGGTGGCGCGCCCGCGCTGTCGCTGGTGTACGAGGACGACGACCGCAACGTGCAGGCCGCCCTGGTGGCGCGGCGCCTCAACCCCCGCCTGCGCCTGGTGATCCGCCTGTACAACCGCAAGCTCGGCCTGCACCTGGCCGAACTGCTGGACCAGGCGGCGGCGGTGGCGGACCCGTCCATGCGCCTGCTGGACGTGGACGCGTCCACCACCGTCCTGTCGGATGCCGACACGGCCGCCCCCGCCTTCGCGGCCACCGCCGTCGCCGGCACCAGCAAGGTGGTCCAGGCCGACGGACTGCTGCTGAGGGCAGTGGAACGCCCACCCCGGCGGCGCGGGGCCCCGCCCGCCTCCACCCTGTGCACCCTGGCCGTGCTGTCGGCGGACGCGGAGCAGCCGGAGGGCGGCGACACCTCCGGGTGCGCTCACGAACGGGACCGCGACCGGGGCGGGGAGCGGGGTCCGAGGCTCCTTCCGGACGACCGCGAGACCGCCCGTGCCGACGGGCGCACCGTCATCGCGCTGGAGGCCGTGGCCCCTGCGGGCCGGCGCTACTTCGCCTCTCCGCTGCTGGGGGCGGCGGCCCTGGTGGGCTCGCTGGGCTCCGTGTTCTCCCCCCGCCTGACCTGGTCGTTGGGCGCGGTGGCGGCAGCCGTGGGCGGACTCGGGCTGGCCTCGTGGCTGACGACGGGCGACTCCCCGTACCACGCCGCGTACGTGACGTTCCTCGACGTCTTCGCCTTCAACGACCCGGCGGTGCGCGAGCCCGCCGTACGGCAACTCCTGCAGGTCCTCGGCGGGTTCGTGGGCATGCTGCTGCTGCCGGTGCTCGTGGCCGCCGTGCTGGAGGCGCTGGGCGCGTTCCGCACGGTCGCGGGGCTGCGGCGGCCGCCGGGCAACCTCTCGGGGCACGTCGTACTGGTGGGGCTGGGGAAGATCGGCACCCGCGTGCTGGCCCGGCTGCGGGAGCTGGGCGTGCCGGTCGTATGCCTGGAGGAGGACCCGCTGGCGCGGGGGCTGGCACTCGCCCGGCGCCTGCACGTTCCGGTGGTGATGGGCGACGTCACCCAGGAGGGCGTGCTCGAGGCAGCGCGTATCCACCGGGCGCGCGCCCTGCTGGCCCTGACCAGCTCCGACAGCACCAACCTGGAGGCCGTACTGCACGCCCGCACCGTCAAGTCGGACCTGCGCGTCGTGCTGCGCCTGGACGACGACGACTTCGCGGCGGCCGTCGACCGCACCCTGGCCACCGCCCATCCCGCGGCGCTCACCCGCAGCCGCAGCGTCACCCACCTGGCGGCTCCCGCCTTCGCCGGGGCGATGATGGGACGGCAGATCCTCGGTGCCATCCCCGTCGAGCGCTGTGTCCTGCTGATCGCCGCAGTGGAGGTGGCGGGTCTGCCGGAGCTGGAGGGCCGCACCGTCGGGCAGTCCTTCCGGCCCGGCGCCTGGCGCGTCATCGCCCTGGACGCGGCGGTTCCCGGTGTGCGGTCCCCGGACGACGCCGCTGCCGTCGGCGGCTTCGTGTGGGGCCTGGACCCGGGGCGTGTCCTCACCGCTCAGGACCGCGTCCTGATGGCCGCCACGCGCCAGGGACTGGCCGACCTCCTGGGCCGCCGCCGGACCCCGACGCCCCGGCCGTGACCGGTTCCGGCCGGCCTCGCCGGTTCGGGACAGGGCCGATGTGGCGCTTCGCGCCGGAGGGCGGGCGTGGGCCGTACGGTGGGCCCATGAGCGATCCGGAGAGGAACAAGGCCACCGCCCAGGCGTTCTACGACCTCATGTTCAACCAGTGCCGTCCGCGCGAGGCCATCGAGCGGTACGCGGGCGACACCTACGTCCAGCACAATCCGCACGTCGGCGACGGCAAGGAGGCGTTCGTCGACTACTTCGAGCGCATGGCCGCCGAGTACCCCGGCAAGCACGTCGCGTTCAAGCGGGTGTTCGCGGAGGGCGACCACGTCGTCCTGCACTGCCACCAGACGTGGCCGGAGGAGGAATACGCGGGCATCGACATCTTCCGCTTCGACGGCGACGGCAGGATCGTCGAGCACTGGGACGTCCTGCAGGTCGTCCCGCCGACGTCCGCGAACGACAACACCATGTTCTGACCGGTCGGCGGCGGTCGGCGGCCAGGGCTCGCCGCCCTGCGGTGCACCGGACGGCCGTTCACGGCGCACCCGGCGCCGATACCGCGGGAACCGGACGATCCCCTTGCCGGGCGGGGTATTCGGTGTGCGGACGGACGACGCGGGTACACGCGGCCCATGAGCGTGCAGAAGACACCCGTACTCGCCCTCGACTGCGCCGAGCCCGAGACGCTGGCGCGGTTCTACGCCGACCTGCTCGACGGAGAGGTCCGGCCCGGCCCCACCGCTGACGAGGTGGAGGTGGCGGCCGCGGCCGGGATCCGGCTCGCCTTCCGCCGCGACCTCGGCTTCGCGCCGCCGAGTTGGCCCCGGCCGGAGGACTCCCAGCAGGCGCACCTGCTGATCCGCGTGGCCGCCGCCGACCTCGACGAGGCCGAACGGGAAGCGGTGTCCCTGGGCGCCCGACCCCTCGGCACCGCCACCGAGGACGGCCCCCGCCCGGTGCGCCGCCTCAGCGACCCCGCGGGCCACTCGTTCGCGCTGGCCGCGGCCGAGCCCGTGGCCGCGGAAGCCGGTCCTGCCCTGGAGTGAGGCGCCGCGCCCGGCGGCGGTTCCCTCGGATCGCCGCCGCCGAATTCCCGGGCGCCGCCGCGGGCTTCGGGTCAGCCGGCTGACAGCTTCTCCTGCAACCAGTCGAAGACGACCTCGCAGTGCTGCTGCGGCGCCATCGGGGAGCAGTGCAACTGCGCGCCGGTGGCCGCGGTGAGCTTGACGTAGTCCTTGGGGGCCTTCAGCCTGTCGTACATCTGGCGCGGCTGGCCGGGATAGAACTGCTCGTCGTCGTAGTCGAGGACCAGAGTGGGCATCTTGATGCGGCCGACCACGCTCGTGATGTCCAGCGACTCGATGATCTTGGCCGGAGTGTAGAAGTCGGTGAACATCTTTCCCTTGCGGGCGTCGAGCATCGCAGGCACGGAGAACGGCTCGAAACGCTTCTTCATCGTCTCGGCAGCGGACGGAGGCAGTTCCGGAACCACCTCGTCGTTCCAGATGCGGTTGGTCGCCTCCTTGTCCGGGGTGAGGATCTTGCGGATCTCCGCGGGAAAGCCCAGCCAGGGCGCGAGCACGCCGGGCATCGCCACCAGCGCGGCGATCCTGTTCTCGAAGGCCGCGGCCCGGGGGGCCAGGTCCCCGGCCATGCTGAGCCCGGTCAGGGCGATCCTGCGGGTGTCCACGTCCGAGCGGGCGGCCAGCCAGTCGACGATCGGCGAGACCACGGTCTCCCAACGCGGCGTGAAGACCACCTGGTCCACGAAGAGGAGCTGCCCCTGACCGGGCCCCTCGTACACCAGTGCGTTCCAGCCGCGCTCCAGGGCAGCGGAGACGCCGTAGGTCCACATGTCGACGTTCTGGCCGTCGCTGCCGTTCGTGAGGAGCACGGTGGGGCGCCGCTCACCGGACTCATCCGGCCGGAAGAACCACACCGGCAGCGGGGTCTTCCCGTACGGCACCTTCGCCGTCACCGGTGCCGGGTCGCACAGCTTGCAGAACGTGTCCCAGGCGCCGCGCCCGGCCTTGTACAACTGCTCCTCGGTGCCCGGGTCGTCGGAGCCCAGGACGAAGAACAGCGCCTGGGCGTAATACTGAGCGGCCCGCAGGGCACGGAAGCGTGTGGTCTGCGTCCCGGCCTTGCCGCCCTGGGGCGCCGCCATCAGCTGGTCGCCGAGTTTCTTGAAGGTCTCGGTGTACGTCTGTGCGGAGAGGCCGGCCTTGTTGATCGTGTTCGCGGCGGTGAGCACCTCGCCCACCTCACCGGCGCCGTAACCGGACGCACCGAGCGCGAGGAGCCCGCTGAAGTTGAAACCCGGGTCCTTGAAGAGCGTCATCACCCCCGGCGTGGGGCCGCCCGCCGGGGCGGAGGCCGACGCCGTGCCACCGGCAGTGGGCGCATTGCGGGGCATCGCGCCCGTCGCGGTGCACCCAGCGGCCAGCACGGCCCCCGCCCCGCCGAGGAGCCCTGCGAGCGCGGTGCGGCGGGTGGAGCCGGATGCGCGGTCGTTCGATACGTACGTCATGCCAGCCGAACGTACGAGCCGGGCCCGCGGACCCTTCTCCGCGACACCCGCCGTTCCCCCGAACGGCGCTCCGGACGGTCCCCCTATCCGGAGAGTTCGGCGCGCCACTGCCGCGGCCACTCGCCGGACGGCGGAGGGTCTCCCTCGATACCGAGGTCACGCCGTGCGCTCTCGTAGAAGGCATCACGCGCCGAGCTCGCCAGCCGATGCGCCTTGGTCCACATCTCGGCGTCGACCGGCCCCTCACGGACCAGCAGCTCTATGGTCCAGATCGTCTCGTGCCAGCGCCGCGCCGCCGCGATCGCCGCCGCGTCCCCGACGAGCAGGACGGACTCCCACTCCGTCGCGCGGCGGGACTCCGCCTCGGCAAGCAGCGGCAGACCGTCGGCCGGCTCCAACGGATCGGCGACGTCCGCGAACCCCAGGGCGGCGCCTATGCGTTGGGCGACGCGGAGTTGCGCCTTGAGGGCACTGGCGTACCGGCCGTACGTCTCGAAGCGCTTCTCGTCCCACCGTTCCTCCCGCTGCCGCTTCCACCGCCGGCGCTCGGTCAGGCTCTGCACGGCATACGAGCCGATGGAACCGACCACGACACCCACCAGAGCGGACAGCTGATCCAAGAACGCCACAGTTCCTCCCCCGACGGTCCCCTGATGCCGCACGCTCGTCGCTGCACGGCCGGGAAGCCCTACCCGCTTTCGCCACCGAACACTTCCATGCGGCGAGAAGCCGAAGGGTACGCTCCCGGGTTCGCAGTACACAGGGTCCGCACGCATTCTGGCCTGCGGAGATGCTGCTCGTTCCGACATGTGGCGCGTTCGGACCGGCCGACCTCAAGGGCGGTACTGTCGTCCGTCACGGACGGCGATCGGCCGTCTGTTCAACCCGGGAGGACCGACATGACCGATCTGGATTCGCTGCGGGCGAGCCTTGCGTCGGGTGAGCACGAGTTCGCCGACACCTTGGCCTTCGTCGCCGCGCATTACGAGTACCAGCCGCAGGCGTTCCGCAACGGAGAACTGGAGAACGCCGCAGGCGAGAACGAAGGCTCCTGCAAGACGCTGGGACTGGCCCTGCTGGAAGGGCTGAGCGACGAGGAGGCGCTGCTGGCGTTCGGAGAGCACTACCGCGGTGTGCTGGCCACGCCGAACGACACCGACCACGGCAACATTCGCAACCTCATGGCCCATGGCCTGGCAGGGGTGAGCTTCGCGGGGCAACCGTTGACCCGCAAGAGCTGATCGGGGAATTCGGTTCATACCGGGACGGCGGGGGCGGGGCCGGGTGGGGCCTGCCTCGGCTGCGACGGTCAGGCGTGTTCCTTCGCGTCGATCTCGGCGACCAGGCCTTCGATGAGGCCCTTGATCTCGTCGCGGATGGGGCGGACGGCTTCGACGCCCCGGCCGGCCGGGTCTTCGAGCTGCCAGTCGAGGTAGGTCTTGCCGGGGAAGTACGGGCAGGCGTCGCCGCAGCCCATGGTGATGATGTAGTCCGACGCCTGGGCGGCCTCGGGGGTGAGGACCTTGGGCTTCTGGTCGGAGATGTCGATGCCGAGTTCGGCCATGGCGGCCACGGCGGAGGGGTTGATCCGGTCCCCGGGCACGGATCCGGCGGAGCGGACCTCGACGCGGTCGCCCGCGTAGTGGCGCAGGAAGCCGGCGGCCATCTGGGAGCGGCCGGCGTTGTGGATGCAGACGAACAGCACGGACGCGAGTGGGGTGGTGGACATCGTTCGTTCCTTCACTGGCGGGCGGGCTGTGCCGCATCGGCTTGCGGCAGAGTGCAGGGTTCAGGGTTCAGGGTTCAGTCCAGGCTGGTATCAGTCCTGGATGATGTGACAGTATCAGCGGATGATGACGTCAGTCGACGCTGATCTGATCCGGGTCCTGGCCGACCCGCTCAGGCTCAAGATCGTGACTCTGCTCGCACGGGAGACGCTGTGCACCACGCACCTGGTCGAGGAGACGGGCGCGAAGCAGACGAACCTGTCCAACCACATGAAGGTGCTGCGCGAAGCGGGGGTCGTGGAGACGGAGCCGTGCGGGAGGTTCATCTACTACCGCCTGCGCCCGGACGTGATCGAAGCCCTCGCCGGTCAGTTCGCCGGCCTCGCCCGGACCGCGCGCGCCACCGCCGAGGCGAACCTCAAGCGGTCCTGCCCGTAGCCACCCGAGGGCTTGTCGGCCCTGCCCCACCTGCCGAGGAGAACCCGCCTTGACCGCCACCGAGCCCGCCGCGAGCGACGCCGCAGCCCCCGCGGACACGTCGCCGCAGTCCGCGCCCGGCGCGACCCCGCCCCGCAGCCCGCTGACCGCCCGTGCGGCCGCCGAGCTGGTCGGCACCGCCGCGCTGGTCGCGATCGTGGTCGGCTCGGGCATCCAGGCCACGGAGCTCACCGACGACGTCGCGCTGCAGCTGCTGGCGAACTCCACCGCCACCGTCTTCGGCCTCGGCGTCCTGATCGCTCTCCTCGGCCCGGTCTCCGGGGCCCACTTCAACCCGGCAGTCACCCTCGCCGAGTGGTGGACCGCCCGCCGCGGCGGCGCCGGGGTCAACGCCCGCGAGGCGGCGGTCTACGTGCCCGCGCAGATCGCCGGCGCCATCGCGGGCGCGGTCCTGGCCGACGCGATGTTCGGTGAGCCGCTGGTGAGGTGGTCGCAGCACGACCGATCGGCCGGGAACCTGCTCCTCGGCGAGGTCGTCGCCACCGCGGGCCTGATCCTGCTGGTCTTCGGCCTGGCGAAGTCGGACCGGCTGCGGTTCGCGCCCGTCGCGGTCGCCTCCTACATCGGTGCCGCGTACTGGTTCACCTCTTCCACCTCCTTCGCCAACCCCGCCGTCACCATCGGCCGCACGTTCACGGACACCTTCGCGGGCATCGCCCCGGCCTCGGTGCCCGGCTTCATCGCCATGCAGGTCATCGGCGCCGCGGTGGGCCTGGCGCTGGTGGCGGTCATCTTCATGCGCGGCAAGGCCGACGGGGGGCACCAGCCCGCGGCATGACGCGGGGCACGGCGTCTGCGCAGTCCGCCGGGACGGCGCTTTCCTGCCGGCTCCCGGCCGCCGCGAGTACAACGGCCGCCGGTGGCGTCACGTCAGTCGCGGCGGGCCGGCTTGTGCGCGGAAAACCAGCGAAACTGCCGTCGCGGCTGTAGCGGGCGAAGGCGACCAGCATGGTCGGCAGGGGGTGGCGGAGCGCATCCGGACGGCCCAGGAGGCTCCGGCCCACGCGCCGAGCAGGCTGCCGGCCAAGAGGTCGGCCGCGACGGGCCAGCGGGAGGCCGACTCGGCGGCCGGGACCGCCGCCAGCCGGGCGGGGAGCGCGACCAGGACCACGACCAGGCTCATCGCCTTGTTCAGGATCACCGCCGAGAGCGCGGCGAACCCGAACAGGCCCATCAGCAGCGGCAGGCGGAACTCCGCACCACCCAGCCCGATCATCCCGCCCGGAACACCGATCGCCGCACCTTCAGCGAACACCACGGGCGCCGTGCGGGGCGGGCGGAGGCGGGCGGGGCTCGGTTCCGTACGCGTCACGGCATCCTTGCCGGTCACCGGCTCTCCCGCCATGGCCGGGCCGCAGCTTCGGGAAATGCCACCGGTCCGCCGGCCGGTACTCCTCGACACCTGCGAGCCTCGGATCCGGCGGCCCGGCCCCAAGCCCCCGGGCCCAAGCCCCCGGGGCGCGGACCGACGCGGAGCGAGCGTCCTACGTCAGGACGGGGCTGCGGCGTTCCAGGAGGATGACGTCCCGCCAGATTCCGTGGTGGCGGCCGATCCGCTCGCGGGTGCCGATGATCCGGAACCCGGCCCGCGCGTGCACGGCGAGACTGGCGGTGTTCTCGGGGAAGATCCCGCACTGGATCGTCCAGATCCCCGCCGCCTCCGTGGAAGCGATCAGCGCATCCAAGAGGGCTCGGGCGATGCCGCGGCCGCGGGCGCCGGGGTGGACGTACACGGAGTGCTCGACCACGCCCGCGTACGCGCACCGGTCGGAGACCGCGCTCGCCGCGACCCAGCCCAGCACCCGGCCGTGGTCGCCGAGCGCGACGAAGCGGTGGCCGGGCAGCTTGGCCGCGTCGAACGCGGCCCAGGCGGGGGCGGCCGTCTCAAAGGTGGCGTTGCCCTCGTCGATCCCCGCCTGGTAGATCGCCAGGACCTCGTCCGCGTGCGCCTGCGTCAACGCGGTGATCACAAGGGTCATGCGCCGGCCGCGCGGGTGAGGAGCCGGCCCATGGCGGCGAGCACGGACGGCTCGACCCGGTAGTACACCCACGTGCCGCGCCGCTCCGCGGACAGCAGCCCGGCCTCGCGGAGCTTCTTCAGGTGGTGGGAGACCGTGGGCTGCGAGACGCCGACGTCGGAGATGTCGCACACGCACGCCTCCCCGCCCTCGTGCGAAGCCACCAGGGAGAACAGGCGCAGCCGCACCGGGTCGCCCAGCGCCTTGAACATGACCGCGGTCCGCTCCGCCTCCTCAGCCGTCAACGGCCGCTCCGACAGGGGCGGGCAGCACGGCGCCCCGGTCTCGGGCTCCACCAGCGGCAACACCTTCGTGGTCATGCCCCCATCATCGCCCGAACTTCGACGGATGTCTATGTTGACGAACGTCGATGTGCGGTGCCAGGGTGGGAGCAGGACATAGACAGTTATCGAATCAATGGGAGCCCCGCAGTGAACGCATCCACCGAAGCCCTGCCCGTCGTGGTGATCGGCGCCGGGCCCGTCGGCCTGGCGGCCGCCGCGCGGCTCCTCGAGCGGGACCTCCGCCCCGTGGTCCTGGAAGCCGGGCCCACCGCCGCGACGGCCGTACGGGAGTGGTCGCACGTGCGGCTGTTCTCCCCCTGGTCCGAGGTGGTCGACCCGGCCGCCGAAAAGCTCCTCGCGCCCACCGGCTGGGTCCGGCCCGACGGGGCCGCCTACCCCTCCGGCGCCGACTGGGCCGGCCTCTACCTCCAGCCGCTGGCCGACGTCCTGGGCGAGAGGGTCCGCTACAACGCCGCCGTCACCGGCGTCTCCCGTAGCGGCCGCGACCGCATCGTCGACGCGGACCGCGACGCCCAGCCGTTCGTCGTCCACTACACCGGCCCCGGCGGCACCGAGGAGCGGATCCACGCCCGCGCCGTCATCGACGCCTCGGGCACCTGGTCCACCCCCGGCCCGGCCGGCGGCAGCGGCCTGCCCGCGCTCGGCGAGAAGGCCGCGGCCGACCGGATCTCCTACCGGATCCCCGACCTCAAGGACCCGGCCGTCCGGGCCCGGTACGCCGGCCGGCGCACCGCCGTCATCGGCTCCGGCGCCTCCGCGTTCACCGCGCTCGCCTCCCTCGCCGACCTCGCCGGGTCCGACGACGGCACCGGCACCCGCGCCACCTGGATCCTGCGGCGCGGGATCTCGGGCTCCACCTTCGGCGGCGGCGAGGCCGACCAGCTGCCCGCCCGCGGCGCCCTGGGGCTGGCCGCGAAGGCCGCCGTGGACGACGGGTTCGCCGACGCGGTGACCGGCTTCCGCACCGACGCCTTCGAACGCGACGGCGAGGGCCGCCTGATCCTCGCCGCCGAGGACGGGCGCCGGCTGGAGGCGGTCGACGAAGTCATCGTCCTGACCGGACTGCGCCCCGACCTGGCCTTCCTCGGCGAACTCCGGCTCGGCCTGGACGAGCGCCTCCAGGCCCCGACCGCGCTCGCCCCGCTGATCGACCCCAACCAGCACTCCTGCGGCACCGTCCACCCCCACGGCGCCGGCGAACTGTCCCATCCCGAGAGGGACGTCTACCTCGTCGGCATGAAGTCCTACGGCCGCGCCCCGACGTTCCTCGCCATGACCGGCTACGAGCAGGTCCGCTCCGTCGCCGCCCACCTGGCCGGGGACGAGCAGGCCGCCGAGCGCGTCGAACTGACCCTGCCCGAGACCGGAGTCTGCGGAGGAGCAGGCCTCTTCGACGAGCCGGGAACCGCCGAGCAGGGCGGCTGCTGCTCGGCTCCGGCGGCGCTCACCATCGGCGGACCCGCCTCCTCCGGCACCTGCTGACCCGCACGCCGCCGGTACGGAGGTCCGGGTCGAAGCCGTCCGCCGCGGCTTCGACCCGGACCGACTGGTCACGGCCGGGCGGTGACGGGCCGGGCCGCCTCCGCCCTGACCGCGTCCCGGCGTGATGCGTGGCCCTGCTAGCCGTCGACGGCGTCGGTCACACGCTGCCAGTTGTCCAGATCCGCGATCCGCGCCTCCAAGGCGGGACGCATGCCCGTCGCGCTGGCGGTGCCGAGGGCCAGGCGCAGCGGGGGGTTGGGGCTGTCGACCACGGTCCGCATGCCGGCGGCGATCCGCGCCGCGGCGGAGAACGCGGACGCCGGCAGCTCTGCGATGCCCTTCTGGACCTCGCGGACGGTCTGGTCGTAGTCGCCCAGGCCGGCTGCGACATCGAGATGGGCGAGGAAGGGGGTCGCGGTCATCCCGGGCTGGATGATCGTGACCTTGATGCCCAGCGGTGCGACCTCGGCCGCGAGCGCGTCCGACAGCCCCTCGACCGCGTACTTGGTGGCGGCCAGCAGACCCACGCCGGGGTGGGCGGACTGCCCGTAGACCGACGAGCCCTGGAGGATGTGCCCGGACCGCTGGGCGCGGAGCACCGGCAGCGTTGCGCGGAGCACGTTGAGCACTCCGAAGACATTGGTGTCGAACACGGCGCGGGCCTGCGCGTCGGATGCTTCCTCGACGGCTCCGAAGAGCCCGTATCCCGCGTTGTTGGCCACGACGTCGATACGGCCGAACCGTGCGAGCGCGGCGTCCACCGCACCCCGGACGGCTCGCTCGTCGCGTACGTCCGCCTGGAGGGGAAGCAGGCGCTCACCGTGCGCCTGCGCCAGTTCGTCCAGGGATGAGGTGTCGCGGGCGAGGGCCGCGACGGTGTCGCCGCTTTCCAGTGCCTGGAGCGTCAGTTCGCGGCCGATGCCGGACGTGGCGCCCGTGATCAGCCATGTGCGGAGGTGGGTCGGGTGGTTGCTTGTTCCATTCATGTTGCGACCGTAAGCCGTTAGCTCGCAACTGGTCAAGCCAGCCACCTCGTGGTGTTGCCCCCTAGGTGACTTAGCTCCGCTCACGCTGAGGTAGGATGGCTCCATGAGCAGTGCGGTATCCGGATCCCCCAAGCCCATCCCGCGCACCGTCACGCCGACGGTGGAGACCGTTCTCGCGTTCGTGAACACGCGCGCCGACGGATCCGGGCGCCAAGAGCTGTTCGGGGACGGGGACTCGTTCGCGGCGTGGCTGGCGGGGCGCGACGAGTTCGGCGGCGAAGCCGTCGTGACCGACGCCGACGCCGCGGTCGCGCGCGAGCTGCGCGACGCCCTGGTGACCGTGCTGCTCGCGCACTCGGGTGACGAGGAAGGCCAGGGGGAGGCGCTGCTGCGCGCCGAGCGGCACCTACGACGGGTGGGTTCGCTCTACCCGCTGGCGACGGTGGTCACGGCCGGCGGTGTGGAGCTGGCCTCCCCGCAGACGGGGGTGCCGCGCGTGTTCGGAACCGTGCTCGCTGCGGTGACGACGTTGACCCAGAGCAGCGACTGGGGGCGCATCAAGGCGTGCCGGAACCCCCCGTGCCATTTCGGTTTCCTCGACCGCACCCGCAATGGAGGAGGGCTGTACTGCAGCACCGGCTGCGGCTCCCAGGTGTCCATGCGCAAACACCGCCATCGGCAGCGCCATGGCAGCGGTGCGCCGTCCGGGACGTGAGAGCGCCTCACGCACGGACGGGGCGTACGGGCCGGGAGCGGGGGGTCAGTGCTTCTTCGGATCCTCGGCGTTGCGCCATACGGTGAGGTCCACCGTGATGTAGTTGCTGGCGTCCTTCGCGTCCGACTTGCCGCGGTACGTCACCACGGCGATGTGTCCCGCGTCGCTGAGCACGCAGATCTCGGAGCCGTCGGTGAGCTGGTCGAGCTTGATCTTCTCGGTGTAGCGGGTTTCCCCCCGGCAGGTCTCCAGGGAGCCCTTCTGCGCGTTGTTCAGCACGACCAGCTTGCCGTTGGCCGTGCCGACTTGCTTGTCTCCGAAAAGGCTGTCGACGTAGTAGTAGAAGTCCCCGTGGTTGTACAAGACGCCGCTGCTGCCGCCCGAGGTGGGGCGGGGCGGGTTGTCGGCCAGCATGACCTGGTAATTGGCCGTGATGTTGATGCCCTGGTAGGAGGCCGGAGCGGGGTCGGGCCGCTTCTGGTTCGGGGAGTTCCCGGCGGCCGCACCCGCGCCGCTGTTGGTGCCGCTGCTGGTGCTGCCGCCACTGCCGGTGTCCTTGCCGGTCTTGGCGGAGCCGTCCGGGAGCAGGGACCCGACGACCGCTACGCCGATGACCGCGACGGCGATCGCCCCGGCGATGACCAGCCCCTTGGGTCGGCGGCTCCGGGGGGCGGCGGGCGGGTAGCCGGGGTGGTGGAGCGGCGGCGGCGCGGGATGGCCGGGGGCCGCGTAGCCGGGCGGGGGTGTGGAGTAGCCGGGCGGCGGCGTCGGGTAGGCCGGGGCCGTCGCCGGGGCGGCCGGGGCGCTCTGCGTCGGCGCGTAGGCCGGTGCCGGGGGCTGCAGGGGGTACGCGGCGGGCGCCGGCGCCGCGGCAGGGGCGGTGGCCGGCTGCGGCGGGGCGGAGAGCTCGGTCGGGGTGGGGCCGGCGGTCGGCTGCGGCGGCGGGGTAGCGGCC
This sequence comes from Streptomyces sp. NPDC046866, assembly GCF_040704625.1. Classification (NCBI taxonomy): domain Bacteria; kingdom Bacillati; phylum Actinomycetota; class Actinomycetes; order Kitasatosporales; family Streptomycetaceae; genus Streptomyces; species Streptomyces sp. NPDC046866. The sequence continues at coordinate 159,958 of NZ_JBEYXN010000019.1, forward strand.
GGTTCGGGCAGCTGGAGCCGTTCGGTGATGGAGCCGGCGACGGCCTGCGGGAGCCAGTCCTCGCCCTGGCGCAGCGGCGCGGGCGAGAGGGCGTGGCACATCTCGATGACCTCGGTGAGGGTGGGCCGGCCGGCGGGGTCGCGGCTCAGGCAGCGGGTCACCAGGGGCCGCAGCTCGGCGGGCAGCGCGCTGAGGTCCGGGTCCTCGTGCACGATGCGGTACAGGATCGCGTGCGAGTTCCCGTCGCCGTAGGCGGGTGCGCCGATCGCCGCGAAGGCGATGATCTGGCCGAGGGCGAAGATGTCGGTGGCAGTGGTGACCGCCCCGGCGGAGGCCTGCTCGGGCGCCATGAACGCGGGCGTGCCCACGCTGACACCGCTACTGGTCAGGGAGGTGGCATCCGCCGCGCGGGCGATGCCGAAGTCGATCACGCGGGGGCCGTCGGAGGCGAGGAGCACGTTCGCCGGCTTCAGGTCGCGGTGGACGATGCCCGCGCCGTGGATGACGTGCAGCGCCTCGGCGACGCCGATGGTCAGCAGCAGGACGCTGCGCAGCGGCAGCCCGCCGTGCCGGGCCACGGCGTGCGCGAGGGAGGGGCCCGGTACGTAGGCGGTGGCCAGCCAGGGCTGCGCGCCCTCGGTGTCGAAGTCGATGACGGGCGCGGTGTACAGGCCCTGCACGCGCTGCGCGGCGCGTACTTCCTGCTGGAAGCGCCGCCGGAACTCGGGGTCCTCGCTGAACTCGGGCCGGATCACCTTCAGGGCCACGGGGCGCCCGCCGGGGGTGTAGGAGAGGTACACCTTGCCCATGCCGCCCGCGCCGAGCACGGCGGCCAGGCGGTAGCCGCCCACCGCGGCCGGGTCGTCCTGCCCGAGTGGTCGGAAGAGCTCGGCCGGATGTGTGCCGCTCATGAAAAACCGTCCCCCATCAGGCAGTTCAAAACCCGCCTACGCCCCGAAGCCGACCGGGAGAGAGTATCCGACTCCGGTCGGGCCGCGCGAAGTCCCGGGCGCGTCACCGGAGCCGGCAGAGAGCGGCACCGGTGGTCGGCGACGGTGAGGGCCGGGACGGGGCCGGTGGGGCGGGTGGCGCGGCGTCCCGTTCTCGACCGCCCGGGGGCGGGATTCGGCCGATGCCGTCCGAGGAGAGGCGCGTCGTCGCGGGGCGCGCTACCCTCCCCGCCATGTTTGGCATGGACGCGACATCCGGAGGGGCGGCCTTCGGGCGCCCCGGCACCTCATCCGCGCGAAGAACCGGCCTCCGCCTCCTGGTGTGCCTCTTCCTGCTGGCCCTCCTCGGCGCACCGAACGCCTCGGCAGCCACACCTCCGCAGCCCTCCCCCGCCGCCGCCCGCTGGGGTGATCGGCGCCTCGACGAGGTCTCGTTCCTCACCACCCACAACGCCTTCACCAACTACGAGGACTCCCGCTGGAGTTCGGTCAACCAGTCCGAGTCGGTGCGCGCCCAGCTCGACAACGGGGTGCGCGGCCTCAGCCTGGACACGCACTGGTACGAGCGCAGCACCTGGCTCTGCGTCATCAGCTTCGGCAGCGACTGCTACCCCAGCGACGTGTACCTGTGCCACGGCGACTGCAAGGCCTTCGCCGGAGCCACGTACGCACTGCCGAGGCAGTCCCTCCACGGCACCATGCAGACCGTGGTGGACTTCCTCGCCACCCACCCGCAGGAGGTGGTGACCGTCTTCCTGGAGGACTACGTCAGCGCCGAGCAGCTCCGGCAGTCCCTCGGCAGGGTCCGCGGCCTCGACGAGCTGCTGTTCCGGCCCGACGACTGGGGCGTACGGCAGAAGGGCTGGCCGAAGGTGGCCGACCTCGTCACCGCCGGCAAGCGCCTGCTGCTCTTCTCCGACCGGTCGGACCGCGAGCACCTGGGCGTCATGTACGACAGGTCCTGGACGGTGAGCAACTACTGGAGCCTCGGCGACCTGGGCGACGACCTCGCGTGCGTCACCCGCTGGCCCGACGTGCCCCTGGACCGGCAGGAACCCGGATTCCGGCGGCTGTTCACGATGAGCCACCACCGCAACGTGCCCACGGTTCTCACGGCGGCCCTCGACAACGGCGCCAAGCTCAGGAACCGCATCGCCGGGCAGTGCAGGACCGCGACCGGCGGCCGCGCTCCCAACTTCGTCTCCGTCGACTTCCACCGCCTGTCCGACGGCAGCGGCCACACCCCCGCGTCGATCGTCGCGGAGCTGAACGCGGCCGCGGCCCCCTGAGGGCGCAGGGCACCGCACCCCGCGCCGGCCGGCGTCGCGGAGGCGGGCTTTCGGGACGCGATGTTTGCGCGCGGCGAAAGGGAGCACGTGAGGGGTTACGACCAATCCGGTACGTCACGAGGAGGTCCCCGATGTCGGGTACGGAGAAGGGCAAGGCCCGCGCCGAACAGGCCAAGGGCAAGGCGAAGGAAGCGCTCGGGCGGGCGGTGGGCAACGAGCGGTTGACCGCCGAAGGCCGCGCCGAGCAGGCGAAGGGCAACGCCCGGCACGCGAAGGAAGACGTCAAGGACACCTTCCGCCCCTAGACCGCGCGGCACCCGCCGCGCCCTACCAGCCGGGCCCCGGCCGACTCCCCCTCGGCCGGGGCCCGGCCATGCTCCGAGCACCGCGCTCGTACGGCGCCGGCTCGTCCGCCCGGCTGGCGGCCGCATCGGGTGGCCACCGGCCGGGTGATGTACGCGGCCGGCGCGGGCGTGTGCAGCGGCCGCCCCCGAACGCACGGACCAGGATGACGGGTCGAACCCCTCACCTCCCACCCCCTCACCTGCATGGCGGGAGCCTCCGTGCTCGAACGCAAGAAGATCCGGGCACACCGGCGCGCCGTACCGGCGGCAGGCAGCGCCGTGCACTCGGGAAGGGCGGCGGCCGGGGACGTCCCGTGACGAGCGGGCGGGAGGGCCGCGGTCTCCTCTCCCGGTTGCGGGCCGTTCCGGGCATCCGCGCGGCGTCGTCGTACCGGCGGGAGTGGCTGGTCAAGGACCTGGTCGCGGGCGTGGTGCTGACCACGCTGCTGGTGCCCCAGGGCATGGCGTACGCGGAGTTGGCGGGGCTGCCGGCCATCACCGGCCTCTACACGACGGTCCTCTGTCTGGTCGGTTATGCGGTGTGCGGGCCGTCCCGGGTCCTGGTGTTGGGCCCCGACTCCTCGCTGGGGCCGATGATCGCCGCCACCGTGCTGCCCCTGGTGGCGGCCGGCGGGGATCCGGACCGGGCCGTGGCACTGGCGTCGGTGCTCGCGCTGATGGTGGCGACGATCATGATCCTGGCATCGGTGGCGAAGCTCGGCTTCATCGCCGACCTGATCTCCAAGCCGACGAGGATCGGCTACATGAACGGGCTGGCCCTGACGATCCTCATCGGTCAGCTGCCCAAGCTGCTGGGCTTCAAGGTCGAGGCGGACCACCTGATCGGCGAATGCGTCGGCTTCGTACGGGCCCTGGCCGACGGGGCGGCGGTACCGGCCGCCGCCGCGGTCGGTGTCGGCGGGATCGTCGTCGTGCTGGCGGTGCAGCGCTTCGTGCCCCAGGTGCCCGCGGTGCTCGTGATGGTGGTCCTGGCCATCGGTGCGACCGCCGTCCTCGACCTGGGCGCCCACGGAGTGGCCTTGGTCGGGGAGCTGCCCGCGGGCTTCCCTCCGTTCACGATCCCCCAGGCGCGGCTCGGGGACCTGGCGCTGCTCTTCGGCGGTGCGGTGGGCATCGCCCTGGTGTCCCTGGCGGACACGATCTCCAACGCCTCGGCCTTCGCCGCGCGCACCGGGCAGGAGGTCCGCGGCAACCAGGAGATGGCGGGCATCGGGGCGGCCAACCTGGCGGCCGGTCTCTTCCAGGGCTTCCCGGTCAGCACGAGCGGATCCCGTACGGCGGTGGCGGAGCGGGCGGGGGCCCGCAGCCAGCTCACCGGGGTCGTCGGGGCGGCTCTGATCGTGCTGATGCTCGTGTTCGCTCCGGGCTTGTTCCGCAATCTGCCCCAGCCCGCGCTCGCCGCCGTGGTCATCACCGCGTCGCTGTCCCTGGCCGACGTCTCCGGGGCCGTACGGCTGTGGCGACAGAGGCGGACGGACTTCCTGTTGTGCTGCGTGGCCTTCGTCGGCGTGGCGCTGCTCGGCGTGCTGACGGGGATCGCCATCGCCGTGGCGCTGTCCGTGCTCAACGTCTTCCGGCGCGCCTGGTGGCCGTACCACACCGTGCTGGGGCGGGTGCGGGGGCTGGAGGGCTACCACGACGTCCGCTCCTACCCGGAGGCCGAGCGGCTGCCGGGGCTGGTGATCTACCGGTTCGACGCCCCGCTCTTCTTCGCCAACGCGAGGACGTTCCGCGACGCGATCAGGCGGCTGGCCGAGGCGGACCCGCGGCCGAACTGGATCGTGGTCGCGGCGGAGCCCATGACGGACGTGGACACCACCGCCGCCGACGTCCTGGAGGAGCTCGACGAGACGCTCAACGCGGACCGCGTCCACCTCGTGTTCGCCGAGCTGAAGGACCCCGTCCGGCGGAAGATCGAGCGGTACGAGCTCACCCGCACCATCGATCCCCGGCATTTCTTCCCGACCGTGGAGGCCGCCGTCGAGGCCTACCGCCGGCGCACCGGGGCGCAGTGGGCCCCGGCCGACACCGAAGACCGTTGATCCGCGGGGGCGGTGCGTCGGGACGAGCAGCCCCGCGGTCGCCGGCCCCGTGCTGACTGACGGACGGGGGCTTCGCTCAGGGTCGCCGGTCCGGATGGCAGGGGCGGCCGGAGCTTGGGACGATTGCCCCGAAAGGACAGCCATGACCCAGGATCCGCCGGCGGCGCCGTCGTCTCCGCCCACCCCGCCGACCCCGCCCGCCCCGCCCACTCCGCCCACTGCGTCGGAGGAGCCTGCGCCGAGCCGGGACGACGGGGGCCCGGAGCCGTCCTCCGGCAGCCGCCGGTTCCGGCGCCTCTTCCGCGCCACGCTGCCGGGGTGCTGGGGCGCGCTCGCCTTGGCGTGCCTGTCGTTCACTCCCTCGCTGCTCCCCCGCGGGGGCGTGCTGCAAGGCCTGGTCTGCGGCATCAGCGCGGCCATCGGGTACGGGCTCGGCGTGCTGGCCGCCTTCGTGTGGCGCGCGTTCGCCGCGCGCGACGCGCGGAGCGCCTCGCGCAGGTCCTGGCTCGTGCTGCTGGTCTGCGCGATCGTGTTGTTCGGGCTGGCGTTCGGGCTCGGGCAGTACTGGCAGCACCGCATCCGCGAGCTCATGGGGGTCACCGACTACAGCGCGCTCGCCACCGTCGCCTCCCCGTTCGTCGCCGCTCTCGTCTTCTGGGTCCTGTTGATGTCCGGTCGCGGGCTGCGCCGCCTGTACCACTGGGCCGCCCGGCTGCTCGGGCGGTGGATCGGTCCGCGAGCCGCGCGGGTGGTCGGCTGGCTCGCGGTGGTGGGGCTGGCGTGGTCGGTGTTCAGCGGGGTACTGCTGAGCGGCTTCGTGAGCGCGGCCAACGAGGCGTTCTCCCTGCGCGACACGCAGACGCCGGAGGGCATCAGCCGGCCGACGTCGACGCTGCGCTCCGGCGGCCCCGGTTCCCTCGTGCCGTGGGACACGCTCGGCCTGCAGGGGCGGGCCTTCGCCGGCAGCGGGCCGACGGCGGCGGAGATCGGCGCGTTCACCCACCGCCCGGCGCAGGAGCCGGTCCGGGCCTACGCCGGGCTGGAGACCGCCGGGGACGCCGAGGGCCGGGCGGAGCGGGCCGTCGCCGACCTGCGCAGGGCGGGCGGTTTCGAGCGCGAGAACCTGCTCGTGATGACCACCACGGGAAGCGGCTGGGTCGATCCGGCCGCCGTGGACTCCTTCGAGTACCTGAGCAGCGGCGACTCGGCCACCGTGGCGATGCAGTACTCGTACCTGCCGTCGTGGCTGTCCTATCTCGTCGACCAGTCCAAGGCGCGCCAAGCCGGCCGTGAACTCTTCGACGCGGTCTACGACGTCTGGTCCAAGCTTCCGCAGGAGCAGCGGCCGCGGCTGTTCGTCGCGGGCGAGAGCCTGGGGTCGTTCGGCGGTGAGACGGCCTTCAGCGGGGAGTACGACCTGCGCAACCGCACCGCCGGCACCCTGTTCGCCGGGCCGCCCAACTTCAACACCCTGTTCCGGGAGTTCAGCGACCAGCGCGACCCGGGCAGTCCCGAGATCGAGCCCGTGTACAAGGGCGGGCGGACCGTGCGGTTCACCGACGACCCGGCCGGCGGCATTCCTCCGGCGGACCGCCCGTGGGACGGCACGCGGGTGCTCTACCTGATGCACCCCTCGGACCCGATCGTCTGGTGGAGTCCGGGGCTGGCCCTCTCCGAACCGGACTGGATCGGCCAGGCCCCCGGCGACGACGTGCTGGAGGAGATGGTCTGGATGCCCTTCGTGACCTTCTGGCAGGTCACGGCCGACCTGCCGTTCTCCACGGGTGTGCCCGACGGCCACGGTCACACGTACAAGGCCGCGTACGTCGACGGCTGGAACGCCGTCATGCGGCCGGAGGGCTTCACCGCGCAGGACCTGGACCGGCTGCGCCACATCATCCGGCCGGAGCCCTGAGCCGTCGCCCCGGACGGGGCGCGCGGGCCGGCAGGGCGATCACACGGTCAGCGCAGCAGGAAGCCGACCAGGTAGCCGAAGGCGTTGACCGCCCAGTGCAGGCCCATGGGAGCGAGCAGACTGCCGCTGCGGCGCCGCAGTTCGCAGAACAGCACGCCGGCCGCCGCCGTGAACAGCACGGCCGACAGCACCACGAGGACGGCTCCGGTCCCGGAGGCGCCGAAGACGGCGCCCAGCGCCGGTTTCGCGGTGGCCAGGCCCAGGGACGGCAGGACGTGCCACAGGCCGAACAGCAGGCTCGACACGGCCGTCGCCCACGCCGCCCCGCGGGCGCGGCACACCACGCCGTAGAGCACGCCGCGGAAGGCGAGCTCCTCGACCAGGACGGTGCCGACCGGGACCAGGACGAGGACGCGCAGCGCCAGTTCGCCGCTGCCCATCCCCGCGTACCGCCGGTCCTCGAACAGGGTCCTGCCGGCCGGCAGCAGGGCGCCGATCAGGTAGACGGCGGCGACCAGGCCGATCAGGGCCAGTGCCCAACAGGCGCCCCGGGCGAGTGTGCCGCGCGCCAGGCCCGCGTCGGCCCACGTACCGCCGGCCCAGCGGAGCACGGCGAGCAGCAGGGCACTGACGACGACGGCCGTGACCAGGCCGAACGGGCCGGGCCACCGGTGCGCGGCCAGGTTGGCGGCGACGAGCACGGCCAGGATGAGGCCGGTGGCCGGCCCGGTGCCGATCGGGCCGCGCCATCGGCTCCGCGGCGTTCCGCTCGCGCTGCGGCCCGGTCCTGGCTCGCGCGGCTCGGCGCCACCGGGGTCGCGGCAGGGCATGCGCGTTCCGTCCTTCGATCCGGCCCGGCGGTGCGGCCCGGCCCTCCTGCCGGCCCACGCTACCGGGCGGCTGCCGGGGCCGCCCGGTCACCGGTGGCCACGTCGAACGGCCGTCACCCGCTCAGCACGTGTGCCGGAGGCGGTCAGGCAGTCAGGCGGGGCGCGGGACGTACGCCAGGCCGTGGGCGCCGGGTTCGCCGAGCTTGGCGACGTCCAGCCGGGCCAGGCGCTCCAGCGTCTCGAGGTCGACGACGTCGACGGTGGAGGAGACGACGCAGGCCACGTAGCCGAGTCGCCCGTCCGGAGAGGAGGTGATGGTCAGCGGGAAGAGGCCGACCTCGACCTCGCCCAGGTGCTTGCGGGTGTCGGCGCAGAACACGGTGAGGCGGCCCGGTGCGTGGCGTCCGAGCTGCGCCCCCGGGGCGGCCGTCATGCGCAACTCGCCCGCCAGCAGCCTGCCCGTGGACGTCAGGTGCACCGGCAGGATGACGTTCTGCGTCGGCAGGGTGTCGACGACGGAGGCCGTCCGGGGGTCGATGACGCGGATGCCGGGGGCCGGCCGCTCCTCGGCGCCGGCGGAGAAGTTGCCGTACGGCGCGGCGACGAAGGCGTGCGTGCCGTCCGCGGAGACGGCGAGCCCCTCGCTGCCCGGGACCTCGACCTTCGCGGTGAGGACGCCCCGTTCGAGGTCCACGACGGACACGAACGGCGCTTCCTTGTTGGTGGCGTAGCCCGTCCGCCCCGCCGGGTCGATCGCGAACCAGTGCGGGCCGGGGGCGTCCGTGTCGATCCTGCCCAGGGGCCGGCGGGTCCCCGTGTCGATCACGACGACGCCGCCGGGCCGGTCCTGGGCGCCTTCCACGCTGACGTAGAGCCGCCCGCGCGCCGTGTCCAGCGCCAGCCCGTGCGGCCCGTGTTCCGGGGCGAGGTCGACGACCTCGACGATGCGGCGGCTGTCGGGGTCGATGACGGCCAGCTCGGTGCGTCGGCCGCCGTTCGCGTGGTAGTAGCCCGAGTGGTAGGTCAGCGTGCACCACAGCAGCCGCTGCGTCGGGTCGTAGCACAGCTCGTGCGGCTCGGCGGGGACCTGTACGTCGCCGAGGTGGCGGTCGGAGGCGGCGTCGAAGAACGAGACCGTCGGTCCGCTCTGACTGACGACGGCGAGTACGTCGCCCTCTCGACCGGTACGGGGGGACTGCTGCACAGCGGCTCCTTCAGCGGGGCGAAGCGGGAATGCCGCGCGTCTTCTCGCGGGCGTCTCCACTCTCCGGTTCCGGTGGGGGCGACAACAATGCAAAGATTGACACTCAATCATTGCCCCAAGTGGAAGAATGCAGTTCAGGAGAGTGGCTCCATGGATCTCAACCTGCTGCGCGTGCTGGACGCCCTGCTCCAGGAGAACAGCGTGACCCGCGCCGCGGAGCGCCTGGGCACCTCGCCCGCGGCGGTCAGCCGGACCCTGGCCCGGCTGCGCCGCACCGTCGGCGATCCGCTGCTCGTCCGGGCCGGCCAGGGGCTGGTCCCGACCCCGCGCGCCGTGGAACTCCGGGAGGAGGTCGGCGCGTTGCTGCGCAGCTGCGACAGCGTGCTGCGGCCCGGTGCCGGGTTCGACGCCGCGCACCTCCAGCGGACGTTCACGGTGCAGGCCACCGACCTGCTCCTGGTGGCCGTGGCCGGGAGCCTGACGGAGCGGATCCGCGCGGAGGCCCCGCAGGTGGACGTCGTCTTCCTGCCGGAGGCGCTGGAGGGCGGACCGGGGCTGCGGCAGGGCTGGGTGGACGTCGAACTGGGCGTTCTGGGACACCTCGACCCGGAGATCCGGACCCGGCCCCTCACCCGGATGCCGCTGGTCGGCATCGCCCGCAGCGGGCACCCCCTCTTCGACGGGCCGATCGACGCCCGCCGCTTCGCCGCGGCCGACCACATCGGCATCTCCCGACTCGGCAAACGCCTCGGCCCCATCGACAACGCCCTCGCCGACCTCGGCTTGCGCCGCCGGACCGCCGTCGTCGTACCCAGCCACACCAGCGCCATGATGCTCGCCCGGGACACCGACTTCGTCGCCCTCAGCCTGGCCGGCTGGCTCCCCGACACCGTCTCGGCCCTGGGCCTGCGGACGTTCCCCATCCCCCTCGACCTGGAACCCCTGGACCTCGGGATGGCGTGGCACCCCCGCAACGCGGCCGACCCCGGGCACCGCTGGTTCCGCGAGCACGTCGCTTCCGCCGTCCTGGCCCCGGCCGGACCGGGACCGGCGGCCGCCCGCACCCCCGGCTGACCGCACCGCTGCCTCAGGTCGGGCGCCCGGAGGAGCGGGTTCGGCGGGCTCGGCGGGCTCGGCGGGCCAACGGCCGGTCCCGCAGGAGGAGGCGGTGGGCGGCGGCGCCCAGGACGGCGCCGACCAGTGGCGCCGCCAGGTAGATCCACAGCGTGGCGGTGGATCCGGACACCAGTGCCGGACCGAACTGGCGGGCCGGGTTCGCGGCGCCGCCGCTGAAGGGGCCCAGAACGGCCACGATCGCCCAGACGAGCAGTCCGAGGGCGCAGGGCAGCCATCGGCCGCGGGCCGGGTGCACGAGGAAGAACCCGACCACCAGGGTGATCACGAGCAGGCAACCGGCCTCGGCGGCGAAGACGGCCCAGCCGTTCCACGACGGCGCCGCGGCCACCGCCCCGTAGCCGACCCGGGCGACCGCCGGCCCCCAGGCCAGGCGGGCCAGGACCGTCCCGGCGACCGACCCGCCCAGCTGTGCGGCGGCGTACACCGCCACGCCCCGGCCGGGGAAGGCACGCAGCAGCCACAGCGCGAACGTGACCGCGGGGTTCATGTGCGCCCCGGAACGCCGCCCCCACGGGGAGCGGATCAGTCCGAAGACGAGGGTGCCGGCCACGGCACCCACCAGGACCAGGGCCAGGTGGAGGTGGGCGGTGGCGAGCGGGGAGGACGGGTCGAGCACCCAGCGGACAGCCGTGACCACGCTGAACATCAGCATCGCGGTCAGGGCGAACTCGTACAGGGGACGGGTGCGCGGTCCGGGTCGGGCAGCCCGCGCGGGAGCCGGGGGCCTGTCCGTGCCCGTGTCGCCCGTGTCGCCCGTCTCGCCTGGGCTCATGCTTCCTCCTGTCGGCCGGGTTCCTCCGCGCGCAGGGCGGCGCGCGAGGCTGAGCGCGTCGAGGAAGCGTGCGCCATTCCCCACCGGGAAGTACGCGCACACGCCGAGAGGGGGGACGACCGGGCCGCCGGGACACGCTCCTGCCCGTACCGGGTCGTCGGGATCAGCCGGCAGCAGCCGGCCGGGTGCGGCGGGCGTGGAACAGGCCCCAGCGCAGCAGGTGCCGACGGGTGGCGTCCGCCCACAGGGGCAGGTTGGCCAGCAGGTCGTCGAGGTAGGCCGGGCTGATGGTGCTGCGCAGTTCGCCGGCGCGGTGGCGTACCTCTTCGTCGAGGCGTGCGTAGTGGGTGGCGACGTGGGGGGTGAGGTCCGCGAAGTCGGCCTTCATGCCCAGGCCGGACAGCTGCTCCAGGTAGAACGCGGGTGTGGCCAGGGTCTCCACGCCCAAACGGGACAGCGCAGGCCTCAGGGCCTCGGCCGGGGTCGTCTCGGCAGCCATGATGTCCGAGAACACCAGGGCGCCGCCGGGCTTGAGGACGCGCACCGCTTCGGCCAGGGCGCGGCTGCGGTCCGTCACGTGGCACAGGACTTCCAGCGACCACACGACGTCGAAGCGCTCCGCCGCATACGGCAGGTGGTGCAGGGAGCCGGTTTCGACCTCGATCAGGTGGTCCAGCCCCCGTCGGGCGTTGGCCGCGCGGTGGCGCCGGTTGTGGGCCTCGCTGAGGTCCAGGGCCACCACGCGGCAGCCGAAGCGCTCGGCGAGCGCCCGGGCCGAGCCGCCGTACCCGGAACCGAGGTCGAGGACCGTGGCGTCCGGGCCCAGCAGGTCCGCGACCAGGTCGGCGGCCTGCTCCACCGTGCGGTGCGAGGCCTCGGCGATGGCCTCCCGCGGGTGGGCGTACACACCGATGTGGATGTCTTCTCCGCCCCAGACGGCGTCGTAGAAGGCGTCGACGTCACCGGTCTCGTAGTAGCGGCGGGTGGACTCGTCATGGCCCTGTGCGGTGTCTGCGGCCTTGGCGCTGTCGGTCATGGCGAGTGGATTCCCCACGACGGCGAGGCCGATTCATCCCGTCTGTGCACCGGCCCCCTCCGCAGGGCATGGAGCACCGCGCAACGCCGAAGGCCCCGGTGGCCGGCCTGGGGAGGCCGGCCACCGGGGCCTTCGCATCGCTGTGGGGCTCAGCGGGTTCGTCTCACCGGCGGTTTAGTACCAGTGGTGGGCCTGCCAGAAGTTCCAGGCGGCGACCGGGGAGCCGTAGCGGGAGTTCATGTAGTCCAGACCCCACTTGATCTGGGTGGCGGGGTTGGTCTTCCAGT
>NZ_JBEYXN010000020.1:0-163089 GCF_040704625.1 Streptomyces sp. NPDC046866
GCGTTGATTTTTGGCACGCTGTTGAGTTCTCAAGGAACGGACGCTTCCTTCGTACTCACCCTCGCGGGCTTTCCTCCGGGCTTTCGTTCTTCGTTCTTGCGTTTCCGACTCTATCAGAGTCTTTCTCGCTCCGCCTTCCGGGCTTTCGCTTTCGCGTTTTCCTTTTCGGCGGTTCCAACCTTACCAGACTCTTTTCCGCACCGTTTCCGGTCGGATTCGAATTCGGTGGCCGCTGGAGGGCCTTTCCCTTTCGGGCGGAGCAGACGTTATCAGGTTTCCCGGCGTCTGATTCCCACCCGCTCGCAGAGCCGTCCGGGCACACGTGTGTGCCCGCGATTCGTACGAGGTGGAGCCGTAAACGTACTGGAGCGGGGCCCGTGATGCAAATCCGGTTGCCCCGCTCCAGTGACGTCGCTACGCGAGGCGTCAGACCTCGACCACGACCGGCAGGATCATGGGGCGGCGGCGGTAGCCGTCCGAGACCCACTTGCCCATGGTGCGGCGGATGAGCTGCTGGATCTGGTGCGGCTCGGCGACGCCGTCGGCCGCCGCGCGGGCGATGGCCTCTTCGATCTTGGTGGCGACCTGGGTGAAGGCCCCGTCCTCGATGCCGGAGCCGCGGGCCTGGATGTTCGGGCCGCTGACGACCTTGCCCGTGGTGCTGTCCACGACCACGTACACCGAGATGATGCCCTCTTCGCCGAGGATGCGGCGGTCCTTGAGGGAGGCGTCGGTGACGTCGCCGACCGACAGGCCGTCCACGTACACGTAGCCGGCCTGGACCTTGCCGGAGATGCGGGCCTTGCCGTCGACGAGGTCGACGACGACGCCGTCCTCGGCGATGACGATGCGGTCCTTCGGGACACCCGTCATCGCGCCCAGCTCGGCGTTGGCCCGCAGGTGGCGCCACTCGCCGTGGACCGGCATCAGGTTCCGCGGCTTGCAGATGTTGTAGAAGTACAGCAGCTCGCCGGCGGAGGCGTGGCCGGAGACGTGGACCTTGGCGTTGCCCTTGTGGACCACGTTGGCGCCCCAGCGGGTCAGGCCGTTGATCACGCGGTAGACCGCGTTCTCGTTGCCCGGGATCAGGGACGACGCCAGGATCACCGTGTCGCCGGGGACGATCCGGATCTGGTGGTCGCGGTTGGCCATGCGGGACAGGGCCGCCATCGGCTCGCCCTGGGAGCCCGTGCAGACCAGCACGACCTCGTCGTCCGGCAGGTCGTCGAGGGTCTTCACGTCCACGACGAGGCCGGCGGGGACCCGCAGGTAGCCCAGGTCCCGGGCGATGCCCATGTTGCGGACCATCGAGCGGCCCACGAAGGCGACCCGGCGGCCGTACTCGTGCGCGGCGTCCAGGACCTGCTGGATGCGGTGGACGTGGCTCGCGAACGAGGCGACGATGATCCGCTTCTGGGCGCCCGCGAAGACGCCCCGGATGACGCCCGAGATGTCGCGCTCCGGCGGGACGAAGCCGGGGACCTCGGCGTTCGTCGAGTCCGAGAGGAGGAGGTCGATGCCCTCCTCGCTCAGACGCGCGAAGGCGTGCAGGTCGGTGAGGCGGTTGTCCATCGGGAGCTGGTCCATCTTGAAGTCGCCGGTGGCGACGACCAGGCCCGCGGGGGTGCGGATGGCGACGGCCAGCGCGTCCGGGATGGAGTGGTTGACCGCGATGAACTCGCAGTCGAAGACGCCGAGGGCCTCGCGGTCGCCTTCCTTCACCTCGAGGGTGTAGGGGCGGATGCGGTGCTCCTGGAGCTTCGCCTCGATCAGGGCCAGCGTCAGCTTCGAGCCGATCAGCGGGATGTCCGGCTTCTCCCGGAGGAGGTACGGGACGGCGCCGATGTGGTCCTCGTGGCCGTGCGTGAGGACGATGCCCTCGACGTCGTCGAGCCGGTCCCGGATCGACGAGAAGTCCGGCAGGATCAGGTCGATGCCCGGCTGCTCCTCCTCGGGGAAGAGGACGCCGCAGTCGACGATCAGCAGGCGGCCGTCGAACTCGAAGACGGTCATGTTGCGGCCGATCTCGCCCAGGCCGCCCAGCGGGGTAACGCGCAGGCCGCCCTGGGGAAGCTTCGGCGGCGGGCCGAGCTCAGGGTGCGGATGGCTCAAAAGTCTCTCCTTCACCATGCGCGCCACGTACCTCGTTCGGCACGTGGCGCGCATGTCATTCGTGCACTTGCATGGGTGTATCTGGTCTTGCTTGTTCAGTTGTGCTGTTCAGTTGTGAAGTCCGTTGTCAGAGCTGTACCCCGCCGGCGGCAAGATCGATCTTGAGCTGGGCCGTCTCCTCGGCGGTCAGCTCGACGAGCGGCAGCCGCAGCGGGCCCGCGGGCAGGCCCTGGAGGTTCAGGGCGCCCTTGGTGGTGATCACGCCCTGGGTGCGGAACATGCCGGTGAAGACCGGCAGCAGCTTCTGGTGGATCTCGGTGGCCTTCTGGACGTCGCCGTTCAGGTGGGCGTCGAGCATGGCGCGCAGCTCGGGGGCGACCACGTGGCCGACGACGGAGACGAAGCCGACGGCGCCGACGGACAGCAGCGGCAGGTTCAGCATGTCGTCGCCGGAGTACCAGGCCAGGCCGCTCTGGGCGATGGCCCAGCTGGCGCGGCCGAGGTCGCCCTTGGCGTCCTTGTTGGCGACGATGCGGGGGTGCTCGGCCAGGCGGACCAGGGTCTCGGTGTTGATCGGGACGCCGCTGCGGCCGGGGATGTCGTAGAGCATCACCGGGAGCTCGGTGGCGTCGGCGATGGCCGTGAAGTGCCGGTAGAGGCCCTCCTGCGGCGGCTTGTTGTAGTACGGGGTCACGGCGAGCAGGCCGTGGGCGCCGGTGCGCTCGGCCTGGCGGGCGAGCTCGAGGGTGTGGCGGGTGTCGTTCGTGCCGATGCCGGCGACGACGTGGGCGCGGTCGCCGACTGCTTCCAGGACGGCTCGTACGAGGTCGTTTTTCTCCGCGTCGGTGGTGGTGGGGGACTCGCCGGTGGTCCCGTTGACGATCAGGCCGTCGTTGCCTGCGTCCACCAGGTGGACGGCGAGCTGCTGCGCGCCGTCGAGGTCGAGAGCGCCATCCGCCGTGAACGGCGTGATCATGGCGGTGAGGACCCGCCCGAAGGGGGTCTGCGGAGTCGAGATCGGAGCCATGGGTAACACGCTACTCGCTGCCATGCTCGCGGTGTCCCCTCGGGGGACGTCAATGGGTCGCGCCTCCCGGCGGCGGCCGGGAGGTGCGTGGAGCCCGGCACTGCCTGCTCGGGGGTTCAAGCAGTGCCGGGTCCGTTTGATCAGCCTAGATGAACTTTACGAAACGCCGCAATACGGACACTTCGGACCAGGTTCAGTACATCCGTGCGGGAGGGGCTGATCTGCTCCTTCAGGGCCTTCCGGACCTATGGGGCGACGCGTCCGTTCGCGTTGAAGGCCGCGTACGTGAGCGGCATCAGCCGGGCCCAGTGCTGCTCCATCTGCTCGCCGACCATCTCGATCTCCCGCTGCGGGAAGGACGGCACGGTGGCCAGCTCGTGCTGCGTGCGCAGGCCCAGGAAGTGCATGAGCGAGCGGGCGTTGCAGGTGGCGTACATCGAGGAGAAGAGCCCGACGGGCAGGACCGAACGGGCCACCTCGCGGGCCACGCCCGCCTCCAGCATCTCCCGGTAGGCCTCGTAGGACTGACGGTACGAGTCCTCCATCACCCGGCCGGTCAGCTCCAGCTGGGCCTCGGTGCCCTCGACGAAGACGTACTTGCCCGGACGGCCCTCCTGGACGAGCTTGCGCTCGGCGTCCGGGACGTAGAAGACCGGCTCCAGCTCCCGGTAGCGGCCCGACTCCTCGTTGTAGGACCAGCCGACGCGGTGCCGCATGAACTCGCGGAACACGAAGATGGGGGCGCTGATGAAGAAGGTCATCGAGTTGTGCTCGAAGGGGCTGCCGTGACGGTCCCGCATCAGGTAGTTGATGAGGCCCTTGGAGCGCTCCGGGTCCTTGCGGAGCTCGTCGAGCGACTGCTCGCCGGCCGTCGAGACGCGGGCGGCCCACAGCACGTCCGAGTCGGCGGCGGAGTGCTTGACCAGCTCCACCGTCACATCGCTGCGGAAGCTGGGTTTCAGGGCTGAGGCGGCGGTCTCGCTCACCGGGGATCCTTCCGGACGACTCACAGGGGGGGCGCGCCCACTCTACGGCGCCCGGCGGGGCCGCCCGTGCACGCACCCGGCGGTACGGGGATCGACCGGACGGCTGATGCCCCGCCAGGGAATCTGCCGGATGTCCCGAATTCCGGGCACGGATCGGGCGATTCGCACGTCCTACAGGGGGAACCCGCATCCTGTGCGTCCCGTACAGACCGCCGCCCGCCCCCGGGCCCGACCGTGAGGAGAGCCGCCCCATGCTCCGCCGGCGCGAACCCGTCCCGTTCGCCTTCGTCGCCGAGGCCGACCGTTTCCGCAGCAACGTCGCCCCGCCGCCGCGCCAGAGTCTGAGCAGGACCCAGCTGGCCGCCCGGAGTCTGGTGGGGCTGACCGTGGTGGCGGGGCTCGCAGGCTCCCTGCTCTTCGGCGTTCCCGCACTCCAGCCGCACCGCGCGCCCGCCACGTCGCAGCAGTCGGAGGCGGTCCAGGGGCGGTAGCCTCACGGGCACAGCCCTACCGAACGTGCATATGAGTGAGGTCCAGCCGTGCCCCTGCCCTTCCTGACGGCCGACGGCGCGTTCGACGCGCACGACGACGACGCCCCTCTCGACCACGACGACCGGGACCGCTGGCGCCGGCCGTACCGGCCCGGTCCCTGGCGGGTGGCCGGCTCGGCCCTGCTGCTCCTGCTGTCCGCGTTCATGCTGCTCGCCACGATGATCATCGCGTTCGCGGGCGCATGGGCGGGTGCGGCCATCTGCCTGGTGGCGGCCCTCGGCGTGATCGGGACCTCGCTGCGGATCCTGATGGCGGGCGTCTGGGTGAGCCGTACGGGGCTGCGCCGCGTCGGGCTGCTGCGGACGCGCTCGATCGCGTGGAGCGAGATCGGCGAGGTGCGCACCGTGCAGCAGCCGGTGCGCTGGCTGGGCCTGCCGCGCACGGTGCAGGGCCAGGCCCTCACGGCAGCCGGGCGGGACGGCGCCGCGCTGCCGGTGCTGCTGACCGACCACAACGCCGACTTCCTCTCCCGGGCCGAGGCGTTCGACCGGGCGGTCGACATGATCGCGGCCTGGGCTGACGAGCACCGGGCCGTGCCCGTCTGAGGCGTACGGGCCGCACGGCGGGCCCGGAGGGAAGCCCGTACGGGGATCAGGCCCGTGCGGGCTTGCTGTCGTGCAGGGCGATGGCCCTCTGCATGGCCTTGCGCGCCCGCGGGGTGTCGCGGGCGTCGTGGTAGGCGACGGCTAGGCGGAACCAGCTGCGCCAGTCCCCCGGCGCGTCCTCCGTCTCGGCCTTGCGGCGCGCGAAGACCTCGTCGGCGGAGTCCCGCAGGATCCGCCCGTACTCGTCCCGCTCCAGCTCGTCGACGGGCAGTCCGCCCTCGGCCTCCAGTTCGGCGGCGAGCTCGTTGGCCCGCGTGACGAACCGGGTGTTCTTCCACAGGAACCAGATGCCGATGACCGGCAGGATGAGCACGGCCGTGCCGAAGGAGACGGTCAGCCAGGTGCCCTGCTGGATCAGCATGACGCCGCGGCTGCCGACGAGGACGAAGTACACGACCAGGACGGCGGCCGTGAGGAAATAGGTGATCTTCGCGCGCATGGTGTTACTGCCCGATGTCAGCCGAGGTCGAGGAAGTGTTCCAGGCCGAAGGTGAGGCCCGGGGTGGTCACCACGCGCCGCGCGCCGAGCAGGATGCCCGGCATGAAGCTGCTGTGGTGCAGGGAGTCGTGGCGGATGGTCAGGGTTTCTCCCTCGCCGCCGAGCAGGACCTCCTGGTGGGCCAGCAGGCCGCGCAGGCGGATGGCGTGCACCGGGACGCCGTCGACGTCCGCGCCGCGGGCGCCGTCCAGGGCGGTGGCGGTGGCGTCGGGCTGCGGGGCGCAGCCGGCCTCCGCGCGGGCGGCGGCGATGAGCTGGGCCGTGCGGGTCGCCGTGCCGGAGGGGGCGTCCACCTTGTTGGGGTGGTGCAGCTCGACGACTTCGACGGACTCGAAGTAGCGGGCGGCCTGGGCGGCGAACTTCATGGTGAGGACGGCGCCGATGGAGAAGTTCGGGGCGATGAGGACGCCCGTCTCGGGCGAGCCGGCCAGCCAGCCGTTGAGCTGGGCGAGGCGCTCGGGGGTCCAGCCGGTGGTGCCGACGACGGCGTGGATGCCGTGGCGGATGCAGAAGTCGAGGTTGCCCATGACCGAGGCGGGGGTGGTCAGCTCGACGGCGACCTGGGCGCCGGTCTCGGCGAGGGTCTCCAGCTTGTCCCCGCGGCTGAGTGCGGCGACGAGTTCCATGTCCTCGGCGGCCTCGACGGCCCGGACCGCCTCGGACCCGATGCGCCCCTGGGCGCCGAGTACCGCGACCCGCAGCTTGCTGCTCATGCGTGCTTCCTTCGCTTCCACTGGTCGTGGCGGCCAGGCCGCCGTTCCTGCGCCGGGGGCACCGGCCGGCCGTCCCGGGCGGGGCGGCGGCCGGCGTCCCGGCGCGCGTGCCTCAGGCCACCGCTTCGTCGAGGCGGGCGGCCTGCTTCTCCTTCAGCGGGCCGATCACCGCGAGCGACGGCCGCTGGGCCAGTACATCGTGCGCGACCGAGCGGACGTCGTCCGGGGTCACGGCGCCGATCCGGGCCAGCATCTCGTCGACCGACATCTGGTCGCCCCAGCACAGCTCGCTCTTGCCGATGCGGTTCATGATCGCGCCGGTGTCCTCCAGGCCGAGGACGGTGGAGCCGGACAGCTGGCCGATGGCCCGCTTGATCTCCTCGTCCGTGAGCCCCTCGGCGACGACCTTGTCGAGCTCGTCGCGGCAGATCCGCAGGACGTCGTGGACCTGGTTGGGGCGGCAGCCCGCGTACACGCCGAACAGTCCGGTGTCGGCGAAGCCCGAGGTGTACGAGTACACGCTGTAGGCCAGGCCGCGCTTCTCGCGGACCTCCTGGAAGAGCCGGGAGGACATGCCGCCGCCGAGGGCGGTGTTCAGCACGCCGAGCGCCCAGCGGCGGTCGTCGGTGCGGGCCAGGCCCGGCATGCCGAGGACGACGTGGGCCTGCTCGGTCTTGCGGTTGATCAGGTCGACCCGGCCAGAGGTGCGGATCCGCTTGGTGCCGCTGCGCGGGCCGATGGGCTCGGCATCGGTGCCGCCGAGGGCGCCGGCCTTGTCGAAGGCGGCGCGGACCTGGCGGACGACCTTGTTGTGGTCGACGTTGCCGGCGGCGGCGACCACCAGGTGGCGGGGGTCGTAGTGCTTCTTGTAGAAGCGGCGGATCCGGTCGGCGCCGAGGGCGTTGATCGTGTCGACGGTGCCGAGCACCGGGCGGCCCAGGGGGGTGTCGCCGTACATGGTGTGCGCGAAGAGGTCGTGCACGCAGTCGCCCGGGTCGTCCTCGGTCATCGCGATCTCTTCGAGGATGACGCCGCGCTCGGCGTCGACGTCCTCCTCGCGGATCAGCGATCCGGTGAGCATGTCGCAGACGACGTCGATCGCCAGCGGCAGGTCGGTGTCGAGGACCCGCGCGTAGTAGCAGGTGTACTCCTTCGCCGTGAAGGCGTTCATCTCGCCGCCGACCGCGTCGATCGCCGAGGAGATGTCGAGGGCGCTGCGCCTGCCGGTGCCCTTGAAGAGGAGGTGTTCGAGGTAGTGCGTGGCACCGTTGAGCGCGGGCGTCTCGTCGCGGGAGCCCACGTGCGCCCAGATGCCGAAGGTGGCGGAGCGGACCGAGGGCAGCGTCTCGGTGACGATGCGCAGTCCGCCGGGCAGGACGGTGCGCCGGACGGTGCCGATGCCGTTCTCGCCCTTGAGGAGGGTTTGGGTACGGGCGACGGCCCGCCCCTTCGAAGAGGGGCGGGCCGTCACACGGGAACTACGCGACGTCACTTGTCGGAGTCGTCCTTGTCAGCCTCGGCGGCGTCCTCGCCCTCGATCACGGGGATGAGGGAGAGCTTGCCGCGCTGGTCGATCTCGGCGATCTCGACCTGGACCTTGGTGCCGACCGCGAGCACGTCCTCGACGTTCTCCACGCGCTTGCCGCCGGCGAGCTTGCGGATCTGCGAGATGTGCAGCAGGCCGTCCTTGCCCGGGAGCAGGGAGACGAAGGCACCGAAGGTGGTGGTCTTGACGACCGTGCCCAGGTAGCGCTCGCCGACCTCCGGCATGGTCGGGTTGGCGATGCCGTTGATCGTGGCGCGGGCGGCCTCGGCGGCCGGGCCGTCGGCGGCACCGATGTAGATGGTGCCGTCGTCCTCGATCGTGATCTCGGCGCCGGTGTCCTCCTGGATCTGGTTGATCATCTTGCCCTTGGGGCCGATGACCTCGCCGATCTTGTCCACGGGGATCTTGACGGTGATGATCCGCGGGGCGTTGGGGGACATCTCGTCCGGGGTGTCGATCGCTTCCATCATCACGTCGAGGATGTGGAGGCGGGCGTCACGGGCCTGCTTGAGGGCCGCGGCCAGGACGGAGGCCGGGATGCCGTCCAGCTTGGTGTCGAGCTGGAGGGCGGTGACGAACTCCTTGGTGCCGGCGACCTTGAAGTCCATGTCGCCGAAGGCGTCCTCCGCACCGAGGATGTCGGTGAGGGCGACGTAGTGGGTCTTGCCGTCGATCTCCTGGGAGATCAGGCCCATGGCGATGCCGGCGACGGGGGCCTTGAGCGGCACACCGGCGTTCAGCAGCGACATGGTGGAGGCGCAGACGGAGCCCATCGAGGTCGAGCCGTTGGAGCCGAGGGCCTCGGACACCTGGCGGATCGCGTAGGGGAACTCCTCGCGGCTCGGCAGGACCGGGATGAGGGCGCGCTCGGCGAGGGCGCCGTGGCCGATCTCGCGGCGCTTCGGGGAGCCGACGCGGCCGGTCTCGCCGGTGGAGTACGGCGGGAAGTTGTAGTTGTGCATGTAGCGCTTGCGGGTCACCGGGGAGAGGGTGTCCAGCTGCTGCTCCATGCGGAGCATGTTGAGGGTGGTGACGCCCAGGATCTGGGTCTCGCCGCGCTCGAACAGGGCGGAGCCGTGGACCCGCGGGATGGCCTCGACCTCGGCGGCCAGGGTGCGGATGTCGGTGACGCCGCGGCCGTCGATGCGGACCTTGTCCTTGATGACGCGCTCGCGCACCAGGGCCTTGGTCAGGCTGCGGTAGGCGGCGGAGATCTCCTTCTCGCGGCCCTCGAAGGCCGGCAGGAGCTTCTCGGCGGCGAGCTCCTTGACGCGGTCGAGCTCGACCTCGCGCTCCTGCTTGCCGGCGATGGTCAGCGCCTGGGCCAGCTCGCCGCGGACGGCCTGCTCCAGAGCGGCGAAGACGTCGTCCTCGTAGTCGAGGAAGATCGGGAACTCGCCCTCGGGCTTGGCGGCCTTGGCGGCGAGGTCCGCCTGGGCCTTGCACAGGACCTTGATGAACGGCTTCGCGGCCTCGAGACCGGCGGCGACGACCTCCTCGGTCGGCGCCTCGGCACCGCCCTTGACCAGGGCGATGGTCTGCTCGGTGGCCTCGGCCTCGACCATCATGATCGCGACGTCGCCGTCCTCCAGGGTGCGGCCCGCGACGACCATGTCGAAGACGGCGTCCTCGAGCTCGGAGTGCGTCGGGAAGGCGACCCACTGGCCCTTGATCAGGGCGACGCGGACGCCGCCGATCGGGCCGGAGAAGGGCAGGCCGGCCAGCTGCGTGGACGCGGACGCGGCGTTGATCGCGATGACGTCGTACAGGTGGTCGGGGTTCAGCGCCATGACCGTGGCGACGACCTGGATCTCGTTGCGCAGGCCCTTCTTGAAGGACGGGCGCAGCGGGCGGTCGATCAGGCGGCAGGTGAGGACCGCGTCCTCGGAGGGGCGGCCCTCACGGCGGAAGAAGGAGCCGGGGATCTTGCCCGCGGCGTACTGGCGCTCCTCGACGTCCACCGTCAGGGGGAAGAAGTCGAGCTGGTCCTTGGGCTTCTTCGACGCGGTGGTGGCGGACAGCACCATCGTGTCGTCGTCCAGGTAGGCAACGGCGGAGCCGGCGGCCTGGCGGGCCAGGCGGCCCGTCTCGAAGCGGATGGTGCGGGTGCCGAAGGAGCCGTTGTCGATGACGGCCTCGGCGTAGTGGGTCTCGTTCTCCACTAGCGTTTCTCCATTTTCGTCGTCTCCGTCCGCGGCCCGTGTGGCGGCGGACGGTGGCGGAGAAGCGCTCCTTGCGTGTGGGCCGGTCTTCGATCGAAGTACCCGGTTCCTGGCCCGTGGGGCTTTCCGGGTACCACTACCGAGGACCGGCGGCGTAGGAGTGCGCTCCTCCTCTTCAGTTGTGCGCCGGTGCGTCGCGCGGTTGTGTCCAGACTACAAAGCGTCCGGTACGTCCCGCACGCGTACAGCGGCGCGTACAGCAAAGGGAGCGGTCCCCCTGTAGGTGGGAACCGCTCCCTTCACGGCGTCTTACTTGGCGCCGGCCGCACCGCGGCGGATGCCGAGGCGGTCGACCAGCGTACGGAAGCGCTGGATGTCCTTCTTGGCCAGGTACTGCAGCAGGCGGCGACGCTGGCCGACCAGGATCAGCAGACCACGACGGGAGTGGTGGTCGTGCTTGTGGGACTTCAGGTGCTCGGTGAGGTCCGAGATGCGCTTCGAGAGCATCGCGACCTGGACCTCGGGGGAGCCGGTGTCGCCCTCCTTGGTACCAAACTCAGCGATGATCTGCTTCTTCGTAGCGGCGTCGAGCGGCACGCGTACTCCTCTTGGTGTCATGGCCACCGAGTGCCCCAGGTCGTATTCGCTGGGGATCTTCCGTAACTCGGGAGGCGGGTCCGCTGGGCGCAGTCTCCAGAGGTCTCGCCTCCGGGGGTGCGTACACAAACGGCCGTCACACAGCGTACCAGGCGCCGTGCCGGCTGGTCTCAGCCGGTGAGCGAGCGGGCCCGGGCGTAGACGTCGAGCACGGCCAGGGCCAGCGGGACCAGGGCGAGCAGCACCGCCGCCTCGGTGAGGTCGAGCAGCCGCCCCCAGAAGGGTGACAGACCCTTGCGGGGTATGACCAGTGCAATTCCGGCGAGGAGGGCCGCGCCGGCGGCGACGGCGGCGGAGAGCCAGATGGTCCGCAGGTCCAGGCCGCCGCGGTCGTGGTAGCGGGTGAGCTCCAGGACCAGGTCGGCCGGCGGGTGCAGGGCCAGGCCCAGGACGAGCAGGGCGACGGCGGCGAGGCCGGCGGCCAGGGTGCACACGACCTGGGAGGTGTAGCGGAAGAGGCGGGCGCGCAGCAGCATGGCCAGGCCGGTGGCCAGGGCGAGCAGGCGCCCCCAGGTGTTGTCGGAGAAGCCGAGGACGGCGGCGGAGGCGACGACGACCGCCGCGCAGCCGCCGACGAGGCCGAGCAGCATCTCGTGGCCGCGGCGGGCCTGGGCGGCGATGGCGTCGGCGTCGAGCGGGGTGCCCGCCTCGACGGGGTCGGGGCCGGCGGCGGGGTCGCCGTACGGCTCGGCCTCGTAGCGGTCCGGGGTCTCGTAGACCTCGACGGCGCTCTGCGGGGCCGAGTAGCCGATGGGCAGCCGGGCGAAGCGGGCGGACAGGCCGGGCAGGAAGGCGACGAGGCCGATGGCGACGGGGGCGCAGACGGCGGCGGTGGCCGTCGCGGAGGCCTCGGTGACGATGGCGAGGAAGGTGGCCAGGGTCCCGGTGGCGCCGACGAAGGTGGCCGCGACGAAGGGGGCGTCCCCGTGGGGGGTGAGGGCGACCAGGGCGACGGAGGCGACCAGGACGCAGACGCAGCCGAGGAGGAACTGCAGCCGCCCCGGTCCCTGGCCGGCGGCGGGGGCGAGGATGCCGGAGCCCGCGATGAGCAGCTGCGGGAGGGCGCCCAGGCCGAGGGCGACGGCGGAGCCGCGGTCGTCGTAGACCCGGGCGCGCACGCCGGCGGCGGCGGTCAGCAGCACGCCGATCGCGCCGGCGATGATGCCGGGCAGGCTGTGCATGTCGTGGCGGACCGGGTCGGCGTACCAGATGACGAAGCCGAGCAGGACGAAGAGCAGGGCGGCGCCGGCCAGGCCCGCGCCGCGCAGCATGTCGTCGCTCCACAGGCGGCGGTCGCGCACGACGGCGGAGGCGACGGCGTCGGAGACGTCGTCGAAGACGGCGGGCGGCAGGGACTCGGCGAACGGGCGCAGGCTGAGCACCTCGCCGTCGAGGACCTGCTGGGCGGCGAGGGTGCGGGCGCCGTCGAGGACGGTGCCGTCGCGGCGTACGAGGTGGAAGCCGGTCGGGGCGCCGACGGGCTGGGTCTGGCCGGTGAGGCGCAGGAGTTCCGGGTAGACGTCGGCGACGGCGATGTCCTCGGGGAGGGCGACGTCGATGCGGCTGTCGGGAGCCACGACGGTGACCCTGCAGAAGCCCGTCGTTGCGGCCGTACTCACCTGTGTGACCCCCTGGTTGGCGAAGCGGGAGCGCCCCGCCGCCGTCTCGGATTCGCGGATGCGCATACTGCGCGGGCCACCCTACCGGGAGTATGAGTGACTGTCGGCAAGTAGGATCACCGTCGCGCGGGGGAGAGCCCTTTCGCGCCCGGGACTTGAGGGCGCCGGCAGGTGCGTCCCCGTCCGTTTTCGAGGGATTGGTGCTCCGGTGAGTCAGATCGTCGTCAAACGCCCGCCGCGGTCCCTGCCGCCCGAAGTCCCCTCGGACGAGCTGAGGCTGGAGGCTCCGCCGGAGCTTCCGCGCGGGCAGCAGGAGAGCACCATGATGCAGCTCCTGCCGATGCTCGGCATGGGCTCCTCGGTCGTCTTCTTCTTCATGCCGGGCGCGGCGCCGTTCATGCGCATCATGGGCGTGCTGATGCTGGTGTCGACGGTGTCCATGGTCATCGCCCAGCTGGTGCGCCACCGGCGCGGTACGCAGGGGCAAATGGCCGATGTGCGCCGGGACTACCTGAAATACCTCGCGCAGACCCGTCGTCAGGTACGGCGGACCGCGCGGGCACAGCGCGACGCGCAGTTGTATCTGCACCCGGCGCCCGAGCAGTTGTGGTCGGTGGTGGCCGAGGGCTCGCGGCTGTGGGAGCGGCGCGTGGGCGACGAGGACTTCGGGCAGGCCCGGCTGGGTCTGGGCGCGCAGCGCCTGGCCACTCCCCTGGTGGCGCCGGACACGGCTCCGGTGGACGAGCTGGAGCCGCTGACGGCGGGCGCGATGCAGCGCTTCCTGAAGGTGCACTCCTCGCTGGACGGGCTGCCGGTGGCGGTGTCGCTGCGGGCGTTCTACCACGTGGCGGTGTCCGGGGAGCCGGAGGCGGCGCGCGGGGTGGCGCGGGCGATGGTGGCCCAGCTGGCGACGCTGCACTCCCCCGACGACATGGTGATCGCCGTGGTGGCGGCGCCGGGCGCGGTGGCCTCGTGGGACTGGGTGAAGTGGCTGCCGCACACCCAGGTGCCCGGGCAGGTCGACGGGGCGGGCAGCAAGCGGCTGTTCGGCGACGACCTGACCGAGGTGGAGGCGCTGCTCGCGCCGCGTCTGGAGGGGCGGCCGCGCTTCAGCCGGGACGTTTCGCCGGTGCTGGACCAGCCGCACCTGGTCGTCGTGCTGGACGCCAACTCGCGCGGCGGGCTGGTGCCGCCGGAGTCGGTGTTCGCGGCGGCCGAGGGGCTGCAGGGCGTGACCATCGTCGAGGTGGTCGCGGGCGAGCTGGACGAGCCGCGCGGCGGGCTGTCGGTCGTGGCCCGGCCGGGCCGGCTGCGCCTGGAGTCGGGCGGCGGGGTCGCGTACGAGGGCGTGCCGGACAGCCTGTCGCTGCCGGCGGCCGAGGCCCTCGCGCGGCAGCTGGCGCCGCTGCGCACGGGCGGCGGGGACGACGACGAACCGCTGCTGGCCAACCTGGACTTCACCGACCTGCTGAACCTGGGCGACGCGGCCTCGATCGACGTGTCGCGGACCTGGCGGCCGCGGTCGGCCGGTGAGCGGCTGCGCGTGCCGATCGGTGTCGGCGAGAACGGCGCGCCGGTCATGCTGGACCTGAAGGAGGCCGCGCAGGAGGGCATGGGCCCGCACGGCCTGTGCGTGGGTGCGACCGGTTCGGGCAAGTCGGAGCTGCTGCGCACGCTGGTGCTGGGCCTGGCGGTCACGCACACCTCGGAGACGCTGAACTTCGTCCTCGCGGACTTCAAGGGCGGTGCGACGTTCACCGGCATGGGGCAGATGCCGCACGTGGCGGCCGTCATCACCAACCTGGCGGACGACCTGACGCTCGTGGACCGCATGGGCGACTCGATCCGCGGCGAGCTGCAGCGCCGCCAGGAGCTGCTGCGCGCGGCGGGCAACTACGCCAACATCCACGACTACGAGAAGGCGCGCGCGGCGGGTGCCCCGCTGGAGCCGCTGGCCTCGCTGGTGCTGGTCATCGACGAGTTCAGCGAGCTGCTGACCGCCAAGCCCGACTTCATCGACATGTTCATCCAGATCGGCCGCATCGGCCGTTCGCTGGGCGTGCACCTGCTGCTGGCCTCGCAGCGCCTGGAGGAGGGCAAGCTGCGCGGCCTCGACACGTACCTGTCGTACCGCATCGGCCTGCGGACCTTCTCGGCGGCGGAGTCGCGCACCGCGATCGGCGTGCCGGACGCGTACCACCTGCCGTCGGTGCCGGGTTCGGGCTACCTGAAGTTCGGTACGGACGAGATGACGCGGTTCAAGGCGGCGTACGTGTCCGGGGTGTACCGCTCGGGCGGGCCGGACCTGTCGGTGGGCCAGTTCCCGGTGGAGCGGCGTCCCGCGCTGTTCACGGCGGCGCCGGTGCCGGTGGTCTACGCGGCGCCGGACCCGGCGTACCTGGCGGCGAAGCCGCAGCGCGAGGACGACGCGCTGGCGGACACGGTGCTGGACGTGATCGTGGGCCGGCTGGAGGGGCAGGGCGTGCCGGCGCACCAGGTGTGGCTGCCGCCGCTGGACCAGGCCCCGCCGCTGGACCAGCTGCTGCCGGCGCTGGCGGCGTCGGCGGAGCGCGGGCTGCACGCGGAGGGCTACACGCGGCCGGGCGGGCTGGTCGTGCCGCTGGGCCTGATCGACAAGCCGTTCGAGCAGCGGCGCGAGGTGCTGTACCGGGACTTCTCCGGTGCGGCGGGCCACATGATGGTGGTGGGCGGCCCGCAGTCGGGCAAGTCCACGCTGATGCGGACGCTGATCTCGGCGTTCGCGCTGACGCACACCCCGCGCGAGGTGCAGTTCTACGGGCTGGACTTCGGCGGCGGCGGCATGTCGGCGGTGGCGGAGCTGCCGCACGTGGGCGGGATCGCCTCGCGCCTGGACCCCGAGCGGGTGCGGCGCACCGTCGCGGAGGTGGGGGGCATCCTCAACCGCCGCGAGGAGTTCTTCCGGGCGCACGGCATCGACTCCATCGCCACCTACCGGCGCAAGCGCGCGGCCGGCGAGCTGCCGGGCGAGCCGTGGGGCGACGTGTTCCTGGTCATCGACGGCTGGGGCGGCTTCAAGGGCGAGTACGAGGGCCTGGAGTCGGTGGTCACGGAGATCGCCTCGCGCGGTCTGGGCTACGGCATCCACGTGGTGATCACGGCGGCGCGCTACATGGAGGTGCGGGCCGCGCTGAAGGACCAGATGCTGAACCGGCTGGAGCTGCGGCTCGGCGACGTCATGGACTCCGAGTTCGACCGCAAGGTCGCGGCGAACGTGCCGACCGGGATGCCGGGGCGCGGGCAGGTGCCGGAGAAGCTGCACTTCCTGGGGGCGCTGCCGCGGATCGACGGCTCGCACGAGGCGGAGGACCTGTCGGAGGGCACGGCCGCGTTCGTGTCGGCGGTGAAGCAGAACTGGTCGGGGCCCGCGGCCCCGGGCGTGCGGCTGCTGCCGCGGCTGCTGCACGCGGACCAGCTGCCGGGCGGCGGGGAGTTCCCCGGCCGCGGGATCGCCATCGGCATCGACGAGACCGACCTGGAGCCGGTGTTCGTCGACTTCGAGACCGACCCGTTCTTCCTGGTCTTCGGCGAGAGCGAGTCGGGCAAGACGAACCTGCTGCGGCTCATCGCCCAGCAGATCGCCCAGCGCTACACCCCGGACCAGGCCCGGCTGGTGGTCGGCGACTACCGGCGCACCCTGCTCGGGGCGCTGCCGGAGGAGCACCTGCTGGAGTACGCGCCGATGGCGAGCTCACTGCAGACGCACATGGAGGCGCTGGGCGGGGTGTTCTCCCGGCGCCAGCCCCCGACCGACGTCACCCCGCAGCAGCTGCGCGACCGCAGCTGGTGGACGGGCCCGGACGTGTTCATCATCATCGACGACTACGATCTGGTGGCCACGAGCCAGGGCAATCCGCTGGCCCCGCTGGTGGAGTACCTGCCGTTCGCCCGGGACACCGGTGTGCGCTTCATCATCGCCCGCAACTCGGCGGGGGCCTCGCGGTCGCTGTACGAGCCGTTCATGCAGCGGATCAGGGAGCTGGGCGCGCAGGGCGTGGTGCTGTCGGGCGACCCGTCCGAGGGCGACCTGGTCGGCAGCGTCCGCCCGCGTCCGATGCCGCCGGGCCGCGGCTACTTCTCCTCGCGCAAGCGGGGCAACTCCCTGGTCCAGCTCGGCCGCATGCCGAGTGCCTGACCCGCGCCTGCCGCAGACCGCCACCGGACCGCCCGGCGACGGGCGCCGGGGCTCCCGCCGAGAGCGGGGCCCCGGCCCCGCCCGGCGAGGAGGAAGGGGACGCCCGTGCCCGATCCGAACCCGCGAAGACGACGGCGTGCGCTGTTCGCCGCGGTGGCCGGGGCGCTGGCGCTGACGGCCGGCGCCGGGCTGCTCCTGTGGTCGGACACCGACGTGCTGGGGCGGGAGCGCTTCTGCCGCGGCGCCCTCGGCTCCGCCGAGGTGAGGGCGGTGCTGGGCGGGCCCGGGCGGCTGGAGGAGGGCGGCGGCCCGGACGGCGCCGGGCCGGCCTCCTCCTTCGCGTGCGACGTCCGGCGCGCCGACGGCCTGCTCGGCGGCGGCCGGCCGCGGATGCGGGCGGAACTCGCCTTCGAGAGGGCCGACTTCGCGTTCTCGGCACCGCTGCGCGGAGCGGGTCCCGCGGCCGGCCTCTACTTCGTGGGAGGAGCCACCGGGGCGGCCTCCGAGACGCAGGCCTGGGTACTGCTGCCCGGCGGTTGCGCCGGCGGCCCGCCGGACTCCCGCCCGGGCCGGGTACCCGTGCTCACGCTCGGCCTCAGCGGCGGCCGGGGGGAGCCCACCGCGCTGGCGAAGGCCGCGATGAGCGCCGCGCGGCACGCCGCGGAGGTTCTCGGCTGCCGGGACGCCGGCATGCTGAGGACCCCGGCGCGGCTGCAGGGGCCGGTCGGGGCCGACGACCCGGCGAGCACCTGCGAGGTGCCCGGCTTCAGGCTGCCGGAGGCCGCTCTCGTCCCGGGGAAGGCGGAGCGGGGCACCTCGCGGGTCACCGGCCGCGGCTCGCGGACCCGGGCGTGCGAGGTGCGGCTGCGCGGCCCCGGCGAGCCCCGGATCACCCTGACGGTCAGCGACGACCCCGCCCTGACCCGGGGGGTCCGCGGCGACGCGGAGGCCACGGCCGCAAGCGGGCGGACGGTGGTCGCCTGCTCCTCCGGGGACCTGTACCTCGGCATGAGCCACGACGAGGCGTACGGGAACCTGCTCCGGGCCCAGGGGGGCGACGCGTACGGGAAGGCGCTCGCGGCGGTCTTCGACTCCTTCCGCCGGGCCGTCGTCGAGGACCGCGGCTGCGGGCCCGGCCGCTGATCAGGAGGGTGATCCGGGGAAAGGCTCCCCGGGCCCGGCGCGCAGGACCGATAATCGGCAGCGGAGACCGCGGAGCACCACCGCACCGCCGAGGGAAAGGCCGCACATGGGCACCCAGCAGGAGAAGGACGAGCTGTACGCGCTCGACATCAGCGGCGTGGAGTGGGAGGGCCCGCCCGGGACCAGCCCGGACGAGGAGCGCGTCGAGATCGCCCGGCTGCCCGAGGGTGCGGTGGCCATGCGGTCCTCGCTCGACCGGGACACCGTGCTGCGCTACACCGCGGCCGAGTGGGAGGCGTTCGTGCTCGGCGCCCGGGACGGCGAGTTCGACCTGGACCGCGGCCCGCACTGAGGCCGGTACCCGTGGCCGCACCGTACGCGGGCCGGGTGCACGGCGTGCGTGCGCACGGAAGGGGCGCGCCCGCTGCGGGCGCGCCCCTTCCGTGTGATCCGGGCCGGACGGCCCGCGGGCTCAGTAGGCCTCGGTGAACAGGCGCGAGGCCTTCACGTCGGTGGCGCGGTAGTCGCCCTTGCCGCGCTCGATGAGCTGGGCGACGGTCTCGAGCTGGTTCTTCATGTGCTCGGCCTTGCCCTTGTACTTGCCCTGGAGGGTGACGTACGCCTGGTGGGCCTCACCGTCCCAGGTGTCGGTGACGACCTTCAGGGCCTGGTCCATGTCCTCCAGGTCCTTGACGATCTTCCGGGAGACGGCGCGGATGCGGTTCGCCATCTCCTGGACGCTCTCGTACCGTACCCGGGTGTGCCCGTCGGTGGCAGCCATGTTGTTCTCCTTCGCGCTGAGCTGGGCTGAGGTGGACGACTCGCGGTCAGATGCCGTTGAGGCCGGAGGCGCCGCCGCCGGCGGGCTGCACGGCCTTGAAGGCGGCCCGCACGTCGTCGTCCTGGGCGTTGCTCAGGTTCTTGGTCTGGGCGACCGCGTTGTGCAGGACGCCGAGCAGGCGGCGGATCTCGTCGTGGTCCTCGTTGACCATGGTCTGGGCGTCGATGAAGCCCTGGGCACCCACACCGGTCCAGCCGGCGCTCACGGTGGCGAGGATGTCGGCCAGCTCTCGGGACTGGGTGGTGACGGCGTTGGCCGTGGTCTCGATGTTGTTCTTGGCCTTGACGATCGGATCGTCTGCAAGTCCGAAATTGTTGCTCATCCGAAGCTCCCTCACTTCTCAATTCGCCGGCAGAACCGGCGGATTGCGCAGCGGAGCGGAGGTTCCGGGCGCGAATCGGCGTCGCGCAGCCGGGAATTCCCCCTCCGCTTCACGCGATCCCCCGATCACACTCGTGAAGCCTGGTGTCACTCTAGCCAGTTCATAGCACTGCCCCAACACCGACGGCCTGCTTCTGTCGATGAACTGTGACCGTTCACTGCAAACGGCGTCGACGCCGGCGGGCGTCCCTGACGACCACCGCCGTCCCGGCGATGACGCAGATCAGCACCGCGCCGATGCCCAGAGCGTACGTGCCGAGGCGCTCCTCGCGCTCCTGCGCCGTCTCGGCGAGGTGCAGGGCCGCCGCCTCGGGGGCCGCCGCGGGGGGCGGGCCGGGATCCGGTACGGGGGCCTTCGGCCGCTCGTGGTCCTGGGTGAGCGCGCGGACCGGGTCGACGACGCCCCAGCCGACGTAGTCGTCGCGGCCCTTGACCGAGCGCTCCGCGGTGCCCTCGATCTGCCAGACCACTTCCTGCGGCGTCCAGTCGGGGTGCTTGGCCCGCAGCAGGGCGGCGACCCCGGCGACGTACGGGGCGGAGAAGCTGGTGCCGTTGTCGATGCACTGGCCGAAGCCGGGGACGGTGGAGACCATGTCGACGCCGGGTGCGGCCACGCCGATGAAGTCGCCCGGCTGGGAGAAGGCGGCGCGCTCGTTGTTGCGGTCGGAGGCGGCCACGGCGAGGACGCCGGGGAAGGCCGCGGGGTAGGTCTTGCGCTTCTCGCCGGTCAGGCCGTCGTTGCCGGCCGAGGCGACGACCACGGCCTTGGCGTCGACGGCCCGCTGGACCGCCTTGGCGAGTTCGGAGTCGTTGGACAGGGCGGCGTCGGTGTCCTGGGAGATGTTGATGACCTGGGCGCCCTTGGAGACCGCGTGGTCGATCGCCTGGGCCAGGGAGAGGGCGTTGCCCTTGCCCTGCCCGTCGTTCTGCCGGATCGGGATGATCACGGATTCCGGGGCGAGGCCGACGAAGCCGGTGCCGGGCTGCTCGCGGGCGGCGATCAGGCCGGCGACCTTGGTGCCGTGCCCGACGGTGTCGACGGTGCCGTCACCGCCCTTGGAGTCGACGAAGTCCTTGCCCGCGCCCACGTCGACGGCGCCGCTGAGCTGCGGGTTCACCCGGTCCACGCCGGTGTCGATGACGGCGACGCGCACCGGCTTGTTGTCCTTGTCCTTGCCCCTGGTCTGCGCCCACAGGGCGTCGAGCAGGACGCGCTGGAGGGCCCAGGGGCGGTCGGCTATCTGCTTCTTCATCGGGAAGGTGCACTCGCCGCCGCCGGCGAGGCCCAGCGCCGGTGCGGGAGCCGCGGACGAGGCCGGGACGGGTGCCGGGACCGCGGTCGAAGCGGGGGCCGCCACCGCCGGCGTCGTGCCGCAGACCGCCGCGGCCAGGGCGAGGGACGCGGACGCGGTCAGCAGACCGCCGCGCCGGTACGGGGAGAAGGTCATCGGCGGCGTCCTCACGAACCCTGGGGCTGGCGGGCGGCGTTGGTGTCCAGGCGCGGCCCCTTGGACAGGAACTCCGACCAGGCGATCGGCACCATGGCCGGCACCACGCCCCCGTAGCCGAGGCGGATCTGCGCCTGGCTGGCCTCGGGCCGGCCGTCGGTGGTGCCCTGGCCGGGCTGCTGCTCCGCGGCGCCGATCTTGGACTTCTCGGAGTCGCTGTCGCCGTTGGCCTGGACCGCATACCGCAGACCGGTGTCGGTGACGAGGAAGAGGGTGCCGACCGCGGCGGTCTGCCTGCCCTGGACCTGGGTGTAGAGCAGGCCCGAGCCGGGCGTGACGTACGCGCTGGTGCCGCTGGCGGTGATGTCGATGGGGAAGCCGGTGCCGGCCCAGGTGCTCAGGACCTGGTTGCCCTGGCCGTCGACCGAGCGCAGCACGTTGCAGACGGTGTCGCGGGCCCCGCCGCCCTGCGCGGCGGCGCCGCCGGCCGCGTCGGCGGGGCCGGTCTGGTTGATGCGCTCGGACTTCCTGCGCGGCCAGCGGGTCTCGGCCTTGAAGGCGGTGGCCTCCGGGTTGAGGGACTGCAGGTCCACCTCGCGCGGCTTGCCGTGCATGTTGAGGCCGTCGGTGGCGGGCGCCGAGATCAGCAGCCAGGCCACGAAGTCCGAGACCGGGGCCACCTTCCCGGGCAGGACCACGTAGTGCTGCGCGCCGGATCCGGTCTGCGCCCGCAGCACCATGCCGACCTTGTTGTCCGCGGTGCTCAGGCCCGGCACCTCGGCCTTGGTGCCGGCCGCGGCGGGCAGCTGCGGGAAGGCCAGGTCGTCGCCGGAGTTGAGGGTGGCCAGCCACTGCTCGGTGACCTGCTGCGGGGTGGCGCCGGTGGAGCCGACCAGCGCGTTGGTCATCTTGCCCGCGTCCGCCCCGCCCTCGGGGAACTTGTACTTGGTGCCCGTGGCGTCGACGAGGTAGCGCTCCTTGCCGCTGCCGGTGCTCTGCACGTACATCATCTGGCCGTCGGTGAGCCTGCGCTGGTCGTCGAGCAGGCCCGCCTCGCGATCGGCCAGGACGAAGGTGGCGGTCTGCACCGTCTTCCCGTTGCCGCCCGGTGCCTGGCAGACGGCCCACCGCTTGGCCTTGCCGGCGTCCTGCGGGGCCGGCAGCCGGTCGGGCGCGTACGGGATGCCGATGATGGGGCCGCGGGGCGCCTTGCCGCCGTCCAGGATCTTGTCGTCGATCTGGAGGACCTTGAACTTCTGCGGGTCCAGCAGGAGTCGGGCGGAGGCGAGGTTGAGGACCGGGTGCAGGCGGGTCTGGTCCTTGCCGTTCACCTTGGTCCGCAGCACCACGTACCGGGTCGTCGACTGCTTGCCGACCAGGACCTTGGTGCCGGGCTCGTCCCAGCCCTTGGGGGCCTGCGGCTTGAACATGCCCCAGGCGCCGAAGCCGGCGAGGACGACGGCTCCCGCGACCAGTCCGGGCACGATCGCGCGCAGGGGCCGGGGCGCGCCTTCCTCGGAGCCCGTCGCGGACGGCTGGAGGAACGCGGCGACCGTCCGCCGCTTCGCAAAGGTGTACGCGTTGAGTTCATCACGCCGTGATGCCATGACCGTCTGCTTCTCCCCGCACGGCCCGGTCGGAGACAGCGGTCCCCGGGCCTCGATTGATCGCACCGGGGACCTACTATGCCTCTTGACGGCGGGTGCCCACGGGCCGGGTAGGGTGAGGCCGGCGCTCGGCGCCCTCCCCACCGGGGAAATCAGGGCCTGTTGGGGTGGATGGGGAGATCCCGGGGAGATACGGCGGGCATCGCCCTGCTCCGGCGCTCACGGGTCTGGCCCTCGGGGCACCTCCCAGCGGTTGCTGGGGGAGAAAGGGGAGGTGGGCGACTGATGGCCACCGCGACGACACAGCCGCAGACGGGCGCTCCCGCACCCGCGCGCGGCGCGGTGACACCGACTCCGAAGTCGAGCCCCGGCCGCTTCGGCCCGTTCCGACTGCAACAGCTCGTCCTGCTCCAGCTGGCCCTGGCGGCCCTGCTGGTGGCCTGGGTCGTGGAGCCGCTGCTGCTGGTTCCCGCGGGTGCGCTCGCCCTCGTCCTCGTGGTCCTCGCCGTGGTGCGCCGCCACCAGCGCTCCCTGCCCGAGTGGCTCGGCGGCGCGCTCGCGCTGCGCGCCCGGCGGCGGCGGGCCGCGTCGTTCGCGGTGCCCGCGGGTACGGAGCCGGGGCTGGCCCCGCTCGTCGAGGCGGAGCCGGCCCTGCGGACCCTGACGTTCAGCGACCGCGACCGGCGGCCGGTCGGCATGGTCGGCGACGGCACCTTCCTGACCGCCGTCGTGCAGGTCGACAGCGACGCCACCGCGCTGCGGCCCGAGCGCGGCGCCCGGCCGCTGCCGCTGGCGCTGGTGCGGGACGTGCTCGAAGTGGACGGGATCCGGCTGGAGTCCGCGCAGGTGGTGCTGCACACCCAGCCCGCCCCCGCCCCGCACCTGCCGGCCCAGTCGATGGCCACCCGCAACTACGCCCCGCTGCAGGCCCAGACGGGCACCCCGGCGGTGCGGCTGACCTGGATCGCGCTCAAGCTGGACCCCGAACTCTGCCCCGAGGCGGTCACCGCGCGCGGCGGCGGGCTCGCGGGTGCGCAGCGGTGCGTGGTGCGGGCGGCCGACCAGTTGGCGAGCCGGCTGGCCGGTGCCGGCTTCCGGGCCACCGTGCTGACCGAGCAGGAGCTGACCGCCGCCCTGGCCACCTCGTCGTGCGCGAACCCGATGGCCATCACCCAGGCGGGCCGCTCCGCCAGCACCGGCCGGCGCACCGAGGAGACGGCGCGGACCTGGCGCTGCGACGACCGCCGCCACACCACGTACTGGATCGGCCGCTGGCCGCAGCTCGGCGGCTCCGGGGCCGCGTCCCTGCCGCAGTTCGTGGCGCTGCTGACCTCGCTGCCGGCGCTGGCGACGAACTTCAGCCTGACCATGGCGCCCGACGAACGGCAGGGCGTCACCCTCGCCGGCCACGTCCGGGTCACCGGGCGCAGCGACGAGGAACTGGTGGCGGCCCGCCGGGAGCTGGAGCGGGCGGCCCGCGGAGTACGGACCGGGCTGGTCCGGCTCGACCGCGAACAGGTACCGGGCCTGCTGGCCTCGCTGCCGCTGGGAGGGGCGCGATGAAGAACGCGGTCAGGGGCGGCTTCGGGCTGGTCGGCCCGCGCCGGGAACGGCACACGGTCCCCGCGGTGGACCTGGACCTGCTGGCACTGCCCGTCGCCGACGACGGGGTCGTCATCGGCGTGGACGCGCACGGGCGGCCCGCGGTGATCGGCATCAACCGGCCCACCCCGTACGAGGTCACGCTCATCGGCGGCCTGTGGACCGCCCAGGTGCTGGCGCTGCGCGCCGCGGCCACCGGGGCCCGGGTCGCGGTGGAGACCGGGCGCGGGCAGGTGTGGGCCGCCCTCGCCCAGGCCGCCGGCGGCGGGCAGCAGTGCGTGACGCTGCACGAGGTCGGCCGGGTGCCGCCGCAGGGCGCGTCGGCGGGCAGCCCGGTGCTGGTGATCCGGGACTGCGGGATGCGGCCGCCGCGCGGGCGCGTGGTGGCCGGGCCCTGGCAGTCGGTGGTGACGCTGCTGCCGTACCTGAGCCCGACGGCGCCGCGGCTGCTGCAGAACTCCTCGCTGGTGGGCGTGCAGCGGGTGTCCCCCGACGAGGCGGAGCAGATCGGCCGCCTGATGAACCTCCCGCAGCAGACGGTGGATTCGCTGCCGACGCTGGGGGACGGGGTCACCCTGTGGTGCACGCCGCGGGACCGGCAGTTCGTCATGACGCAGGGCACGGAGGCGGAGACGAACCTCTTGGGCCAGAGCCGCCGCATCGACTGACCTCCCCGGCCGCCGCCGGCGGCCCCTGCCGGCTCGGCGCCGCGCCCCCGGAGCACCCCGGCGCCGAGCGGTCCGGGGCTCCGGCTGCCGCAGCTGCCCCGCCTGCCCCGCGGGAGCCGCACGGCGCGTATGCGGGCGCCGGCTCCACACCGCCGGCCCGGGACGCGGTGGCCGGTGCGGCAGGCACGAGTGCGTACGCCCCCTCCTGGGAGGCGGGGCCGAGGCGGGGCGTCGGCCTTTTCGGCGTCTCCCCTCCCCGCCCCTTCCCGAAACCGGGGCCTGCGGCCCCGGCCCCCGCCAGGGTGCCCGGCCCCGCCAGGCAGCTGTTCCGGGCGCACCGCGCCCGGTGCGCTCACACGCCGCGCGGGCGGATTGTGCCGCTGCGCGGGCATTCCATCCGCGCCCGGAGGAAAATCCAGCCTCGCCGGCGTTTGAGGCGCTGGGGGTACCCCCAGCGGTAGCTGGGGGAGGGTCCGGGGGCGGAGCCCCCGATCTTTGAGCCGCGCCGGCGACTGAGGCGTTTCGGGAAGGGGCGGGGTGGGGGAGCAAACGTCGGCGAAGCCGCCGGCCCCGGCCGGGAACCTCCCGGGGTCAAGGCGCGTCCCCGGAAGGGGCCTCGCAGCGCCCCGGCGCCAGGCGGTCAACGGCGTGCACGCCTGACGACGGGTGAGTCGAGGGCGGCAGCGCCGGCGAGCGGCACCGGACACGGTCGGGGCCGGCTGCCCCGTGCGGGCCGGTTTGGAGCGGGCGGCCGGCAGGATCCGCGGCCCCACCGCCCCGACCCCGCACCGGAGTTGCCCCCAAAGGGCACGGCGGAACCACCGCGCACCGCGAGCCGGGGGCGGACACCGGTGTCGGCACGCGATTAGGCTGAGCGTGGGCGCGGCGTGAGGGGCGCCGGACCAGCGTTCGACAGACCAGGAGGACCAGTGAGCGGCGATCGGAACGAGAGGCGCGGCGGGACGTGGGACGTCCCGACGGACGATCAGTCCGACGCGGAGCCCGAGATGACGGGCGAGTTCACCATCGACTACACCCCGCCGGCCTGGTACACGCAGAGCGCGGCGCCCACCACACCGGTACCGGACCTCCCCGAGGGCAGCGGTTTCGAACCGCACCGCCCGTCGGACGTGGCCTCGCCCCCGACCATGCGGATCGCTCCGCCGGCCCCTCGGACCCCGTCCGACGCCGCGCCCGTGGCGGCCGACGCCCCGGCGCCTGCTCCCGCCCCGGCCCCGGCCCCGGCGGACTCGGCACCCGCCGCCCTGCCCGCTCCTGCTCCGGCGCCCGCGCCGGAGGCCCCGGCCGCGCCCGTTCTGCCGGCTCCCGCACCCGCACCGGCACCGGCACCGGCACCCGCGGAGGCTGCGGCCCCGGCCGGCGGCCCCTTCAGCACTCCCGTCGACGGCACGCCCGTACTGCCGCCCGCCGCCGAAGGCGCGCCGTCGTCCGGCAAGGGCATCGTGCTGGGCAAGGCCCCTGCCGAGCGGCACGGCACCCCGCCCGACGGAACGGCGCTCCCCTCCGCGGGCGGTGCCGAGGCCGACGGGTCCGTCAGCCCCGCGCCTGCACCTCACCCGCCGGTGGGCACCCCCTTCGCAGGACCCGCCGGCGAACTGCCGCCGCTGCCGCCCGCGTTCGCCGCCTCGACGGCCCCGCAGGCCGATGGGAACGACTACACGTTCCCGCCCGCCCAGCCGGCCCCGGCGCAGGCCGAAGCCGGCGTCCCCGCCCCGCAGGACGGCCACGGCTTCCCGCCCGCCCCCGCGCAGCCGCACCGGGATGAGCCGAACGCCCAGCAGGCACCCGCGCCTGCGCCGCAGGACGGCCACGCCTACCCGCCCGCCGCCCCGCAGGACGGGTACGGGTTCCCGCCCGCCCAGCCGGCCCCGGCACAGCCGCAGCCGCAGCCGCAGCCCGAAGCCGGCTCCCCTGCGCCGCAGGACGGCCACCCCTACCCGGCCGCGCCCCACGGTGGTTACGGGTTCCCGCCCGTCCCGCCGGGCCCCGCGCAGCCCCACGGCGACCCGAACGCCCCCGCCTTCCCGCCGGCGCCGCAGGACGGGTACGGGTTCCCGCCCGCCCAGCCGGCCCCGGCACAGCCGCAGCCGCAGCCGCAGGCCCAGGCGCCCGCCGACGCCGGCGGGTACGCGTTCCCCCACGCGCAGCAGGGGCCGCCCGTGCCCGGGCCGCAGGACGGGTACGGGTTCCCTCCCGCCGCTCCCGCGCCCGTGCAGCCGCAGCCGCAGGCCCCCCAGCCGCAGGCCGACCCCCGGGCCGCCGGTGCGCCCTGGGGCGGGCCGCAGCCGGGGCCGCAGCCGCACGACCCGCGCTACCAGGCGGGGCCGGTCTCCGGCGGCGGAGCGCCCCTCGGCTACACGGCCGCGGTGGAGCTGTCCTCCGACCGGCTGCTGCGCGGCAAGCAGAAGCCCCGCCCGCAGCGCTCCGGCTTCCGCTTCGGCGGCAAGGCCGCGGAGGCCGACCGCCTGCGCAAGCTCGAACTGATCCGCACGCCGGTGATGTCCTGCTACCGGATCGCGGTGATCAGCCTCAAGGGCGGCGTCGGCAAGACGACGACCACCACCGCCCTCGGGGCGACCCTCGCGACCGAGCGCCAGGACAAGATCCTGGCCATCGACGCGAACCCCGACGCCGGCACCCTCGGCCGCCGCGTGCGCCGCGAGACGGGCGCCACCATCCGGGACCTGGTCCAGGCGATCCCGTACCTGAACTCGTACATGGACATCCGGCGGTTCACCTCCCAGGCCCCCTCCGGCCTGGAGATCATCGCCAACGACGTGGACCCGGCCGTCTCCACCACCTTCAACGACGAGGACTACCGCCGCGTCATCGAGACCCTCGGCCGCCAGTACCCGATCATCCTCACCGACTCCGGCACCGGCCTGCTGTACTCCGCCATGCGCGGCGTCCTGGACCTGGCCGATCAGCTGATCATCATCTCGACCCCGTCGGTGGACGGCGCGAGCAGCGCCAGCACCACCCTCGACTGGCTCTCCGCGCACGGCTACGGGGACCTCGTCTCCCGCTCGCTCACCGTCATCTCCGGGGTCCGCGAGACCAGCAAGATGATCAAGATCGAGGACATCGTGCAGCACTTCGAGACCCGCTGCCGGGGCGTGGTCGTGGTCCCGTTCGACGAGCACCTCGCGGCCGGCGCCGAGGTCGACCTCGACCTGATGCGGCCCAAGACCCGCGAGGCGTACTTCAACCTCTCCGCCCTCGTGGCCGAGGACTTCCTGCGGGCCGCCCAGCAGGCCCCGCAGAACGGCCAGTGGGGCGGCGCCCCGCAGCAGCAGCCCCAGCCCCACCCCCAGCAGCAGTTCCACCCCGGCCAGCCGTATCCTCAGCAGCCCCAGCAGCCGCAGCCCGGCCAGCCGCCGTACCAGCAGCCCCCGCAGCCGTACGCGGGCGGCCAGCCCCACCCCCAGCCCCAGCCGTACCCGCAGCAGCCGGGCCAGCCCTGGCCGGCCCCGCCGCAGCAGCCCCAGCAGCCCCAGCCGGGCCAGTCCCAGCCCCCGCGCGACCCGCGCCTCGGCTGAGGCGGATCCCCCGCAGCACGCAGAAGGGCCCGTACCGTCCTCGGACGGTACGGGCCCTTCCCGCGCGGCAGCGGCCGCGACGCACCGCTCGGCTCAGTGCTCGGCGTCGTACGCCTCGGTCAGCGTCCGCGCCCGCTTCACGTCGTCGGCGATCGCCTCCAGCAGCCCCTCCAGCGAATCGAACTTCGCCATGCCGCGGACGTACGCGAGGAAGTCCACGGTGACGTGCAGCCCGTACAGGTCGAGGCCGACCCGGTCGATCGCGTACGCCTCCACGGTCCGCTCGGTGGCGTCGAACTGGAGGTTCGTCCCGACCGAGATCGCCGCCGGCATCCGCTCGCCGTTCGCCGTCAGCCAGCCCGCGTAGACCCCGTCGGCGGGGATGGCGGTGTGCGGCGGCGTCTCGACGTTGGCCGTGGGGAAGCCGAGCTCGCGGCCCCGCTGCGCGCCGCGCACGACGATGCCCTCGACGCGGTGCGGCCGGCCCAGGATCTCGGCCGCGCCCTCCATGTCGCCCTCGGCGACCAGCTTGCGGGCGAGGGTCGAGGAGAACGGCACGCCGCCGCCCGCCGCGCCCCGCTCCACCAGGTCCACGACCTCGACCTCGTAGTCGTACGTGGCACCCAGCTCCCGCAGGAAGTCGACGTTGCCGGCGGCCCGGTGGCCGAAGCGGAAGTTCGGGCCCTCGATGACGGCGCGCGCGTGCAGCTTGTCGACGAGGACCTTGACGATGAAGTCGGCCGGGGAGAGCTGCGAGAACTCCGCCGTGAACGGCAGGACCAGCAGCGCGTCCACCCCGAGCTCGGCCATCAGTTCGGCACGGCGGTCGTACGTGGCGAGGATCGGAGGATGGCTGCCGGGGCGGACGACCTCGCTCGGGTGCGGGTCGAAGGTGACGACGACGGACGGGACGCCGAGCGCGCGCGCCTTGGCCACGGCCCGCCCGATGATCAGCTGGTGGCCCCGGTGCACCCCGTCGTACGAGCCGATGGTGACGACGCTGCGCCCCCAGTCCTGGGGGATGTCCTCCAAGCCACGCCAGCGCTGCACTGTGACCGCTCCTCGCCCGAACCGTGTAGGCCGTGTACTGATTGCCGATTGCAGGTCTAAGACTGCCATGTCCGCGCCCGGTGGCCCGCATCGGTATCGGGCAGTGTCATCTCGGCCCGGCGGGCCTGGGGGTGGCCGCCGTCCGGGGCCGCGGGCCCGCGGCTCGAAAGCGCCCCCTTGTGCCCCCTCCAGTCACTCCGCGCGCCTGCTCGGTCGGGTGAATACCGGGCTCCGGCTGGATAGAGACCTACCCGAGGGGGGTCGTGGAGCGGTGAGCAGCGACCGGATGGGCGCTCACCGCTCCACGTCAACGCCGGCGCGCGCGGGACCGGGCCGGGCCGCGTGGGCGCGGACCGGCCGGACCGGGTTCAGGCGAAGACGGCGAGCGACTTCGCCTTGCCGCCCTTGCTCTCCACGAGACCCAGCAGCTGGCCCTGCGGCCCGAAGACCGCCACCGGTCGGCCGGGCTCGTAGACCTCCGGCATCTCGATCCGCACGCCGTTGGCGAGCAGCGAGGCCCGCCGGGCGTCCAGGTCCCAGCGCGGGAACGCCGCGGCCGCCGCGTCGCCGATGGGCATGACCGTCAGCTCCTCCTGGAGCTGGTCCAGGGTGCGCGCCCGGTCGAGCTTGTACGGGCCCACCCGCGTGCGCCGCAGCGCGGTGAGGTGGCCGCCGACGCCGAGGTCGGCACCCAGGTCGCGGGCGAGGGCGCGGATGTAGGTTCCGCTGGAGCAGACGACGGAGACGACGAGGTCGACGACCTTGGTGCCGTCCTCGGCCTCCGCCTCCCGCATGTCGTAGAGCTGGAACGAGGAGATCGTCACCGGCCGGGCCGGGATGTCGAAGTCCTCGCCGTCCCGCGCGCGCTTGTAGGAGCGCACGCCCTTGATCTTGATGGCGCTGACCTTGGACGGGACCTGCATGATCTCGCCGGTCAGCTTGGCGATGCCCGCGTCGACGGCCTCGCGCGTGACGCCGGAGGCGTCCGCGCTGGAGGTGGTCTCGCCCTCCGCGTCGTCGGTCAGGGTGTTCTGGCCGAGGCGGATCGTCCCGAGGTATTCCTTCTCGGTGAGCGCGAGGTGGCCGAGGAGCTTGGTGGCCTTCTCGACGCCCAGGACGAGGACGCCCGTCGCCATCGGGTCGAGCGTGCCCGCGTGGCCGACGCGGCGGGTCTTGGCGATCCCGCGCATCTTGGCGACCACGTCGTGCGAAGTGAAGCCGGACGGCTTGTCGACGATGACAAGGCCGTCCGGAGTCCCTGCGTTGCTGCTCATTCCGCCGCTGCGTCCTCGTCCTCGTCCTCGCCCGGCTTCTTGTACGGGTCGGCCCCGCCGGCGTACTCGGCGCCCGAGGAGGCCTCGCGCACCGCGGCGTCGGAGAGCCGCGCCTTGTCGAGGAGGTCCTCGATGGTCCGGGCGGTGTCCGGGAGGGCGTCCGCCACGAAGGTCAGGGTGGGGGTGAACTTGGTGCCCGCCGCCCGGCCGACCGCGGAGCGCAGCATGCCCTTGGCGCTCTCGAGGCCGGCGGCCGCGCTGGCCCGGTCCTCGTCGTCGCCGTACACCGTGTAGAAGACCGTGGCCTCCCGCAGGTCACCGGTGACCCGGGTGTCGGTGATCGTCACGTGCGTACCGAGGCGCGGGTCCTTGATGCCTCGCTGCAGCTTCTGGGCGACCACCTCCCGGATGAGGTCCGCCAGTTTCTTCGCCCGCGCATTGTCGGCCACTGGTCCGTCTCCTTCTTCGTCTTGCAATCAGTCTTCATCACCGTGGAGCCGCCGGCGTACCGACAGCAGCTCCACTTCCGGACGGGCCGCGACCAGCCGCTCGCAGCGGTCGAGTACGTCCGAGAGGAACCCCGTGTCCCCACTCACCAGGGCGACCCCGATGCGGGCCCTGCGGTGGAGGTCCTGGTCGCCCACTTCTGCCGCGCTCACCGAGAACTTCCGTTGGAGCTCGGCGACGATGGGTCGGACTACGGAGCGTTTCTCCTTCAGCGAGTGAACGTCGCCGAGGAGCAGGTCGAAGGACAGAGTCCCCACGTACATGCAGTTCCGGATGTCCCGCCGGTCCGGGTTCGGTGGCCTGCCGGCCGACGCGCGGCAGGGTCACCAGAACCGTACACGCAACGGCCGGGGCCGATCGACGGATATTCCGCCGACCGGCCCCGGTGTTACGACACGGTGCGATGTGTGCGATGTGGCTCGCGCTTACGCGCGGGGCTTCTCGCGCATCTCGTACGTCGCGATGACGTCGTCGATCTTGATGTCGTTGAAGTTTCCGAGGTTGATACCGCCCTCGAAGCCTTCGCGGATCTCGGTGACGTCGTCCTTGAAGCGGCGCAGACCGGTGATCGTGAGGTTCTCGGCGACGACCTTGCCGTCGCGGAGCAGGCGCGCCTTGGTGTTGCGCTTGACCTCGCCGGAGCGGATGAGGACACCCGCGATGTTGCCCAGCTTGGACGAGCGGAAGACCTCGCGGACCTCCGCCGTACCGAGCTCGACCTCTTCGTACTCCGGCTTGAGCAGACCCTTCAGGGCCGCCTCGATCTCCTCGATGGCCTGGTAGATCACCGAGTAGTACCGGACGTC
Organism: Streptomyces sp. NPDC046866; assembly: GCF_040704625.1. Classification (NCBI taxonomy): domain Bacteria; kingdom Bacillati; phylum Actinomycetota; class Actinomycetes; order Kitasatosporales; family Streptomycetaceae; genus Streptomyces; species Streptomyces sp. NPDC046866. The sequence continues at coordinate 31,540 of NZ_JBEYXN010000020.1, forward strand.
GACGCCCTCGCGCTCCGCCATCTGCGCGGCACGGCCGGCCGCACGGACGTTGTAGCCGATGACGATGGCGTCGGAGCCCATCGCCAGGTCGATGTCGGACTCGGTGACCGCACCCACACCGCGGTGCAGGACGCGGATGTCGACCTCTTCGCCGACGTCGAGCTGGAGCAGCGAGGACTCCAGGGCCTCGACCGCACCGGACGCGTCGCCCTTGATGATGAGGTTGAGTTCCTGGACCAGACCGGCCTTGAGCACGGAGTCGAGGTCCTCGAGGGACACGCGACGGACGCGCTTGGCGAAGTTGGCGTTGCGCTCGCGCGCAGCGCGCTTCTCGGCGATCTGGCGGGCGGTGCGGTCCTCGTCGACGACGAGGAAGTTGTCGCCGGCGCCGGGGACGTTGGTGAGACCCAGGACCAGGACGGGGGTCGACGGACCCGCTTCCTCGACGTTGTTGCCCTTGTCGTCGAGCATCGCGCGGACACGGCCGTACGCGTCGCCCACGACCATCGTGTCGCCGACGCGGAGGGTACCGCGCTGGACGAGGACGGTCGCGACGGCACCGCGGCCGCGGTCGAGGTGGGACTCGATCGCAATACCCTGGGCGTCCTGCTCGGGGTTGGCGCGCAGGTCGAGGGCGGCGTCCGCGGTCAGGACCACGGCCTCCAGCAGCTTGTCGATGTTCAGACCCTGCTTGGCGGAGATGTCGACGAACATCGTGTCGCCGCCGTACTCCTCGGCCACCAGGCCGTACTCGGTCAGCTGACCGCGCACCTTGGTCGGGTCCGCACCCTCGACGTCGATCTTGTTGACCGCGACCACGATCGGCACGTCGGCCGCCTTGGCGTGGTTCAGGGCCTCGATCGTCTGCGGCATGACACCGTCGTTGGCCGCCACCACGAGGATCGCGATGTCGGTCGACTTCGCACCGCGGGCACGCATGGCGGTGAACGCCTCGTGACCCGGGGTGTCGATGAAGGTGATGCGGCGGTCCTCGTCGTTGACGTTGGCCGCGACCTGGTAGGCACCGATGTGCTGGGTGATGCCGCCGGCCTCGCCCGCGACCACGTTGGTCTTGCGGATCGCGTCGAGGAGGCGGGTCTTGCCGTGGTCGACGTGACCCATGACGGTGACGACCGGGGGACGCGGCAGCAGGTACTCCTCGCCGCCCTCGTCCTCGCCGAACTCGATGTCGAAGGACTCGAGCAGCTCGCGGTCCTCCTCCTCCGGGCTGACGATCTGAACGGTGTAGTTCATCTCGTCGGCGAGGAGCTGGAGGGTCTCGTCGGAGACGGACTGCGTGGCAGTGACCATCTCGCCGAGGTTCATCATGACCGCGACCAGCGACGCCGGGTTGGCGTTGATCTTCTCCGCGAAGTCGGTGAGGGACGCACCGCGCGACAGGCGAACGGTCTCGCCGTTGCCGCGGGGCAGCATCACGCCGCCCACGGACGGGGCCTGCATGGCCTCGTACTCCTGGCGCCTCTGACGCTTCGACTTGCGGCCGCGGCGGGCCGGACCGCCGGGACGGCCGAACGCACCCTGCGTGCCGCCACGGGCACCCGGGCCGCCGGGACGGCCGCCGAAGCCGGGACGACCGCCGCCGCCACCGGCCGGGCCGCCGCCGAAGCCGCCGCCACCCGGACGCGGGCCGCCGAAGCCGCCGCCGGCCGGACGCGAGCCCGGACCGGCCGGACGGCCGGCGAAGCCGCCGCCGGGACGACCGGCACCGCCGGGACGCGGACCGCCGGCACCGGGACGGCCGGGGCCGCCGCCGGGACGCGGGCCGGGACCGCCGGCAGCGGGACGCTGCGGCATCATGCCCGGGTTCGGACGGTTGCCGCCGGGGGCCGGACGCGGGGCGCCCTGCGGACGGGGCATGCCGCCCGGGGTGGGACGGGGGCCGCCGGGACCCTGCGGACGCGGAGCGCCGCCGGGACCGGCCTGCGGACGCGGGGCGCCCGGGGCGCCGGCGCCGGGGGCACCGGGGCGCGGCGCGCCGCCCGGACGGGGCGCCTGCGGGCGCGCCATGCCGGTGGAGCCGCCGGAGGTGAAGGGGTTGTTGCCCGGACGCGGGCCGGCCGGACGGGCACCCGGACGCGGGGCGCCGGCGCCACCGGGACGCGGGGCCTGGGCACCGGAGGCCGGAGCACCCGGACGCGGGGCGCCGGGACGGGCGCCGCCCTGGCCGGGGGCCGCGGGACGCTGCTGCGTCGGACGCGGGCCGGGGGTCGCACCCGGACGCGCCGGAGCCGCCGGGGCGGACGGGGGCGCGGTGAACTCGGTCGCCACGGGCGCCGCCGGAGCGGGCTTCGGGGCGGCCGGAGCCTTCGGGCCGGGACGCGGGCCGGGAGCGGCCGGGGTCACCGGGGCGGCCGCCGCGGGGGCCTCGGCAGCAGCCGGCTTGGGGGCCGGGGCGCCGGGCTTGGGGGCGGCGGGACGTGCAATGGCACCCGGGGTGGGCACCCCGGGCTTGGCGGGGGCGGCCTTGCGGGGCGCTCCCGGCTTCGCAGCGGACTTGCCGGCGCTGCCGCCGGGCCCCTGCAGTGCGTCGGTCAACTTGCGCACAACCGGCGCCTCGATCGTCGAGGACGCCGAACGGACGAACTCACCGAGTTCCTGGAGCTTGGCCATGACGACCTTGCTCTCCACACCGAACTCCTTGGCGAGTTCGTATACCCGGACCTTAGCCACTTCGCTCCTTTTAGGTCCGGGTTGCGCCGGACCGTCGCTACTTCATGGGCGTACTCATCGCGTACTCATCGAGTGCTCATCGCAATCTCGACCTACTTCCAACTCGCGAGGTACCTGACCGCACGGGATGTCCGTGCCGTACTTCTTCTTACGGTGTCGCCTCGGCCCGGTGGGCCACGGCGCGTGCCAGTCCGGCCGTGTCGAGCGCTCCCGGGGACCGGAGGGCCCGGGGGAACGCTCTGCGGCGGACCGCCTTGTCGAGACAGACCGCAGCAGGGTGCACATAGGCACCCCGGCCGGGCAGCGTACCGCGTGGATCGGGTACGCATTCGTCCCCGACCGCCACGATCCGCAGCAGTTCGCTCTTGGCCGCTCGCTCCCGGCACCCCACACAGGTGCGTTCGGGGCATGCGCGGGCTTGCGTCCGGCCAGACACGCCTAAGTCTACCTCCCCGTACCGACCTCACCCCTTCGGGCGAAAAATCGAACGGACGTTGTCGCGATCCGCTGTCTTGAACTTGTTGCTCGAACTCGTCGCTCGAGCCCGGTCGCCCGAACGTGTCGCCGACCTGTTCTACCGGCCGGACAGCGCCGGCCGGTAGCGGTTTTATTCCCCGCCCCGGGCCCGGTCGGCGTCCGGGGACGCCTCGGTGTCGGGGCGGATGTCGATGCGCCAGCCGGTCAGGCGGGCGGCGAGGCGGGCGTTCTGCCCCTCCTTGCCGATGGCCAGCGACAACTGGTAGTCGGGCACGGTCACCCGGGCGGAGCGCGAGTCCCAGTCGACGACCTCGACCTTGCTCACCCGGGCGGGTGACAGCGCGTTCGCGACCATCTCCGCCGGGTCGTCCGACCAGTCGACGATGTCGATCTTCTCGCCGTGCAGCTCGGCCATTACGTTGCGCACGCGGGCGCCCATCGGGCCGATGCACGCGCCCTTGGGGTTGAGGCCCGAGCGGGTGGAGCGGACGGCGATCTTGGTGCGGTGGCCGGCCTCGCGGGCGATGGCCGCGATCTCCACGCTGCCGTCCGCGATCTCCGGGACCTCCAGCGCGAACAGCTTCTTCACCAGGTTGGGGTGGGTGCGCGAAAGGGTCACCGACGGCCCCCGCACGCCCTTGGCCACCCGGACGACGTACGCCTTCAGGCGCAGGCCGTGCGGGTACTCCTCACCGGGGACCTGCTCCTGCACCGGCAGGATGGCCTCCAGCTTGCCGATGTCGACCAGGACGTTCTTGGGGTCCTTGCCCTGCTGCACGACGCCCGTCATGACGTCGCCCTCGCGGCCCGCGAACTCGCCGAAGGTCAGGTCGTCCTCCGCGTCGCGCAGACGCTGGAGGATCACCTGCTTGGCGGTCGTCGCGGCGATCCGGCCGAAGTCCGACGGGGTGTCGTCGAACTCCTTGGCCTCCTGCCCCTCCTCGAGGTCCCGCGGGTCCTCCTTCGCCCACACCACGACGTGGCCGTTGGTGCGGTCCAGCTCCACGCGCGCCCGGCGGAAGCTGCCCTCGGTGCGGTGGTACGCGATGAGGAGGGCCGACTCGATCGCCTCGACGAGCAGGTCGAAGGAGATCTCCTTCTCCCGGACCAGACCCCGCAGGGCACTCATGTCGATGTCCACGGCTACGCCTCCTCTTCCTTCTTGTCCTTGCGGTTGAACTCGATCTCGACACGCGCCTTGGCGATGTCCGCGAACGCGATGCGGCGGGCGGTGGCCTTGCGGCCCTTCACGCCCGGAACCTCGAGGTCCATGCCCTCGTCGTCGGCGTCGAGGATGCGCGCGATCAGTTCCCCGCCCTCGGCGAGCTGGAACTTCACGAGGCGGCCGATCGCCCGTACGTAGTGGCGGTGCTCGGTCAGCGGGCGGTCGGCGCCCGGCGAGCTCACCTCGAGGACGTACTCGCCCTCGCCCATCGCGTCGGTCTCGTCGAGCTTGTCGGAGACCTCGCGGCTCAGCTCGGCACACGCGTCCAGTTCCACGCCCTCGTCGGAATCCACGATGATGCGAAGCATCCGGCGCTTGCCGGCCTTCGACAGCTCGATGTCCTCGAGATCCAGGCCCCTGGCGGCGACGAGCGGCTCCAGCAATCCGCGCAGCCTGTCGCTCTGGGTGGTGCTCATCCGGGTGACTCCTCGGCCGCGTGTGCTGTTGTGGTGTACGTCGCGTGTCAGCACAAAGGGTATCCGGTCGCGGAGGGTGTTGCCGTCCGCCCTGTGGACAAGCCCCCGGGTACGGTGATCACACCCTGCCCGCCACCCCCACCCCCGAGGACGTCGCCGTGCCCTGGACCCTGCCTTCGAGGCCTTCGCGAAGGAGCCTGCTCGCCGGTGCCGCCGGCGCGGCGGGTGCCGCGCTGCTCACCGGGTGCTCCGGCGGGCCGGACGCGGCGCAGACGGACCCCGCCCTTCCACTCGAACGGCGGATGCGCGCGTCGGCCGTTCGGGAGAGCCGGCGGCTGCTGGAACGTTACGACGCCACCGCCGCGGCCCACCCGGCGCTCGCCGCGCGCCTGGCGCCGCTGCGCGCCGCGGTGGCCGCCCACACCTCCGCCCTCGCCTCCTCGGGCGCCGCGGACGGCTCCGCCGCCTCCGGTCCCGGCGCGGCCGGGGGATCCGCCGCGCCGTCCGCGCCGGGCGCCGCTCCCGCCCCCGGGCCCGGCGGCAGCCCCGCGGGGAGCGGCGAGCCGGTGCCGCCGAAGCCGGAGGAGGCGCTCGCCGCCCTCGCGGACGCCGAGCGGAGCCTCGCCGAGTCCCGGACCGTCGCCCTCGCCGGGGCGCCCGGGGAGCTGGCCCGGCTGCTGGCCTCGGTGGCGGCGTGCGGAGCCGTCCACGCCTACCTGCTCACCTCGAACCCCGGAGCCGCGTCGTGAAGCCCGAACCCTCCCCCGCCCACCGGGCCCTGGAGGCCGCGCAGGCCGCCCTCGCCGCCGAGCACGCGGCCGCGTACGGCTACGGGGTGATCGGCGCCCGCGCCTCGGCCGCCCGGGCCGAGGAGGCGCGCGAGGCGTACGGCGGGCACCTGGCGCGCCGCGACGCCCTGGCCCGCTCGGTGCGCGAGATGGGGGGCTCGCCCCGGCCGGCGGAGCCGGCGTACGCCCTGCCGTACGAGGTGCGCACCCCGGCGGACGCCGAGCGGCTGGCCGCCGAGATCGAGGACCGGGTGGCGGGCGCCTACTCCGACCTGGTGCGGGCCGCCGACGGCCGACTGCGCCGGGAGGCCGCCGACGCGCTGAGCGCCGCGGCCGTCCGCGCGGCGCGCTGGCGCGGTACCGGCGTAGCCTTCCCTGGGCTCACGGAGCGCGCAGCACCGGCCCGGACCAGCTGAAAGGGATCACGCACGCATGGCTTTCGAACCGCCGCAGCGGCTCGTACGGGCGCTCGGCGAGACGCCGGATTCGGCGCAGGGCGCGCAGTGGCTGGGACAGTTGCCCGGGATCGTCGAGGCGGCGCTGGCCCGGCGCGGGGTCCGGGCGCTGCGGGTCCAGGCGCCCGGCGGGCGCAGCAGCCTGGTCGTGCTGGTCCAGTACGCCGACGGCACCCCGGCCGCGCTGAAGCTCGCTCCCCCGCAGGCCCGGCCCGAGCGGGAGCTGGCCGCGCTGGCGCACTGGGGCGGCTTCGGCGCCGTACGGGTCCTGGACACCCGCCACCATGCCGAGGACGGGGCGCTGCTGCTGGAGCGGCTGCACCCGGAGGTGTCGCTGCGGTCGCTGCCGGAGGCGAAGGCGCTGCTGGAGGCCTGTGGGACGCTGCGGCGGCTGTGGGTGAAGCCGCCGCAGGGCCACCCGTTCGAGACGGTGGCCGAGCGGACCGCCCGGGAGGCCGGGGCGCTGCGCGAGGCGCCGCCGGAGACCCGGGCGCTGGCCGCGGCGGCGCTGGCGGCCCGGGAGGAGCTGGCGGCGCAGCCCGGCGAGGAGCTGCTGCTGCACGGGAACTTCCGGCAGGGCAAGGTGCTGGCGGGCGACCGGGCGCCCTGGCTGACGGTGGGGCCGGAGCCGCTGGTCGGTGAGCGGGCGTACGACCTGGCCCGGCTGGTGCGCGACCGGCTGGAGGACCAGATGGCGTCCTCGGCGGGGGCGGCGGGCGCGCGGCGGCGCGTGAACAGGCTGGCCGACAGCCTGGAGGTGGACCGGGAGCGGCTGCGGGGCTGGACCCTGTTCCGGGCGGTGGAGTCGGGCCACCGGGCGCTGGCGGCCGGGCGGCGCGGGGACGCGGAGCTGCTGTTGGAGTTCGCGTCCTGGCTCTGAGGGCAGGAGGACGTATGAGGGCATACGCGTGTATCGAGGGCATACCGTGGAGTAGAAGGTAGGTCCGGCCCGTCAGGAGGCCGTCATGCTTCAGGAACTGCTGACAGCGGTGATCGCGGCGGGGGCGGGCCTCGCAGTGGTGGGGGCCACCGCCGCACGGGTGGTGCGCCAGTACGAGCGGGGCATCGTCTTCCGTTTCGGCCGGGTGCGCGAGGGCGTGCGCAAGCCGGGATTCACCATGATCGTGCCGGTGGTGGACCGGCTGTACAAGGTCAACATGCAGATCGTGACGATGCCGGTGCCGGCCCAGGAGGGCATCACCCGGGACAACGTCACGGTGCGGGTGGACGCGGTCGTGTACTTCAAGGTCGTGGACCCGGCGAGCGCGATCATCGAGGTGGAGGACTACCGCTTCGCGGTCTCGCAGATGGCGCAGACCTCGCTGCGGTCGATCATCGGCAAGTCGGACCTGGACGACCTGCTGTCGAACCGGGAGATGCTGAACCAGGGGCTGGAGCTGATGATCGACAGCCCTGCGGTGGGGTGGGGCGTGCAGATCGACCGGGTCGAGATCAAGGACGTGTCGCTGCCGGAGACGATGAAGCGGTCGATGGCCCGGCAGGCGGAGGCGGACCGGGAGCGGCGGGCGCGGGTGATCAACGCGGACGCGGAGCTCCAGGCGTCGAAGAAGCTGGCGGAGGCGGCCGCGGTGATGCAGGACCAGCCTGCTGCGCTCCAGCTGCGCCTGCTGCAGACGGTGGTCGCGGTGGCCGCGGAGAAGAACTCCACCCTGGTCCTCCCGTTCCCGGTGGAACTGCTCCGCTTCCTGGAACGCGCCACCCCGCCGGAACCCGACTCGACCCGCCCGGCCGCGGAGCCCGCGGCCCCCGCCCCGGAGCTGCCCTCCGACTCCGCGACGGCGGTGGACGGCTCCCCGAAGCCGTAGCCGGCCGGCGGCCCGGGCCCGGCCCCCGGGGAGCCGGGGACCGGGCCGCGCGCGGTCAGGGGGTGCGGCGGAGGCGGGCCAGGGCCTCCTGGAGCGGGAGTTCCTCGCGGGTGCCCGTGGCGCGGTGCTGGAGCTCCACCACCTCGTCCGCGGCCCTCCGCCCGGCCACCAGGATCCACGGCACGCCGATCAGCTCGGCATCGGTGAGCTTGACCCCGGGAGAGAGGCCGGGACGGTCGTCCAGCAGCACCCGCAGGCCCGACTCGGCCAGTGCCGACGCCGCCGACTCCGCGAGGGCCAGCTGCACGGCCTTGCCCGCCGCCACCACGTGCACGTCGGCCGGGGCGACCTCCGCCGGCCAGGCCAGCCCCCGCTCGTCGGCGGTCTGCTCGGCCAGCGCCGCCACGGCGCGCGAGACGCCGATCCCGTACGAACCCATGGTGACCCGGACCGGCTTGCCCTCCCGTCCGAGCACGTCCAGCCCGAACGCATCGGCGTACTTGCGGCCGAGCTGGAAGATGTGGCCGACCTCGATGGCCCGGTCGAGCCGGAGCCCGGCCCCGCAGCGCGGGCAGGGGTCGCCGGGCTCGACCACGACCACGTCGAGGTAGCGGTCCACCTCGAAGTCGCGGCCGCAGACCACGTTCCTCGCGTGCGTGTCGGGCTTGTTGGCCCCGGTCACCCACGAAGTGCCGGGCGCGACACGGGGGTCGGCGAGGTAGGGCACCTTCGCCAGGCCCTGCGGTCCGACGTAGCCGCGCACCAGGTCGGGCCGGTCGACGAAGTCCTCCGCGGTCACCAACTCCACCACCGCCGGGGCGAGGTGCTCGGCGAGCTTGCCGAGGTCGACCTCCCGGTCCCCGGGCACGCCGACGGCGGTGATCTCGCCGTCCACCTTGACCAGGAGGTTCTTCAGCGTCGCCGAGGCGGCGATCCCGAGGCGCGCCGCCAGCGTCTCGATGGTCGGGGTGTCGGGGGTGGGGATCTCCTCCGCCGCCGGGTGCCCGCCGCCGGCCGCCTCCGCCAGGGGGAAGGTCACGGCCTCCGTGTTCGCCGCGTACCCGCACGAGGGGCAGTCGGCGAAGGTGTCCTCGCCGGCGGCCGCGGGCGCCAGGAACTCCTCCGAGGCGGAGCCGCCCATCGCCCCGGACACCGCGGAGACAATCCGGTGGTCCAGCCCGAGGCGGGTGAAGATCCGCCGGTACGCGGCGCGGTGCAGCGCGTAGGACTGCGCGAGCCCCTCCTCGCTGACGTCGAAGGAGTACGAGTCCTTCATCTGGAACTCGCGGCCGCGCAGCACCCCTGACCGGGGCCTGGCCTCGTCGCGGTACTTGGTCTGGATCTGGTAGAGCATGACCGGCAGGTCCTTGTAGGACGTGCACTGGTCCTTCACCAGGAGGGTGAAGATCTCCTCGTGGGTGGGGCCGAGCAGGTAGTCGGCGCCCTTGCGGTCCTTGAGGCGGAAGAGCAGGTCCCCGTACTCCGACCAGCGCCCGCTGGTCTCGTACGGCTCGCGCGGCAGCAGCGCCGGCAGCAGCACCTCTTGGGCGCCGATCGCGTCCATCTCCTCGCGGACGATGCGCGAGACGTTGTCCAGGACCCGCTTGCCGAGCGGCAGCCAGGTCCACACACCGGCCGAGCTGCGGCGGACGTATCCGGCACGGACCAGGAGGCGGTGGCTGAGGGTCTCCGCGTCGGCCGGGTCCTCGCGGAGGGTCCGGGCCATGAGGCGGGACATGCGCTGCACGTGTTGCGTTGACATGTCCGGAGGCTACCGGCCCGGGCGGGCGGCCCCGAAACGAATTCAGGGCCGCGGCAGCGGCAGCGGGGCGCCCATGACGGCGTACGGCAGGCTGGCGCTCGGGAAGTGCACCTGGCGGGCGAGGTCGGTGTAGCCGAGGGCGCGGTAGAGCCGGCGGGCGGGGCTCTCGGCGTCGATGGCGGAGAGGATCGAGCGCTTCTCCTCGGCGCTGTCGGTGATGCGGGTGATCAGGGCGCGGCCGACGCCGCAGCCCTGGAAGCCGGGGTGGACGTGCAGCTCGGTGATCACGAAGGAGTCGTCGAGCCAGCCGTCCTGCCCCTCGGCCCGCAGGTACGGTTCGACGACCGAGGACCACCAGTACGCGCGGTCGTTCGGCATCCCGTACACGAATCCGGCGAGCGCCCCGTCGTCGGTGAAGGCGCCGAGCGCCCGGGCCCCGCGGCAGGTCATGTGGCGCTGGACGATGTAGCGCCGGATGCCGACCTCCTCCTCGCTGAGCCCGAAGGCCACGGCCTGCACGCGCAGGGCCTCGTCCACGCGGGCGGCGAGGTCGAGGGGGCCGATGCTCAGTCCGGCGGGCCGGGCGGGGTCGTCGCCCGCGGGGGTAGACAGCATGCCGCGACCTTACTGGTCGGCCGGTGCCGCCGGTATGCCGCGGGGGCGGCAGGGGGGCCGGCGGGCGCGGGAACAGGACGCCGGGGGGTGGCCGGAAGGGACGGCCGGAGGCGGGACCCGCCAGGCGGAGGGTCAGAACAGTACGCTCGTGAACGCGCCGACCTCGCGGAAGCCCACCCGGCGGTAGGCGGCCCGCGCCGCGGTGTTGTAGTCGTTGACGTAGAGGCTGACCACGGGCGCGACGTCGCGCAGGGCGAACTCGACGACGGCGGCCATTCCGGTCTCGGAGTGTCCGCGGCCGCGGAACTCGGGGGCCACCCAGACGCCCTGGATCTGGCAGGCGCTGGCGGTGGCGGCGCCGATCTCGGCCTTGAAGACGACCTTGCCGTCCTCGACGCGGGCGAAGGAGCGGCCGGATCCGACCAGCTCGGCGACGCGGGCCTGGTAGAGCAGGCCGCCGTCGCCGGCCAGCGGCGAGACGCCGACCTCCTCCGTGAACATGGCCACGCAGGCGGGCATGATCAGCTCCATCTCGTCCTTGCGGATCCGGCGCACCAGCGGGTCGGGCCGCACCTCGGCGGAGGGTTGCTCGGTGACCATGAGGGGCTGGTGGGAGCGGACCTCGCGGGCCGGGCCCCAGCTGGGCTCCAGGAGCCGCCACAGCAGCCGGGTGGCCTCGGCGGGGCCGACGATGGAGGAGCAGCGGCGTCCGGTGCGGCGGGCCCGGTCGGCGAAGGCGCGCACGGCGTCGGGGCCGGCGCAGACGGGGACGAGGTTGGCGCCCGCGTAGCACAGGGAGCGCAGCTCGCCGTCGGCGTAGTAGCCCCACATCTCGCCGCCCAGGCGCCAGGGGTCGAGGCCGGCGACCTGGACCCGGGAGGTGACGAAGGCGTTCTCGACCGGCTCGCGTCCGAGGACGGCGAGGGCGGCGTCGAGATCGCCGGGCTCAAGGACCCGGGTGGTGGTCTGCGTCAACACGGGGGCCTCACATGCAGGGCTGCTGATCTGTCGAACTGTACCCGCAGGGCGCGGAGGATGCCCGGTTGCCCGGGTCACGAAAGAGCCCCGGCCCCGCCCGCGAACTGCGGGAACGGGGCCGGGGCCGGGGCTGCGGGGCGCCCGGGAGCTCAGACGCCGATGGCGACGGTCGGCTCGCCGGAGGCGACGCCGTCCTTCTCCATCTGCTCGGCGATCTTCAGCGCCTCCTCGATGAGGGTCTCCACGATCTTCGACTCGGGGACGGTCTTGATGACCTCGCCCTTGACGAAGATCTGGCCCTTGCCGTTGCCGGAGGCGACGCCGAGGTCGGCCTCGCGGGCCTCGCCGGGGCCGTTGACGACGCAGCCCATGACGGCGACGCGCAGCGGGACCTCCATGCCGGTCAGGCCCGCGGTGACCTCCTCGGCCAGCTTGTACACGTCGACCTGGGCGCGGCCGCAGGACGGGCAGGAGACGATCTCCAGGCGGCGCGGCTTGAGGTTCAGCGACTCCAGGATCTGCCGGCCGACCTTGACCTCCTCGACCGGCGGGGCCGAGAGGGAGACGCGGATGGTGTCGCCGATGCCCTCGGCGAGCAGCGCGCCGAAGGCGACGGCGGACTTGATGGTGCCCTGGAAGGCGGGGCCGGCCTCGGTGACGCCGAGGTGCAGCGGGTAGTCGCAGGCCGCGGCGAGCTGGCGGTAGGCGTTGACCATGACCACCGGGTCGTTGTGCTTGACCGAGATCTTGATGTCGCGGAAGCCGTGCTCCTCGAAGAGGGAGGCCTCCCACAGCGCGGACTCGACGAGGGCCTCGGGGGTGGCCTTGCCGTACTTCTGGAGCAGGCGGCGGTCGAGGGAGCCGGCGTTGACGCCGATGCGGATCGGGGTGCCCGCGTCGCCCGCGGCCTTGGCGATCTCCTTGACCTTGTCGTCGAACTGCTTGATGTTGCCCGGGTTGACGCGGACGGCGGCGCAGCCCGCGTCGATGGCGGCGAAGACGTACTTGGGCTGGAAGTGGATGTCGGCGATGACCGGGATCTGCGACTTCTTCGCGATGACGGCGAGGGCGTCGGCGTCGTCCTGGGTCGGGCAGGCCACGCGGACGATCTCGCAGCCGGCGGCGGTCAGCTCGGCGATCTGCTGGAGCGTGGCGCCGATGTCCGAGGTACGGGTGGTGGTCATCGACTGCACCGAGACGGGTGCGTCGCCACCGACGGCCACCGAGCCGACCTGGATCTTGCGGCTGACCCTGCGGTCGGCGAGCTTCGTCGGCACGGACGGCATTCCGAGAGAGATGGCAGTCATCTGCTGTGCAACCCCAAGGTGTGGATCAAGGTCCCGAGATCGGCGGGCTCCGGCCTTCGAGGTTACGGCAAGCCCGGCGCGGGCCCTGCATCCGAGGGGTGCACGACACCCGAACGTAGGGAGCCGGGCACGATCCGTGCCCGGCTCCCCGTGTGGCGCGCTGCGCCCGCTGTCAGGTGATCGTGATGGGGTTCACCACGTCGGCGACGAGCACGAGCAGCGTGAAGCAGACGAACACGCCGGCCACCACGTACGCGGCGGGCATCAGCTTGGCCACGTCGAACGGGCCGGGGTCGGGGCGGCGGAAGACGCGCGCCACGTGCCGCCGGACCGACTCCCACAGGGCGCCGGCGATGTGCCCGCCGTCCAGCGGCAGCAGCGGCAGCACGTTGAACAGGAACAGGGCGAGGTTGAAGTAGCCGAGGAGCTGGAGGAAGAAGACCAGGCGCTCGGTGGCGGGGATGTCCAGGGCGGCGATCTCGCCGCCGATCCGGGCGGCGCCGACGATGCCCATCGGGGAGTCGGGTTGGCGCTCGGCGCCGTTGAAGGCCGCGTTCCACAGCGCCGGGATCTTGGCGGGGAGCTGGAGCAGCCCGTCGACGCTCCGGTCCACCTCCTCACCCATGCGGGTGACGGACTGGCCGAACGTCAGGGCGGCGGTCTCGTTCTTCGGGCTGAAGCCGAGCCAGCCCGCGCTCACGTACTGCCCCTTGACGTACCCGCCGTGGCCGTCGGTCTTGGCGACCCGGTTCTCGACGAGGGTGACCGGCAGGGTCTGCCTGTGCCCGTCGCGCTCGATGGTCACGGTGGCGGGGCCGATGGTGTCGCGGATGCGCTTTTGCAGGGCGGACCAGTCGGTGACGGCGCGGCCGTTGAAGGCGACGATCCGGTCGCCCTCGCGCAGCCCGGCGGCCTTGGCGGGGGCGACGGGGTCGCCGGCCTTGCAGACCTCGCGCTTCTCGCTCTGCTGGATGACGCAGGGCGAGACGCCGGCGATCTCGGTGGTCGTCCGGTTGACGCCGAAGGTCATCCAGACGCCGAAGAAGACCGCGAGGGCGAGCACCAGGTTCATGAACGGGCCGGCGAACATCACGATCACGCGCTTCCACGGCTTGCGCGTGTAGAACAGCCGGGTTTCGTCGCCGGGCTGGAGCTCCTCGTACGCCGCCGAGCGGGCGTCCTCGATCATCGACCGGAACGGCGAGGTCGACCGGGCGGTGACCTTGCCGTCCTCGCCGGGCGGGAACATCCCGATCATGCGGATGTAGCCGCCCATCGGGATGGCCTTGATGCCGTACTCGGTCTCGCCCTTGTGCCGCGACCAGATCGTCGGGCCGAAGCCGACCATGTACTGGGGCACGCGGATGCCGAAGAGCTTGGCCGTGGAGAGGTGGCCGAGCTCGTGCCAGGCGATGGAGACGAGCAGCCCGAATACGAAGATGAGTATGCCGAGCACCGTCATGAGTGCTGTCATGCGTGCGCCTCCACGGCGGCCCTGGCCGCCATCTCCCGTGCCCGGGCCCTGGCCCAGGTCTCCGCCTCGAGGACGTCCGCGACCGTCAGGGAGGTTCCCGCGTCCGGCGTCCCGTGTTCATCGACCACGGCAGAGACCGTATCCATGATTGCTGTGAACGGCAGCCGACCGGCCAGGAAGGCGTCCACGCACTCCTCGTTCGCCGCATTGAAGACGGCCGGGGCGGTGGAGCCGAGGGTGCCCACGTGCCGGGCCAGGCCCACCGAGGGGAAGGCCTCGGTGTCGAGCGGGAAGAACTCCCAGGTGGAGGCCTTGGTCCAGTCGAAGGCGGGGGCCGCGTCCGGGACGCGCTGCGGCCAGCCGAGGCCGATGGCGATGGGGCCGCGCATGTCCGGCGGGGTGGCCTGGGCGAGGGTGGAGCCGTCGGAGAACTCCACCATCGAGTGGACGTAGGACTGCGGGTGGACGACGACCTCGATGCGGTCGAAGGGGATGTCGTACAGCAGGTGCGCCTCGATGACCTCCAGCCCCTTGTTCACCAGCGTGGCCGAGTTGACGGTGATGACCGGGCCCATGGCCCAGGTGGGGTGCGCGAGGGCGTCCTCGACGGTGACGTGCGCGAGCTCGGCGCGGGTCCGGCCGCGGAAGGGCCCGCCGGAGGCGGTGACCACCAGCTTGCGCACGTCGGCCCGGGTCCCGGCGGCCAGCGCCTGGAAGAGCGCGGCGTGCTCGGAGTCGACCGGGATGATCTGGCCGGGCTGCGCGAGGGCCTTGACCAGCGGGCCGCCGACGATCAGCGACTCCTTGTTGGCCAGGGCCAGGGTCCGGCCCGCCCGCAGCGCGGCGAGGGTGGGCGCGAGGCCGATGGAGCCGGTGATGCCGTTGAGGACGGTGTGGCACTCGGAGGCGGCCAGCTCGGCCGCCGCGTCGGGCCCGGCCAGGATCTCGGGCAGCGGCTCGGACGCCCCGTACCGGGCGCTCAGCGCCTCCTTCAGGGCCGGTACGGCGTCCTCGCGGGCCACGGCCACCGCCCCGACCCGCAGGAGGCGGGCCTGCTCGGCCAGCAGCTCCACGCGCCCGCCGGCGGCGGACAGCGCGGTGACCCGGAACCGGTCCGGGTTGCGCAGGGCCAGGTCGATGGCCTGGGTCCCGATGGACCCGGTGGAGCCGAGGATGACGATGTCCCGGCGGCCGGCCGCGGCGTCGAAGAGGAGGTGCGGATCGGCGAGGGGGGCTGGACTGTCGCTCATCCCCCCATTGTTGCCGCTCACCGGGAGCGGTCGAACACCCAGTCCCCGTGGACGGCCCCGGCGAGCAGCTCGGGCAGGGTCCCGGCGAAGTCGGGCAGGGCGCGGGCGGCGGCCCACCAGGCGTCGGGGTCGGTGCCGAGGGCCGCGTCGAGGAGCCGGTCGGCCTCGGCGCGGGCGGCGAGGACGGCCTGGGGGCGGTCGTGCCGGTCGGGGTGGTCGACGTCGCCGAGCCAGTGGTCCTCGTCCAGCGCCCAGGCGGCCGGGGCCTTGTGCCCGATCACGTCGGCGCCGGTGAGGACGCCGCGGTCCAGGCAGGCGCGGACCCAGCGGATGTCCTCGTACAGGCTGCCCATGGCGTTGGGGACGGAGAGGCTGGCGAGGGCGAGCTCGCGGTCGACGCTGTCGTTCGGCTGCCACGGGGAGCCGGGCTCGAGGGCCCGGACCGCCTGCTCCAGGCCCGGTACGCCGCCGCCCGGGCGCGGCGGCGGCGCCTGCCCGGCGGCCACGGCGGCCGCGAGCTCGGGCAGGGTGCCGGTGGAGGCGGGGGCGTGCCGGGCGAGCTCCGCCCACAGCCGGGGGTCGTCGCCGAGGGCCGGACGCAGGACGCGCATCAGGGCGGAGCGCATCGCGGCCCGCTCGGCGAGGTTCCAGCCGAGCCGGCCGGCGCCGTGGACCTGCCCCAGCAGCAGGGCCCGGTGGGCGGGGGCGACGGCCGCGGCGAGCTCGTCGAAGGTGAGGAGGCCGGCGCGGACGGCGCGCACGGCCGGCCGGTGCCAGTCGGGGCCGTACGCGGCCTGGGCGCGGGTGTCGAGCAGGGCGAGGCAGGTGCTCCGGTCCAGGCCGCCGACCAGCACCAGGGCTTCGACCGAGCCGGGCGGCAGCGGGGCGCGGGCGTGCTCGCGCAGCAGCAGGCCCGCATCGAGCGCGTGCTCCAGGGCCAGCACGTCGAGCGGTATCCGCGGGCGGCGCCGGCCGTGGCGGCGCAGCAGGGCGAGGGTCTCGGCCCCGCTCAGCGGCGGCGCGGGGGTGCGGCCGAGTTCGGCGCCGAGGGTGGCGAGCAGTTCCGGCGAGGGGCCGGGGCGGCGGGCGTAGCGGGCGGGGCCGGGCAGTCCGGGCAGCGGCCGGCCGAGGACGTGCGGGTTGCGGGCGACGGTGCGGCGGTCCTCGTCGGTGCCCTCGCGCAGCAGCAGGGTGACGGCGTGGGCCGGCAGGTGCTCGTCGCGGCACAGGAAGCGGCGGGCCGGGGCGTCGAGCCGCCCGAGGAGGGCGGCGGCGACGGCGTCCGGTGCGTGGCGCAGCAGGAGCGCCACGCACCAGGCGAGCCGCCGGCTCTCCCTGTCCGCGTTCACATGCATCCGATTCCCCGTCGCCGGTCCCGTACGCCTCCTCCGGCGCCCGGCGATCATCGCAGGTCAGCGGAAGGGGCGGTGAACGTTCTTCCGGGTGGACGGGCCGGGGGCGGCGTCGGCGATCCAGGGGCCGTCGCCGGAGGGGTCGAGGACTCCTTCCTCGAGCCAGGTGTAGGTGCCGGAGAGCACGCCGGCGACGACCTTGCGGTCCAGGTCGTCGGTGTTGCTCCACAGCCGGCCGAAGAGCTCCTCGACGCGGATGCGGGACTGCCGGCAGAAGGCGTCGGCGAGCTGGTAGGCCTCGCGGCCGTGGTCGCCGGTGGCGCGCAGGTGTTCGGCCCGGACGCAGGCCGCGCTCATCGCGAAGAGCTCGGCGCCGATGTCGACGATCCGGCCGAGGAAGCCCTGCTTGGTCTCCATGCGGCCCTGCCAGCGGGACATGGCGTAGAAGGTGGAGCGGGCGAGCTTGCGGGCGCTGCGCTCGACGTAGCGCAGGTGGGGGGCGAGGTCGGGGTGGCCGGCGGGGTGGAACTCGCGGTAGGTGCCGGGGACCTGGCCGGCGCCGGCGGCCAGCTTGGGCAGCCAGCGGGCGTAGAAGCCGGCGGCGCGTGCGCCCGCCCTGGCCTTGTCGCCGAGGTCCTTCTCGGGGTCGATGAGGTCGCCGGCGACCGACAGGTGGGCATCGACGGCCTCGCGGGCGATCAGCAGGTGCATGATCTCGGTGGAGCCCTCGAAGATCCGGTTGATGCGCAGGTCGCGCAGCATCTGCTCGGCGGGGACGGCGCGCTCGCCGCGGGCGGCCAGAGAATCGGCGGTCTCGAAGCCGCGGCCGCCGCGGATCTGGACGAGTTCGTCGGCCATCAGGCAGGCCATCTCGGAGCCGTAGAGCTTGGCGAGGGCGGCTTCGATGCGGATGTCGTTGCGGTCCTCGTCGGCCATCTGGGAGGCGAGGTCGACGACGGCCTCCAGGGCGAAGGTGGTCGCGGCGATGAAGGAGATCTTGGAGCCGACCGCCTCGTGCCGGGCGACGGGGCGGCCCCACTGCTCGCGGACGCCGGACCACTCGCGGGCGATCTTCAGGCACCATTTGCCGGCGCCGACGCACATGGCGGGCAGGGACAGCCGGCCGGTGTTGAGGGTGGTCAGCGCGATCTTGAGGCCGGCGCCCTCGGCGCCGATGCGCTGGGACGCCGGGACGCGCACCCGGTGGAAGCGGGTGACGCCGTTCTCCAGGCCGCGCAGGCCCATGAAGGCGTTGCGGTGCTCCACGGTGATGCCGGGCGAGTCGGCCTCGACGACGAAGGCCGTGATGCCGCCGCGGTGGTTCTCCGACGCGGGCACCCGGGCCATGACGACGAGGAGGTCCGCGACGACCCCGTTGGTGGTCCACAGCTTGACCCCGTCGAGGAGGTAGGCGTCGTCGCCGTCGGGGACGGCGGTGGTGGCCAGGCGGGCGGGGTCGGAGCCGACGTCTGGCTCGGTGAGGAGGAAGGCGCTGATGGCGGTGGTCGCGCAGCGCGGCAGGAAGGCTTCCTTCTGCTCCTGCGTGCCGAACATCTTCAGCGGCTGCGGCACGCCGATCGACTGGTGCGCGGAGAGCAGGGCGCCGATGGCGGGGCTGGCGGTGCCGACGAGGGCCAGCGCCTTGTTGTAGTACACCTGGGTCAGGCCCAGGCCCCCGTACTTGGGGTCGATCTTCATGCCGAGGGCGCCGAGCTCCTTGAGGCCGCGGATGGTCTCGTCGGGGATCCGCGCCTCGCGCTCGATGCGGGCGCCGTCGATCTCGGTCTCGCAGAACGCGCGCAGCCGGGCCAGGAAGGCCTCGCCGCGCCGGACGTCCTCGTCGGCGGGCAGCGGGTGCGGGTGGATCAGGTCGAGTCGGAACCGCCCGAGGAAGAGTTCCTTGGCGAAGCTGGGCTTGCGCCAGTCCTGTTCCCGGGCCGCTTCCGCGACCTGCCGTGCCTCGCGCTCGGTGACCTTGGGCTGTGCGGGCTGTGTTGCGGACATGAGGGGGCTCACCTCGCCGCCGGAGTCGGTGGGACCGGCCTACCGGCCGGTGCTACCTGTGAGTCGTACCCGCTGCGCCGTCCCGGGAAAAGCCGGGTTGGGCAGGGCGGGCGAATCCGCGGGGCAAAAGGGGGACGGCCGGAGCCCCCGCACAGTAGGCTCCGGCCGTCGGTTCTGGGACCGTACGGATCAGATGTCGAGGCCGGTGAGGACCAGGACCCGCTCGTACGTGTAGTCGTCCATCGCGTAGCGGACGCCCTCGCGGCCCACGCCGGACTGCTTGACGCCGCCGTACGGCATCTGGTCGGCGCGGTAGGACGGCGCGTCGCCGATGATCACGCCGCCGACCTCGAGCTCGCGGTGCGCGCGGAACGCGGTCTGGACGTTGTGGGTGAAGACGCCGGTCTGCAGGCCGAACTTGGAGTCGTTGACCTTCGCGAAGGCCTCGTCGGTGTTCTCGACGCGGTGCAGGGTCAGGACCGGGCCGAAGACCTCCTCGCAGGCGAGGGTGACGCCGTCGGGCAGCTCGGCCAGGACGGTCGGCTCGTAGGAGGCGCCGTCGCGCTTGCCGCCCGTGAGGAGCTTGGCGCCCGCGGAGACGGCCTCGTCGACCCAGGACTCCACGCGCCGGGCGGCGGCCTCGGAGACGAGCGGGCCGACGTCGGTGGCGTCGTCGGACGGGTCGCCGGTGACCTGCGCCTGGACCTTCGCGACGACCTTCTCGACGAGGCGGTCGTAGACGGAGGCGTCGGCGATCACGCGCTGCACGGAGATGCAGGACTGGCCGGCCTGGTAGTTCGAGAAGGTCGCGATGCGGGTCGCGGCCCAGTCGAGGTCGGCCTCGGAGGACCAGTCGTCCAGGACGACGGCGGCGGCGTTGCCGCCGAGCTCCAGGGTGCAGTGCTTGTGCGGCACCGACTGCTGGATGGCGTAGCCGACGGTGTCGGAGCCGGTGAAGGAGATGACCGGGAGGCGGTCGTCCTTGACCAGGGCCGGCATCTTGTCGTTGGCGACCGGCAGGACGGACCAGGAGCCGGCCGGCAGGTCGGTCTCGGCGAGCAGCTCGCCGAGGATCAGGCCGGACAGCGGGGTGGCCGGGGCCGGCTTGAGGATGATCGGCGCGCCGACGGCGATGGCGGGGGCCACCTTGTGGGCGCACAGGTTCAGCGGGAAGTTGAACGGCGCGATGCCGAGGACCGGGCCCTTGACGAAGCGGCGGGTCAGGGCCAGGCGGCCGACGCCGCCGGCGTCGGTGTCCAGGCGCTGGGCCTCTCCGCCGTTGAAGCGGCGGGCCTCCTCCGCGGCGAAGCGGAACACGGACACCGCACGGCCGACCTCACCGCGCGCCCACTTGATCGGCTTGCCGTTCTCGGCGGAGATCAGCCGGGCGATCTCCTCGGTGCGCTCGGCGAGGCGCTTGGACACGTGGTCCAGGGCGGCGGCGCGGACGTGGGCGGGGGTCGCGGAGAACTCCGCCGTCACGGCGTGCGCCGCGGCCACGGCCTCTTCGACCTGGGCGTCGGTGGGCACGCTGACGGTGCCGACGAGACGGCCGTCCCACGGGTTGTGGACGTCGAAGCTGTCCTCGCCGGTGGCCTGACGGCCGGCGAGCCAGAAGGCGTGGGTGGAAGTCATGCGAATCCCGGCCCTTCAGGATGTGTGCGGGTCCTTGTCTCCACCACGGTAGGTCTCCGGGCCGCGTTCGCGGCTTGTCCGCCGTGGAGTACCCGTCGGCCGCCCCACGCCGCTTTGTCGGTTTTCCGGGGCCGCGATCCGCGTCCTCGGTCCCGGGCGGGGAGCGGCGGGGCCTTCCGGCTCGCCGGCGGGCGGGGCCCGGGGTGCGGGCGGCGCCCCGGGAGGCGGTCCGGTCGTACGGCGTGCAGGGCGCGAGCGCGTACGGCGGCGGGGCGGGCGGTCAGTTCGGGGTGGCGGCGGCCTTCAGGGCGAGCCAGAGCTCCATGCGGACGTCCGGGTCGTCCAGGGAGCGGCCGAGGATCTCCTCCACCCGCCGCATCCGGTAGCGCAGGGTGTGCCGGTGCACCCCGAGGTCGGCCGCGGCGGCGTCCCACTGGCCGTGGCGCGAGAGCCAGGCCTGCAGCGAGGCCACGAGGTCGCCGCGGCCCTTCTCGTCGTGCTCGCGCAGCGCGCGCAGGGTGCCCTCCGCGAAGGCGCGCACCGCCTCGTCGGCGAGCAGCGGGAGCACCGATCCGGCGGCCAGGTCCTCGTGCTCGACCATCGGGCGGCCCCGCCGCCGGGCCACGGCCAGGGCCTGGTCGGCCTGCTTGTACGCGGCGGCGACGCCCGGCGCCCCGGTGGGCGCGGAGAGGCCGATGACCAGCTCGTCCGGCTCGGGCCCGGAGGAATCCCGGCCACGCCGCGACTCCAGCGCCTCCGCGTGGTCGGCGCAGGCCTGTACGGCGGCGCCCCCGTCGGCGGCGAGGATCACCAGCCGCTCGGGCTCCGGCACCACGAGCAGCGCCTCACCGCTGCGGCCGGCCGCCGACTCCGCGGTGTCGGCGAGCAGCGCGAGCCCCTCGGGCTGGGCGGTGCCCGGCAGCGCCGGCTCGGCCACGACCAGCCGGAAGGGCGTGTCCAGCAGGGCCCCGTAGAGGTCGCCGGCGACGGTGCGCGCGTGCTCGGCCTCGCCGGCGAGCAGCATCCGCAGCACCGCCGCGCCCAGCCGGGACTCGGCGTCGTGCAGCGACCGCGACCGCTCGGTGGTGAGGGTCAGCAGGGCCACGGCGGAGTGCACGGCGTACCGCTCGGCGGTGCCGAGGGGGGCGCCGGTGCCCACGGCCAGCGCCCCGCGCGCCCGCCGCCCGGTGCCCAGGGACTGCAGCTCGACGCGGTCCTCGGCGCCGCCGACCACGGCGCTGGCCGGGGCGGGCCGCTCGCGCAGCCGCTCCACGTCGGGGGTGAGCCGGGCGGCGCGGCGCGCGGCCCATTCCGGGGCGGCGGCGACCACCGCGCCGGAGGTGTCGTACAGGGCGGCCCAGCCCTGGACGTGCGCGGCGAGCCGGGCCAGCAGCTCGGCGGGGCCGTCGGCGGAGAGCGCCGCCCGGGTGAGCTCGCGCTGCGCCTCGAAGCCGGCGGTCACGGCCCGGTACTGGTCCGCGGCGAGCGCCGCGGAGACGGCCTTGCTGATGGCGAGGAAGGGGGTCCTGCGCGGCACTTCCAGCAGCGGGAGGTCCTCGGCGCGGGCGGCGTCGACCAGGGCGGCGGGGACCTCCTCGTAGTTCACGCCGACGGCGAAGCCGATGCCGACGACGCCGGCCGCGGCGAGGCGTCGTACGTAGGCGCGCATCTCCTGCGGGTCCTCGGCGTCCAGCTTCATCGCGGTGATCAGCAGCAGCTCCCCGCCCTCCATGTACGGGACGGGGTCGGCGAGCTCGCTGACGTGGGCCCAGCGCACGGGGGTGTCGAGGCGGCCCTCCCCCGCCCGGACGCTGAGCTTGAGCGCCGAGTGCTGGACGAGTGAGGCGAGGGTGAGCGGCATCGGTACCAGGGGCCTTAAGGGGGAAGGAGCTGCGGGAACGGCAGGAACAGGGAACGGGAGCGGCGAGGGCGAATTTCGCCGTGCCGTATGAACGGCTCCTCCCGATTCTGCCACCCCGTACGGTTCGGCTCAGCTCGCTCCGCCGAGGCCGACGAGCACCGGGGCCGCCCGCTCCCCGGTGACCGTGGTCAGCGAGACCACGGCGTGCCCGGGCGGCACGGTGTTGGCCAGGGCCGAGGCGGACCAGCGCTCGCGTTCCACCTGGCGCACGGTCACCGCGTCCGTGGTCACGTCCTTGCCGCTGATGAGCTTGCGCACGGCGTGCACCATCCGGGTCATGGGGCGCTCGGCGTAGACCTGGCGGCTGGTGACGTCCCGGGTCTCGATCAGCTCGGTGCCCCAGGCCTCGGCGAACTGCCGGCCGTCCCAGGTGGTGATCCCGGAGAACGCGATCCGGCAGCCCACCGCCCCGAGCAGCTGGGTGCGCAGCTGCTCGGGTACGTCGTCCAGCGTGCGCAGCGTCAGCAGGACGCCCGCGTGGGCGGAGCGCAGCCGCTGCAGGGCGCGCACGGTCTGCGGGGTCAGGGTGTGCGAGGCGTCGTCGAAGGCGAGGAACGCGAACAGGGAACGGTCGGTGCGGGCCGCGGCGGAGGCGGTGAACTGGGCGAGCAGCAGCCGGGCCAGCAGCCGGGAGGCGTCCGGGTGGCCCCGCTCGGGCAGGTCGATGCGGACCCGGACCGGGTGTTCGAGGGAGCGCAGGGAGAAGGGGCGGCTGCCGCCGGCGGTGTCGAAGAAGCCGTGGAAGGCGGGCCGGTCCAGGAGCCCGACGCGGTCGGCGAGGAGGGGGCCGGGGTCGCCGGGGGCTCCTGAATGCCGCTCGCGCGCGTCGAGCTCGCGCAGCATGGCCAGCTGTCCGCCGTCCTCCAGGGTGCGGCGCAGCGCGTCGAGCGGCCCGGGGACCCGTTCGAGGAGCTCGCGCAGCTCGGCCACGGCGGGGAAGCGGCCGTACGCGGCCCGGAACGGCCCGAGCAGCTGGGCGAGGGCGGTCGCGGCCCGGCGGGCGTCGGTGCCGGGGAGGTCGCCGACGAAGGCCTCGGCGAGCAGGGAGGCGGCTTCGTCGGGGTCGGCGGTGCCGCCGTAGAGGTCGAGGTCGTGGACGGAGGCGGGGTCTCCGGGGCGGACCACGACGTCGTAGCCGTCGTCGGGGCCGAGCCCGGCTCCGGCGGCGCCGACGGCGATCACGGCCGCCTGTCCGGCGAGGGCCTGGAGCGCCATGGACTCGACGACCGGCCGGACCAGCAGGTGCGTCTTGCCCGCGCCGGAGGGTCCGACGGCGAGCACCGAGGTGCCCAGGACGGCGGGCTCGAGGGCGAGCCCGGTCCCGCGGCGCCCGTACGGGTTGGACTCGGCGCCGGTGACGCGGCCGATCCGGACCTGGGAGACGAGCAGGTCGTGGGCGGCGGTGCGCACGGGCAGGTCGCGGGCCTTCGAGGGGTGCGCGCAGGCCGCCGCGCCGTGGTCCCGGACGGACTGCGCGAAGGCGGTCCGGCGCGAGGGGTCGGCCTGGACCGAGGCGAAGGCCCGGCGGATCCGGGCGTGGTCGACGTCGTTCATGCGCCCGGAGTCCGCCTCGGCGGCGAGCCGGTCGGCGGACTCCTCGAGCCCGGCGGCGCGCAGCTCGGGCCAGGAGGCCGGGTCGTCGGGGCCGCCCGGGACCACGGTGCCGGCCGCGGCGGCGGAGGGGGCTGCGGCCCCGGTCCTGGCGGCGGCGAGGAGGCCCGCCCAGCCGCCGAGGCGGGCGAAGACGAAGAGGACGGGGAGGTAGATGAGGGCGTAGAGGGCGTAGGTGACCACGGGGCCGGCGACGCCGCCGAGCTCCCGGTAGGGCAGGTGGCTGAAGGCGAGCGGGTAGACCGGCAGCACCTCGTTCTCGATCAGCGCCACGACCAGCAGGGCCCCGCCGGCGGCGGCCAGCGCCCGGGGCCAGGGGCCGCGGGCGCCGATGTGCTCGTCGAAGGCGGCCCGCCAGCCGCCGAGCCGGGCGAAGAAGAGGAACATGCCGACCGAGATCAGCAGCTCGTAGAACTCCAGGGCCGCCTGGCCGCGGTGGTCCACCGGCTGGGGCACGGACTCCCGGGTCCACCAGTCGGCGGGGGTGAAGAAGTGCAGGGGCGCGCCGACGAACGGCAGCCCGCCCTCCAGGAACAGCCGCCAGCAGACGAAGCCGACGAGGAAGGCGATCACGACCCGGAGCAGCACGGAGCGGCCGCTGCCCTCGGGCCTCTTCACCGCCGGGACGTAGCCGTGGCGCCAGATGCCGGGCCCGGCCTCCGGCCGCGGGACGCGCAGCCATGCCGTGAGCGCGGAGCCGGCCGCTGCGGCGCCGCCGGCCGTGCCCTTGCCGGCGCCCCGGCCCGCGGCCGCAGCGGCGGCGGGCACGGCGGGTGCACGGTCGGGCGGCGGCGGGGCCGCGGCCGGGCGCGGCGGGTGCGGCGGCAGCGCGGGGGGCGGCCCGGCCGGACGGGGCACCGGCGCCCCCGCGGCGGCCGCGTCGGGCGGCGCCCCCTGCCCGTCCCGACCGTGCCCGTACGTGCCCTCGCGCTCCATGGAACCCCTGCCCCCTGCCCGTGCCTGCACTGCGTCGCTCAATGTAGTTGCCCGGACGCGGCTGCGGGCGGGTACCGGGCCGTAGCGGCGCGCGGCGTCGCAGGGTCGGCGCGACGGACACGGCGTCCTTCCTATGGCCGCCGCGGACAAGGACACGCGCAGACCACTCCCGAACGGAGCATGCCGTACCCCCTTCCCCGGGCCTAGCCTGCGGACAAAGACACAAGTGCGTCCGAAAACCCCCCAGGAGCCCTCCATGACCGCTGTCCCGCAGGAGCGCAAGCTCGTCACCGCGATCCCCGGCCCCAAGTCGCAGGAGCTGCAGGCCCGCCGCCTCGACGCGGTCGCCGGCGGCGTGGGCTCCGTGCTGCCCGTCTTCACGCAGCGCCTGGACGGCGGCATCCTCGAGGACGTCGACGGCAACCGCCTGATCGACTTCGGCTCCGGCATCGCCGTGACCTCGGTCGGCGGCTCCGCCGAGGCCGTCGTGCGCCGCGCCACCGCGCAGCTCGCCGACTTCACCCACACCTGTTTCATGGTCACCCCCTACGAGGGCTACGTGGAGGTCTGCGAGGCGCTGGCCGAGCTGACCCCGGGCGACCACGCCAAGAAGTCGGCCCTGTTCAACTCCGGCGCCGAGGCCGTCGAGAACGCCGTCAAGATCGCGCGTGCGTACACCAAGCGCCAGGCCGTCGTCGTCTTCGACCACGGCTACCACGGCCGCACCAACCTGACGATGGCGCTGACCGCCAAGAACATGCCGTACAAGCACGGCTTCGGTCCGTTCGCCCCCGAGGTCTACCGCGTCCCGGTCGCCTACGGCTACCGCTGGCCCACCGGTGCCGAGAACTGCGGCCCCGAGGCCGCCGCCCAGGCCATCGACCAGATCACCAAGCAGATCGGCGCCGAGAACGTCGCCGCGATCATCATCGAGCCGGTCCTCGGCGAGGGCGGCTTCATCGAGCCGGCCAAGGGCTTCCTGCCCGCGATCGTGAAGTTCGCCAACGACAACGGCATCGTCTTCGTCGCGGACGAGATCCAGTCCGGCTTCTGCCGCACCGGCCAGTGGTTCGCCTGCGAGGACGAGGGCATCGTCCCGGACCTCATCACCACCGCCAAGGGCATCGCCGGCGGTCTGCCGCTGGCCGCCGTGACCGGCCGCGCCGAGATCATGGACGCCCCGCACGCGGGCGGCCTGGGCGGCACCTACGGCGGCAACCCGGTGGCCTGCGCCGGTGCGCTGGGCTCCATCGAGACCATGAAGGAGCTCGACCTCAACGCCAAGGCGAAGAAGATCGAGTCCATCATGAAGTCGCGCCTGTCCGCGATGCAGGAGAAGTACGAGATCATCGGCGACATCCGCGGCCGCGGCGCCATGATCGCCATCGAGCTGGTCAAGGACCCCGAGTCCAAGACCCCGAACCCGGAGGCGGCCGGCGCGCTGGCCAAGGCCTGCCACGCCGAGGGCCTGATCGTCCTCACCTGCGGCACCTACGGCAACGTGCTCCGCTTCCTCCCGCCGATCGTCATCGGCGAGGACCTGCTGAACGAGGGCCTGGACATCATCGAGGCCGCGTTCGCGGGCATCTGAGCGAGCGTCCGAACGCGCGTCCCGGCCGCTACCGGTGGTAACGGGCGGGCGCTGTGAAGAAGATGTGGGGGGCCGATGGCAGGACCGCGTTCCTGCTGTCGGTCCCCCTTTCGCTGCCGTACGGTTTCTGCAGATGAGTGAGACACCCCGCTCCCGGGAAACCGGGGGCGACACCGGTACCGGGCTTCCCCAGCGCCGCACCGGGCCTGCGTTCGCGCACTCTCCTCACCGATCGGACGGCCGGACGCCCCAAACCCCCCGGGGCGCACGGCAACCCGATCCGGGCGGCCGTCCCGGAACCATCCCCCCTGTTCCGGGACGGCCGGCCACTGCCCTCCTGCTCTTCTTCCTCCTCCCCTTGCTGGGGCTCGCCCTGACGACCTGGCAGGTCCTGGTCTCGGGCCCGCTGCTCGCCCCGGACGAGCGCCTCAGCCGCGCCCTGGTGCGCGCCGTGCCCGACGCGGCCACCGAGCGCCTCAGCGACCTGGGCAACGTGGAGGTCGCCGTCCCGGTCCTGGCACTGGCCGCCCTCTACGCCGCCCGGCGCGGCAACCGCCCCGGCGCCCTCGCCGCGGCCGTGGCCATGGCCCTGGTCCCGGCCTTCGTGGTCCCGCTCAAGGAGTGGACCGCCCGCCCGGGCCCGCTGGAGCCGTGGGCCGCCGGCTACTTCCCCTCGGGCCACACCGCCACCGCGGCCGTCGCGTACGTCGGCGCGGCCCTGCTGCTGCGCCCGTACACCCGCCGCCCGTGGCCGGTGGCCGTCGCACTCGCCCTGACGGCGGCGACGGCCTGCGGCCTGGTCCTGCGCGGCTGGCACTGGCCGCTGGACGTCATGGCCAGCCTGCTGCTGTGCGTTCCGCTGCTCCGCACGGTCGCAGGGGCGGTGGGCCGGGGCGGCCGGCGCAGCGCAGGGGGTCCTGCACCCGGCCGGTGAGCGCCGGGGGCCGCACCTCCCCCGTCAGGGCCTCCGCGCCGCCTTCTCCTGCACCAGGGAGGCCACCGCCTCGTGCAGCGCGAGCTCCAGCACCGCCGGATCGGTGAGGGTGCCGTGCCCGTCCGGAACCACCAGCCAGTGGACCCTGCCCCCCGCCCGGCCGGGGTACGGGACCACGATCCAGCTCCCGCGCCCCGCGCCCCGTACGCCGGTGCCGATCCAGTGCGCGGCCGTGCCCGCGGGGACGAAGAAGCCCAGCCGGGTGTCGCCGGAGTCGGCGAGCACCGGCCCCGGCCGGGCTGGCATCAGCTTCAGGACGTCCAGTGCCGCCCGGCCCGGCTCCCCGGGCAGGATCAGCACGTCCCAGTGCCGCCCGGCCGGGAGCAGGGCGACCCCCAGGGGGTTGCGCTCCCACGCCCAGCGGCAGGCGTGGGGATCCGGCGCCGCCGAAGCGAGCCATTCCACCGCGGTCCTGATCTCCGAGCCCTGCATCGCCCGGCCTCCGTTCCCTGTAGGTGAGGGTGCTCACCGGGAGAGAGCGGGGCCGGGCGCGGCGATGACGCGGGTTTGCGTACTCCGTGGCGGCGAAGCGGCTCAGCTGTCGAAGCCGAGGCCGAACTTGTCCAGCGTCTTCAGCCACAGGTTGCGGCGGCCGCCGCGGGCGTCGGCGCGGGCCAGCGACCACTTGGTGAGGGTGATGCCGGTCCAGGCGAACGGCTCGGGCGGGAACGGCATGGGCCGGGACCTCACCATCTCGAGCTCCGTCCGCTCGGTGCGCGCTCCGTCCAGGAGGTCGAGCATCACGTCGGCGCCGAAGCGGGTGGCGCCGACCCCGAGCCCGGTGTACCCGGCGGCGTACGCCACCCGGCCGGAGTGGGCGGTGCCGAAGAAGGCGGAGAAGCGCGAGCAGGTGTCGATGGCGCCGCCCCAGGCGTGGCTGAAGTTGATGCCCTCCAGCTGCGGGAACGCGGTGAAGAAGTGCTGGGCGAGCTTGAGGTAGGTCTCGGGGCGGTGGTCGTACTCGGAGTCGAGGCGGCCCTTGTAGGGGTAGACGGCGTCGTAGCCGCCCCACAGGATCCGGTTCTCGGGGGTGATGCGGAAGTAGTGGAACTGGTTGGCGCTGTCTCCCATGCCCTGTCGGCCCCGCCAGCCGATGGCCTTCAGCTGCTCGTCGTCCAGCGGCTCCGTCATCAGCGCGTAGTCGTAGACGGGGACGGTGAAGGGGCGGATCCGCTTGACCAGGGACGGGAAGATGTTGGTTCCGAGGGCGACCCGTCGGGCGAAGATCCGCCCGTAGGGGGTGCGTACGGCCATCCCCGCGCCCGAGGAGGCCAGCGACAGGCCCCGGGTGTTCTCGTAGATCCGCACCCCGAGGCCGAGGCAGGCCCGCTTCAGGCCCCAGGCCAGCTTGGCCGGGTTGAGCATGGCCACGCCGTCGGTGTCCCACAGGCCGGCGAGGAACGTGGGCGAGTCGACCTCGGCGCGCAGCTCGTCGCGGTCCAGCCAGCGCATCCCCCCGGCGAGGCCCAGCTTCTCGGCCTCCTCGTGCAGTTCGCGCAGCTCCTCGACCTGGTGCGGTTCGGTGGCCACGTCGATCTCGCCGGTGCGCTCGAAGTCGCAGTCGATGCCGTAGCGGGCGACGGCCGCCTCGATCGCGTCGAGGTTGCGGGCGCCGAGCTCCTCCAGCTTGGCGAGCTCGCCGGGCCAGCGGGCCAGGCCGTTGGCGAAGCCGTGGGTGAGGGAGGCGGCGCAGAAGCCGCCGTTGCGGCCGGAGGCGGCCCAGCCCGCCTCCTTCGACTCGATGAGGACGACGTCCCGGGCGGGGTCGCGCTCCTTGGCGATGAGCGCGGTCCACAGCCCGCTGTAGCCTCCGCCGATGACCAGCAGGTCGCAGGCCTCGTCGGAGGTCAGGGCCGGCTGCGGGTCGGGGCGGCCGGGGTCGTCCAGCCAGTACGAGACCGGCAGTGCTTCGGAAAGGGATTTCGCAACGCTTCGCATGGCGACTGGGGCCATGTCTTCCAACTCCCTACAGAGTTACTTGGGCTGTGCGTTCTTGCGGCGGTTGCCGACGATCTGGCCGGCGAGGACCACCAGCACCGCGATGACGAACATCGCCGTGCCGATGACGTTGATCTGCACGGGCGTACCGCGCTGGGCCGATCCCCACACGAACATGGGGAAGGTGACGGTGTTGCCCGAGTTGAAGTTGGTGATGATGAAGTCGTCGAAGGAGAGCGCGAAGGACAGCAGCGCGCCCGCCGCGATGCCCGGCGCCGCGATCGGCAGGGTGACCCGCAGGAAGGTCTGCGCGGGGCCCGCGTAGAGGTCGCGGGCGGCCTCCTCCAGCCGCGGGTCCATCGAGAGCACGCGCGCCTTGACGGCGGCGACGACGAAGCTGAGGCAGAACATGATGTGGGCGATGAGGATCGTCCAGAAGCCCAGCTCGACGCCCATGTTGAGGAACAGGGCGAGCAGCGAGGCCGCCATCACGATCTCCGGCATGGCCATCGGCAGGAAGATCAGCGAGTTGACCGCGCCGCGCGCCCGGAACCGGTAGCGGACCAGGGCGAAGGCGATGGCCGTGCCCAGCGCGGTGGCGCAGAGGGTGGCCCACAGGGCGATCTGCAGCGACAGGGACAGGGAGCCGCACAGGTCGGCCACCCCGCAGGGGTCCTTCCAGGCGTCGAGCGAGAACTCCTGCCAGGCGTAGTTGAAGCGCCCGGAGGGGTTGTTGAAGGAGAAGACGGTCACGATGACGTTCGGCAGGATCATGTACGCGAGCGTCAGCAGGCCGAGGACGACGACGAGGTTGCGGCGGAGCCACTTCATCAGACCAGGTCCTCCGTTCCCGCGCGGCGGATGTAGATCGTGACCATGACCAGGACGACGGCCATGAGGATGAACGACAGCGCGGCGGCCGTCGGGTAGTCGAGGATCCGCAGGTACTGCGACTGGATGACGTTGCCGATCATCCGGGTGTCCGTCGAGCCGAGCAGCTCGGCGTTGACGTAGTCGCCGCTCGCCGGGATGAAGGTGAGCAGGGTCCCGGAGACCACGCCCGGCATGGACAGCGGGAAGGTGACCTTGCGGAAGGTGGTGGCGGGGCGGGCGTACAGGTCCCCGGCCGCCTCGTGCAGGCGGGTGTCGATGCGCTCCAGCGAGGTGTAGAGCGGAAGGATCATGAAGGGGAGGAAGTTGTACGTCAGGCCGCAGACCACCGCGAGCGGCGTGGCCAGGACCCGGTCTCCCTGGGTGACGCCGAGCCAGGCCGTCACGTCCAGGAAGCCGATCTTGTTGAGGACGGCGACGACGGGGCCGCCGTCGGCCAGGATCGTCTTCCAGGCCAGGGTGCGGATCAGGAAGCTGGTGAAGAACGGGGCGATGACCAGCACCAGCAGCAGGTTGCGCCAGCGGCCCGCCCGGAAGGCGATCAGGTAGGCCAGCGGGTACCCGAGCAGCAGGCACAGCACGGTCGCGGTGCCGGCGTACGCCAGGGAGCGCAGGAACTGCGGGAGGTACTCGGTGAAGGCGTCCCAGTAGGTCGCGAAGTGCCAGGTGACCTCGAAGCCCTTTTCGAGGGAGCCGGTCTGCACCGAGGTTGAGGCCTGGTAGAGCATCGGCAGCACGAAGAAGACCAGCAGCCACAGGATGCCGGGCAGCAGGAGCCAGTACGGGATCAGCCGCTTGCGCAGCGCGGGCCGGTGGACCGGGGGTTCGGCGGGCGCGGGGGCCTCGGGCGGGGCCGCGGTCGCGGTCATGCGCCCTCCTCGACCGTCTCGATGCCGGCGTCGATGGCCTGGGCGGCGTCCAGGCCGAAGGTGTGCTCCGGGTTCCAGTGCAGGACGACCTCGGCGCCGGGGGTCAGGCGGTGGTCGCGCTCGATGTTCTGGACGTACACCTCGAGCTCGGGGCAGACGGGGCTGTCGATGACGAACTGGGTGGAGACGCCGATGAAGGAGGAGTCGGCGATCTTGCCGGTGACGGTGTTGCGGCCGGCCGCGACGGTGTCCCGCTCGGCGGCGGGCACCAGGGAGATCTTCTCCGGGCGCACCCCGACCAGCAGCTTTCCGCCCGCCTTGGGGGTGGTGGAACATCGGGCCGCGGGCAGCCGGAGCCGGGTGCCGGCCGAGCTGACGGTGACCTCGCTGCCGCCGGCCTCCAGGACCTCGGCCTCGATGAGGTTCGAGGTGCCGAGGAAGTTGGCGACGAAGGTGGTGCGGGGGTTCTCGTACAGCTCGGCGGGCGCGCCCATCTGCTCGACGCGGCCGCCGTTCATCACGGCGACGGTGTCGGCCATGGTCATGGCCTCCTCCTGGTCGTGCGTGACGTGCACGAAGGTGATGCCGACCTCCGTCTGGATCCGCTTGAGCTCCAGCTGCATCTGGCGGCGCAGCTTGAGGTCGAGGGCGCCGAGCGGCTCGTCGAGCAGGAGCACCTGGGGGTGGTTGATGAGCGCGCGGGCGACGGCGACGCGCTGCTGCTGGCCGCCGGAGAGCTGGTGCGGCTTGCGCTGGGAGAACTGGCCGAGCTCGACGAGTTCGAGCATCTCCTCGACCTGCTTCTTGACGGACTTGATGCCGCGGCGGCGCAGGCCGAAGGCCACGTTCTCGTAGATGCTCAGGTGCGGGAAGAGGGCGTAGCTCTGGAAGACCGTGTTCACGGGGCGCTTGTACGGCGGCAGCTGGGTGACGTCGCGCTCGCCGAGGTGGACCGTGCCGGTGGAGGGCTCCTCCAGGCCCGCGATCATGCGCAGGGTGGTGGTCTTGCCGCAGCCCGAGGCGCCGAGCAGGGCGAAGAAGGAGCCCTGGGGGATGGTGAGGTCCAACGGGTGCACGGCGGTGAACGTGCCGTAGTGCTTGCTGATACCGGCGAGGCGGACGTCGCCGCCCGCGGTCTTGTCAGTCATGGGCCTGGGCCTTCGGTGGTGGTGTCGTCGGGGAGGGGTGCGGGGTGCGGGTGCCGCTACGGCGGTCCGTCAGGCTCCGATGAGCTTGGCGAACCTCTCCTCGTACGCGGTCTCTTCCTCGCTGGTGAGCAAGCGGAAGGCGTGGGCCTTGGCGGCCATCTCCTCGTCCGGGATGATCAAGGGGTTGTCCGCGAGCGCAGGATCGATTTTCTCAAGGTCCTTCTTGACGCCCGCGACGGGGCACACGTAGCTGATGAAGGCCGCCAGCTGCGCCGCGACGGGCGGCTCGTAGTAGAAGTCGATGAGCTTCTCGGCGTTCGCCTTGTGCCGGGCGTGCGCCGGGACGATCAGGTTGTCGCTGGAGGTGATGTAGCCCGGCGCCGGGATCGCGTACTTGATGTCCGGGTTGCCGGCCTGGAGCTGGATGATGTCGCCCGCCCAGGCGAGGCAGGCCGCGATGTCGCCCTTGTCGAGGTCCGAGGTGTAGTCGTTGCCCGTGAAGCGGCGGATCTGCTTGGTGTCCACGCCCTTCTGGAGGCGCCCGATGGCCGCGTCGAAGTCCGCGGTGGTGAAGGTGGCCGGGTCCTTGCCCTGGTCGAGCAGGGTCATCCCGACGGTGTCGCGCATCTCGGTGAGGAAGCCGACGCGGCCCTTGAGGGAGGGGTCGTCGAGCAGCTGGGTGACGGAGTCGACCTTCTTGCCGCCGGTGGCCTTGGCGTTGTACGCGATGACCGTGTCGATGCCCGTCCAGGGGTAGCTGTAGGCGCGCCCGGGGTCCCAGTCGGGGCTGCGGTACTGCGGGATCAGGTTGGCGTAGGCGTGGGGCAGGTGGGAGGGGTCCAGCTTCTGCGCCCAGCCCAGGCGGATGATGCGGGCGGCGAGCCAGTCGGTGACGACGATGAGGTCGCGGCCGGTGTCCTGGCCGGCCGCGAGCTGCGGGCGGATCTTGCCGAAGAACTCGACGTTGTCGTTGATGTCCTCGGTGTACTTGACCTTGATGCCGGTCCGTTGGGTGAACTCCTCCAGCGTCGGGTGGGTCTTCTCGTCGTCGCTGGTGTCCATGTACTCGGTCCAGTTGGAGAAGTTGATCTCCTTCTCCTGTGCCGAGTGGTCCTCGGAGGCCGCCGCCGTGCCCTCCCGCTTGGCGGGCGGGATGCCGCAACCGGACAGGGCGGCGAGGCCGCCGAGGGTGAGCGCGCCGACGCCGGAGGCGCGCAGCAGGGAGCGGCGGGTGAGGGCGCCGCGCCCTTCGATGAGGCTGCGGCGCATCGCGGCGGCCTGCGCCGCCGAGAGGCGTTCGGGCTCGAACTGCTCCATGGGCTGTGCCCTTTCGGGATGGGCGGGCCGCTGGTCGAACGGCCCTGCTGCTGCTATCGGTCCCCGAAGATCGTGCGGTGCCAGTCCTTGGCGGCCACCGCCGTGTTGTCATACATGACGTGCTTGACCTGCGTGTACTCCTCGAAGGAGTAGGCGCTCATGTCCTTTCCGAAGCCGCTCGCCTTGTAGCCGCCGTGGGGCATCTCGCTGATGATCGGAATGTGGTCGTTGACCCAGACGCAGCCCGCCTTGAGCTCGCGGGTGGCGCGGTTCGCCCGGTAGACGTCGCGGCTCCAGGCGGAGGCGGCGAGCCCGTACGGGGTGTCGTTGGCGAGGGCGATGCCCTCGTCGTCGGTGTCGAAGGGCAGGACCACGAGGACCGGCCCGAAGATCTCGGCCTGCACGACCTCGCTGTCCTGGGCCGCGTCCGCGATGAGGGTGGGCCGGTAGTAGGCGCCCGCGGCCAGCGCGCCGCCGGGGACCTCGCCGCCGGTGACGACGGTGGCGTGGGCGCGGGCGCGCTCGACGAAGCCGGCGACGCGGTCGCGCTGGGCGTGGGAGACCAGCGGTCCGAGGTCGGTGGTCGGCTCGAAGGGGTCGCCCAGGCGGACGCCGGCCATCAGCTCGGCGACGCGGGCGGTGAAGGCCTCGTACAGGGGGCGCTGGACGTAGGCGCGGGTGGCGGCGGTGCAGTCCTGGCCGGTGTTGATCAGGGCGGCGGCGACGGCGCCCTGCGCGGCGGCCTCCGGATCGGCGTCGTCGAAGACGAGGAAGGGCGCCTTGCCGCCGAGTTCCAGGTGGAGCCGCTTGACGGTGGCGGTGGCGATCTCGGCGACGCGCCGGCCGACGGCGGTGGACCCGGTGAAGGAGGTCATCACCACCTCCGGGTGGCCGACGAGGTGCTCGCCGGCGTCGCGGCCGGCGCCGGTGACGATGTTGATCACGCCGTCGGGGATGCCCGCCTCCTTGGCCGCCTGGGCGAACATGAGGGAGGTCAGCGGGGTGAGCTCGGCGGGCTTGAGGACGATGGTGTTGCCGGCGGCGACGGCCGGGAGGATCTTCCAGGCGGCCATCTGCAGCGGGTAGTTCCAGGGGGCGATGGAGCCGATGACGCCGAGGGGTTCGCGGCGCACGTAGGAGGTGTGGTCCGCGGAGTACTCGGCGGCGGCCTGGCCCTGGAGGTGGCGGGCGGCGCCCGCGAAGAAGGCGGTGTTGTCGATCGTCCCCGGCACGTCGAACTCGGTGGTCAGCCTGATCGGCTTGCCGCACTGGAGCGACTCGGCGTACGCGAAGTCCTCCGCCTGCGCGGCCAGTACGGACGCCAGCCGGTGCAGCGCGTCGGAGCGCTCGCCGGGGGTGGCCGCGGCCCAGGCGGGGAAGGCGCGGGCGGCGGCGGCGACGGCGTCGTCCACGTCGGCGGTGGAGGCGAGCTCGTAGGTGAGCACCTCCTTCCCGGTGGCGGGGTCGACGATGGTGTGCGACCGTCCGGAGGTACCGGGCCTGAGCCGGCCGTCGATGTACTGCGCGCCGTCGGCGAAGCGTTCCCTGACCTGGAAGCGAATACCCATCACGCTCTCACGCTCTCGTGGCTTCAGCTCGAATTGAGTGCCGATCCTGGCAGAGGTCCCCTCCACCGCCAAGTGATTCCGTTGTTGCCTTTTGATTACGCGACGGAATCGGTCGACCATGTGTCGAGACGCGCCCCAAATCCCGTACGAAGTGTCCGTGGAGACTGCCAGACTCCCGTGCATGGAGAAGATCGACAAGTTGATCGAGCAGGTCAGCCGTGGTGACCGGGTGAAGTTCCTGCCCTTCTGGGGACACCGGCCGCGTACGGACGGGACCCTCGGGCCGAGCTGCTTGAGCCAGTGGTGGCCGTCTCCCTTCACCGTGGGTGAGGTCCGGTACGACACCGCCGAACACTGGATGATGGCGGGCAAGGCCCGGCTCTTCGAGGACCCCGAGGCCGAGCGGACGGTCCTCGCGGCCGCGACGCCGGCCGAGGCCAAGAAGGCCGGGCGGCTGGTGCGCGGGTTCGACCAGGCCGTCTGGGAGCGGGAGCGGTTCGGCCTGGTCGTGGAGGGCAGCGTGCACAAGTTCGGCTCGACGCCCGAGCTGCGCGGGTACCTGCTGGGCACCGGGGAGCGGGTCCTGGTGGAGGCGAGCCCCTTGGACCGCATCTGGGGCATCGGCCTCGCCGCCGACGACGACCGGGTGCTGGACCCGGGCCGCTGGCGGGGCCTGAACCTGCTCGGGTTCGCCCTGATGGAGGCCCGCGAGCGGCTGCGGACCGGGTAAATGCGTGGCGGGGGCCGGGCGGCCCCGCCTACGGTGGGACCCGTCCAGGTGCGCAGGCGAGACCTACTTCCACTCTTCATGGGGAGGCCGCGGGTTCGAGTCCCGTCACCGGCTTCGGGCCGGTGTAGCTCAGTCGGTAGAGCACCACGTGGTTTCGCCGCCTCGAACTCTGGACACCGCCGTCGCACCTCCCGGTGCGCAGGCTGCGGCTCCTTCTTTCCCAAAGAATCCCAGGCCGCCGCCACCTTGATCTCGGGAGGCCCGCGTGCGGGATGCCCGGTGCGCGGGCGACGGCTCCTTCCGGACCAGAAGGTCGCGGGTTCGAATCCCGCCCGGCCACGGCTGGTGGAGCAGCTCGGAAGCTCGTCTGGCTATGCGCGCCGTCTCCGACTCCGATCTCGGGCATCCCCCACGCCACACCTCCCCCTTTTGTTCTTGACCATACCGTTTTCCATGGATTCGGGGGGATTCCATCATGGTCCGCTTCAACCTCCGGCGCTCCGCGGCCGCGCGGTCCGCGGCCGCCGCGCCCGCCTCGCCCGTGCGCTCCACGGGTCGGCGGGCCCGGAACCACCACGGCAGCCCGGGCTTCGTCCGCGACGCCCGCTCGGAGCTGTTCCTGCTGGCCGTGGCGAACTTCGTCGGCCAGCGCACTGCGTACGAGGCCCCCGGCGCCCGGGACGACCGCTTCGCCGCGCTGGTGCGCCGGCTCGCCGTCGAGGACCCCGAGTGGACCGCCGGCCTGCTCGGCTGGCTGCGCGGCGAGGGCAGCATGCGGACCGCCTCCCTGGTCGGCGCCGCCGAGTACGTCAAGGCCCGGCTCGACGCCGGAGCCACCGCGGGCCCCTCGAACCGGCAGGTCGTCGACTCCGTCCTGCAGCGCGCGGACGAGCCGGGCGAGCTGCTGGCCTACTGGACGGCCGTGCACGGGCGGAACATCCCCAAGCCGGTCAAGCGGGGCGTGGCCGACGCGGTGCGCCGACTCTACTCGGGCGCCTCCCTGCTGAAGTACGACACGGCGTCCAAGGGCTTCCGCTTCGGCGACGTCCTCAACCTCGTGCACGCCTCCCCCGACCCGGCCAAGCCCTGGCAGGGCGAGCTGTTCCGCTACGCCCTGGACCGACGGCACCGCCCGGAGACCGCGGAGGTCCCGGCCGGCAACCGCATCCTGGCCGCCCACGAGGCGCTCATGGCCCTGCCGGTCGAGGAGCGCCGGGCACGGGTCACCGCGGCCGACGGCGCCGAGCGGCTGGCCGCCGCCGGCATGACCTGGGAGGCGCTGGCCGGGTGGCTTCAGGGGCCGATGGACGCGGCCGCCTGGGAGGCCGTCATCCCGTCCATGGGCCCGATGGCGCTGCTGCGCAACCTGCGCAACTTCGACCAGGCGGGCGTCTCGGACGCCGTGGCCGCCCGGGTCGCCGAGCGGATCAGCGACCCGGCCGCCGTGGCCCGGTCCCGGCAGTTCCCCTTCCGCTACCTGGCCGCCTACCGGCACGCGCCCTCGCTGCGCTGGGCGTACCCCCTGGAGCAGGCGCTCGGCCACTCGCTGGGCAACGTGCCCGCGCTGCCGGGCCGCACCCTGGTCCTGGTCGACCGCTCCGGGTCGATGTGGTCCCCGCTGTCGGACCGCTCGCAGCTCAACCGGGCCGACGCGGCGGCCGTCTTCGGCGCGGCGCTGGCCCTGCGGGCAGAGCAGGCGGACCTGGTGCAGTTCGGCACGGACAGCAAGCAGGTCCCCTACACGAGGGGCGAGTCCGTCCTGAAGGTGCTGGAGCGGTTCGGGGATCTCGGCGGCACCTACACCGCGGAGGCGGTCCGCAAGCACTACGAGGAGCACGACCGCGTCCTGATCGTCACCGACGAGCAGGCCACGTACCGCCACGGGTACGACCCGACGGCCCTGGTGCCCGAGGAGGTGCCGGTCTACACCTGGAACCTGGCCGGCCACCGGGTGGGCCACGCGCCGTCCGGTTCGGGCAACCGGCATACCTTCGGCGGGCTCACCGACGCGGCCTTCCGGATGGTGACGCTGATCGAGGGCGGCAGCAACGCCGACTGGCCGTGGGCGGCTGCGCCCCGTACGGACGCGTAGAAGGAAACGGCGCAGGGCCGGCTCCGGGCGGTACGTGCCCGGGGCCGGCCCTGCGCCGTCGCCTGCTGCGGTCCTGCGGTCAGACGCGCTCGCGCATGCGGGTGTCCGAATGCGGGCTGTCGTGGCGGACGTCGCCGTCCCGGTCCAGGATGCCGATGATGCCGATCGCCAGGAGGGCGGCGCCCAGCACGATGCCGACCGCGCCCAGGATGATGCCGCCCAGCGCCATCCCGCCGTTGGTGGCCTCGCCGCGCCGGGCCTTGCCGCGGCCGAGCACGCCGAAGACGACCGCCGCGATGCCGAGGGCGACGGCGAGGAAGCTGGTGAAGCAGCCCACGACGGCGATGATGCCGAGGACGAGCGCGGTGACCCCGAAGCCGTTGCGCGGCTGCGCCCCGTACGGGTAGCCGCCGTAGCCGGGGTAGCCCGGGTAACCGTACGCGGGCGGGGCGGACACGGGGGCCGGCGCCGGGTAGGCGTACGCGCCCGGGGCCGGCTGGGCCGGGTACCCGTAGGCGGGAGGCAGCGGCGCGGGGGCGGAGGCGGGCGCCGGCTGCTGCGGGACGGCCCCGGGCTGCGGCCCGGGTGACGGCTGCGGCACGGCCGCCGCCGGTATGTCGGCCCCCGGCATCCCCGCGATCGTGGGCTGGTCGTGCACGGACGGCGGGCCCGGTACCCCTCGCGCGCCCTGCGGTCCCCCGAAACCACCCGCCGGCCGCTCCGGCGGCGCCCACGGGTTGCCCGGCTCGGGGCTCTGGTCGGTCATGCGTCGCCCCCCTCTCGTACGGCCATGCTATGTGCTTCCGCGGACACTCCCCGGGGCTGCCTACGATGAGGACCGTCCCGTCCGCACCCGTGTTCTTCCGAAAGGCACCTCATGACCGACCTGACCTCCTTCATCGCGGGGCTGCCCAAGGCGGAACTCCACGTCCACCACGTCGGCTCGGCCTCCCCCCGCATCGTGGCCGAACTGGCCGCGCGCCACCCGGACTCGAAGGTGCCCACCGACCCCGAGGCGCTCGCCGACTACTTCACCTTCACGGACTTCGCGCACTTCATCGAGGTCTACCTGTCCGTGGTGGACCTGGTGCGCACCCCCGACGACGTACGCACCCTGACCTTCGAAGTCGCCCGCGACATGGCCCGGCAGAACATCCGCTACGCCGAGTTGACCATCACCCCGTACTCCTCCACGCGCCGCGGCATCGACGAGAAGGCCTTCATGGAGGCCATCGAGGACGCCCGCAAGGCCGCCGAGTCCGAACTCGGCGTCATCCTGCGCTGGTGCTTCGACATCCCCGGCGAGGCCGGCCTGGAGTCCGCCGCCGAGACCGCCCGCCTGGCCGTCGACCTGCGCCCGGAGGGCCTGGTCTCCTTCGGCCTCGGCGGCCCCGAGATCGGCGTGCCGCGCCCGCAGTTCAAGCCGTACTTCGACGCAGCCCGGGCCGCGGGCCTGCACAGCGTGCCGCACGCCGGCGAGACCACCGGGCCGGAGACCGTCTGGGACGCCATCCGCCACCTCGGCGCCGAGCGCATCGGCCACGGCACCAGCTCCGTCCGGGACCCGGAGCTGCTGGCGTACCTGGCCGAGCACCGCATCGCCCTGGAGGTCTGCCCGACCTCCAACATCGCCACCCGTGCCGTGACCGACCTCGACCGGCACCCGGTCAAGGAGATGGTGCAGGCCGGCGTGCTCGTCACCATCAACAGCGACGACCCGCCGATGTTCGGCACCGACCTCAACAACGAGTACGCGGTGGCGGCCCGGCTCCTCGAGCTCGACGAGCGCGGTCTCGCGGCGCTGGCGAAGAACGCGGTCGAGGCCTCCTTCCTGGACCCGGCCGGCAAGGCGCGGCTCGCCGAGGAGATCGACACGTACACGGCTGCGTGGCTGGCGCGCTGACACCGCCCGACAATGGGTGCCATGCGCACCCTGACGGCCATCGGCCACCGCGGCGATCCCTACCGCTTCCGCGAGAACACGCTGCCCTCCCTCCGCTCCGCCTTCGCCCGCGGGGCGGACGCGGTCGAGATCGACGTACGGCTGACCCGCGACGGGGAGCCGGTGCTCCTGCACGACGAGACGCTGGACCGGCTGTGGGGCCATGACGTGCGGCTGGACGCCGTCACGGCCCCGCAGCTGAAGGAGTTGACGGACGGCGGGATCCCCACGCTGCGCGAGGCGCTGACGGCGGCCGGGGACGGCCGGGTGATGATCGACCTGCCGGGGGCGACGTACGAGGCGGTGCGGAAGGTCGTCGGGCAGGTCCGCGAGTGCGGTGCCCGAGAGCGCACCTCCTACTGCGCGGGCCCCGACACCATGCTGGAGGTGCGGGCCGCCGACCCGGACGCGGAGATCGCGCTGACGTGGACGACGCTGTCGCCGCCGCGCCGGGTCCTGATCGACGCGGTGCGGCCCACCTGGCTCAACTACCGCTTCGGGCTGGTGAGTCCGGAGCTGGTGGACGCCCTGCACCGCGACGGGCTGCTGGTGTCCGCCTGGACCGCCGACACGAGGTGGTCGATGCGCAGGGTGATCCGGGCCGGGGTGGACGCCGTCACCACCAACCGGCTCGACGCGCTGGCCGCCGTACGGGCCGGGCTCGGGCGGTGATACGCGCCCTCGGCGAGCGGATCCGGCGCGCCGATCCGCGCCGGCAGGACCTCGGGCTGACGCTGCTGGTCCAACTGGCCGTCTCCATCCCCTTCGTGGTGCCCCGGGCGGCCGATCTGCCGCCGGCCGACTGGGGCTCGTACGCGATGACCGCGCTCGGGGTGGTGCCGCTGGTGTGGCGGCGGCAGGCGCCGGTGGCGGTGCTGATCGCGGTCCTGGCCGCGGGGGGCGTGTACCACGTGGCCGTGGACGGGCCCGGCCAGCCGCTGCCGTACGCCGGCCTCATCTCCTTCTACACGGTGGCGGTGCAGTGCACGGCCCGGGTCCGGCTCGCCGTGGGGCTGCTGGTGGCCGTGGCGGTCGCGCTGTCGGTGGGGTGGAACACGGGGACGGCGCGGGAGCTGCTGTTCACGCTCTTCGTCTCGGCGGCGGCGTACGCGCTGGGGCGCCTGCAGTACACCCGCCAGGCCTACACGCGGGCCGTGGAGGCCCGGGCCGCCGAACTGGAACGGGCCAACCGGATCGAGGCGGAGCAGGCCGCGGCCCGCGAACGGGCCCGCATCGCACGGGAGATGCACGACGTCCTCT
Source organism: Streptomyces sp. NPDC046866 (assembly GCF_040704625.1). Classification (NCBI taxonomy): domain Bacteria; kingdom Bacillati; phylum Actinomycetota; class Actinomycetes; order Kitasatosporales; family Streptomycetaceae; genus Streptomyces; species Streptomyces sp. NPDC046866. The sequence continues at coordinate 72,603 of NZ_JBEYXN010000020.1, forward strand.
CGCACGCGGTCAGCATCATGATCGTGCAGGCGGAGGCCGGGCCGGTGGCGGTGCGCCGGGCCCCGGAGCGGGCGGAGGCGGCCTTCGACGCCATCGCCGAGACGGGGCGGGACGCGATGGCGCAGCTGCGGACCATGCTGGGGGTGCTGCGCACGCAGGAGGCGCCGGCGCCGCGCGCGCCGCAGCCCGGGATCGACGACCTGCCGGCGCTGCTGGAGCGGGTCCGCGGCAGCGGGCTGGAGGTCTCCTACGAGCGGACGGGCACGCTGCGGGCGCTGCCGCAGGCGCTGGAGGCGACCGTGCACCGCGTGGTGCAGGAGGCCCTGACGAACGTGGTCAGGCACGCGGGGGCGCGGTCGGTGTCGGTGCGGCTGGAGTACGGGGAGCGGACCCTCGCGGTGACGGTGGACGACGACGGGCGCGGGCCGGGTGCGGGCGGCAGCGGGACGGCGCCGGGGACGGGCGGAACGGCGGGCGGGCACGGGCTCATCGGGATCCGGGAGCGGGCGGCGGTGCACGGCGGGACGGCGGCCTGCGGACCCCGGGCGGACGGGAGCGGGTTCCGCGTTGCGGTGACGCTTGTAACCTCGCCGCTGGAGGTGGGGGTGTGACGATCCGTGTGGTGGTGGCCGACGACCAGGAGCTGGTGCGCAGCGGCTTCGCCCTGATCCTGGACGTGCAGGACGACATCGAGGTCGTCGCGGAGGTCGGGGACGGTGCCGCGGCGGTGGCCGCGGTGCGCGAACTGCGGCCGGACGTGGCGCTGCTGGACATCCGGATGCCGGTGCTGGACGGGATCGAGGCGTGCCGGTCGATCGCGGCGGAGAGCGCGTGCCGGACGGTGATGCTGACGACGTTCGACTCGGACGAGTACGTGTACGAGGCGCTGCACGCGGGGGCGAGCGGGTTCCTGCTGAAGGACGTGCGGCGGGACGACCTGGTGCACGCGGTACGGGTGGTGGCGGCGGGCGAGTCGCTGCTGGCGCCGTCGGTGGCGCGGCGGCTGATCGAGGAGTACACGGCGGTCACGGCGGCCCGTTCGGCGGTCGGGGCGGGCGCGGCCGGCGGCGGGCCGGGGGCGGTGTGCGGGGAGCGGCTGGAGGTGCTGACCGCGCGGGAGCGGGAGACCCTGCTGCACCTGGGACGGGGGCTGTCGAACGCGGAGATCGCCCTGGCCATGGTGGTGAGCGAGCACACGGTGAAGACCCATGTGGGCCATGTGCTGGCGAAGCTGGGGCTGCGCGACCGGATCCAGGCGGTGATCTGCGCGTACGAGACGGGTCTGATCGCGGCCGGGGAGGCGGGTGGCTCTGCGGTCCCTCCCTCGCGGGGGTGAGGAGGGGCGGGGGCACTCCCTCGCGCCGGTGAGTTGTCGTACTGCTGAAGACCCCTCTGCGGGGTGATCCGCGCAGGGCCCGGGGAGCCGCAGCATGGAGTCGTCCGGGCCGCAGGGGGCGGCCCGGAGGACCCACAGGGGGAACACCATGAAGGCCACGGACAACACGCAGGCCACGGGCACCACGCAGGCCGCGAAGGCTGCGAAGGCCGCGAGGGGCGCGAGGGGCGGAAAGGCATCGGGGCGTACGACGCTGATCGCGACGGCGCTCGTGCTCGGGATCGCGGCCGGTCCGGCGGTGGCGCACGCCGCTCCCGCGCCCGCCCGCGGGGCGGCCGCGGCGGCGGTCGCGGGGCCGGATGCGGGCGGGGCCGCGGGCCCGGTCTTCTCCACCCCGCCGCATGCGGCGGCGCTGCAGCGGGCCATCGCGGGGCTGGGGCCCGATCACAAGGACGCCACGGCCGCACTGGTCCGGGTGGGCGGCACGAGCGGCAGCTGGCGGGGCAGCTCCGGTGTCGCGGACGTCCGCAGCGGCCGGCCGGCCCTGGAGCAGGGCCGGTTCCGGGCCGGCTCGGTGACGAAGACGTTCACCTCGGCCGTCGTGCTCCAGCTGGCCGCCGAGGGCCGGATCGATCTGGACCGGCCGGTGCAGCAGTACCTGCCGGGCCTGTTCCCCGACGCCTTCGAGCCGATCGCGGTGCGGCAGCTGCTGAACTACACGAGCGGGATCCAGGCCCCGGACGGGCCGGGCGACGACTTCGAGGCGGAGTGGCAGCACCGTTTCGACGTGGTCGACCCGCGGGTGCAGATCGCGGGCGCGCTGGCCAAGGGGCCGGAGTTCCGGCCGGGCGCGGCCCAGCACTACCTGAACATCGACTACACGCTGCTGGGCGTGCTGGTGGAGAAGGTGACGGGCACGTCGTACGAGGAGGCGGTGGCGCAGCGGATCCTGCGGCCGCTGGGGCTGCGCCAGACCTCCTTCCCGGGGCCGGCCGGGACCCGGATCCAGGGCCCCTACAACCACGGCTACCAGGCGGTGCCGCGGCCGGACGGCTCGCGGGAGCTGCGCGACGTGTCGGAGTGGAACAGCTCCGGGCGCTGGGCGGCCGGGGACATCATCTCGACCACGGCGGACCTGGAGCGGTTCACGGTGGCCCTGTTCGGCGGGAAGGTCGTGCCGAAGGCCCAGTTGGAGGAGATGTTCACGGTCCCGCCGGTGAAGGACTTCACCACCGGCGAGGACGCCGCGCTGACCGCGGGGATGTCCCGGATCGTGCTCCCGGACGGCACGGAGGTGTGGGGCAAGACCGGTGCCCGGCACGGGTACACCACCGCGATAGGCGCGACCCGGGACCTGTCGCGGACCCTCGTCTACTCGGTCAACTCCACGGATGCCAAGGGCAAGGAGATGAACAAGGTGGCGTACGGCATCGTGGCGGCGGCCTTCGCGAAGTAGCCGGCCGTCCGGCCGGCGCCGTCAGAGTCCGACGATGGCGTTCCAGCGGGCGGCGAGCGAGCGGCGTTCGGCCGAGGAGATGTCGCGGGCCACGGCCAGGCGGGCACGCATCTGCTCGTCCGGGAAGATCAGGGGGTTCTCGGCCAGCGCGGCGGTCTCCTTGTCGTCCGAGCGGGCGAGCACCTCGCGGGCGGCGGGAACGGGGCAGACGTAGTTGACGGCGGCGGCGAGCTCGGCGGCCACCTCCGGCGCGTAGTAGTGGTCGATCAGCGCCTCGGCGTGGGCCTTGTGCCGGGCCAGGTTGGGCACGAGCATGCTCTCCGCCCACAGCTCGGCGCCCTCCTCGGGGACGACGAACTCGATGTCGGGGTTGTCGGCCTTGAGCTGGATGGCGTCGCCGGAGTAGGCCTGGCAGGCCAGGACGTCGCCCTTGCCGAGGTCGGAGGTGTAGTCGTTGCCGGTGAAGCGGCGTATGTGCTTCTTCTTCACCATGCGCTCGACCTGGTCGCACATGCGGTGGAAGTCGGACTCGGTCCACCGGGTGACGTCCACGCCGTCGCCCTGCATCAGCAGGGCGAAGGACTCGTCCAGGCCGGAGAAGAGGGTGACCTTGCCCGCCAGGTCCGGGTGCCACAGGTCCCGGACGGACTTGATCTCCCGGCCCAGGGCCCTGCGGTTGTAGGCGATGCCGGTGATGCCCGACTGCCAGGGGACGGTGTGCAGCCGGCCCCGGTCGAAGGCGGGGGCGCGCAGCTGCGGATCGAGGTGCGCGGCCACGTTGGGCTGCCGGGAGCGGTCCATCGTCTGGGCCCAGCCCAGGTGGACGAAGCGGGCGGCCATCCAGTCGCTGACCACCACGAGGTCGTGGCCGGTGTCCTGGTGGTTCATCAGCGCCGGGCTGACCTTGCCGAAGAACTCGTCGTTGTCGTTGATCTCCTCGCTGTAGCGGACCTCGACGCCGGTCCGCTCGGTGAAGGCCTCGAGGGTCGGGCGGCGCTCCTCGTCCTTGTCGTCGGTGTCGATGTAGAGCGGCCAGTTGGAGAAGTTGACGGTCCGTTCCCGGTCGGAGCGGTCCGGGCCTCCTCGCCGGTCCTCGGGGACGTAGGCGGCGGGCACGCCGCAGCCGGTGAGGGCCGCGAGCAGGCCGGCGGCACCGAGGCCGCGCAGCGTCGCGCGGCGGGAGAAGGCGGGTTCAGGCATGGGGAAAGCCTCAAGGAACGTGAAGAGGGCGGGCAATAGACACATTGTCTACTGCCCGCCCCCTCAGGGCCCTGCGGTGATCGATCCGACTGCCGTGGCGGCAGGTCAGCCGTCGAGCGAGGTCATCACGTGCTTGATGCGGGTGTAGTCCTCGAAGCCGTAGGCGGAGAGGTCCTTGCCGTAGCCGGACTTCTTGAAACCGCCGTGGGGCATCTCGGCGACGAGCGGGATGTGGGTGTTGATCCACACGCAGCCGAAGTCGAGGTGCTTGGACATGCGCATCGCGCGGGCGTGGTCCTTGGTCCACACGGAGGAGGCGAGGGCGTACTCGACGCCGTTCGCGTACTCCAGGGCCTGGGCCTCGTCGGCGAAGGACTGGACGGTGATGACCGGGCCGAAGACCTCGTTCTGGATGATCTCGTCGTCCTGCTTGAGGCCGGAGACGACGGTCGGCGCGTAGAAGTAGCCCTTGTCGCCGACGCGGTGGCCGCCCGCCTCGACCTTGGCGTGGGCGGGGAGGCGCTCGATGAAGCCGGCGACCTGCTTCAGCTGGTTGGGGTTGTTCAGCGGGCCGTAGAGCACGTCCTCGTCGTCCGGCTGGCCCGTCTTGGTGTCGGCGGCGGCCTTGGCGAGGGCGGAGACGAACTCGTCGTGGATGGACTCGTGCACGAGCACGCGGGTCGCGGCGGTACAGTCCTGGCCGGCGTTGAAGTAGCCGGCGACGGCGATGTCCTCGACGGCCTTGGCGATGTCGGCGTCCTCGAAGACGACGACCGGGGCCTTGCCGCCGAGCTCCAGGTGGACGCGCTTGACGTCCTTCGAGGCGCTCTCGGCGACCTGCATGCCCGCGCGCACCGAGCCGGTGATGGAGGCCATCGCCGGGGTGGAGTGCTCGACCATGGCCTTGCCGGTCTCGCGGTCGCCGCAGACGACGTTGAAGACGCCCTTGGGCAGGATGGAGTCGATGATCTCGGCCATCAGGACCGTGGAGGCCGGGGTGGTGTCCGAGGGCTTGAGCACCACGGTGTTGCCCGCGGCGATGGCCGGGGCGAACTTCCACACGGCCATCATCATCGGGTAGTTCCACGGCGCGACCTGGGCACATACGCCCACGGGCTCACGGCGGATGATCGAGGTCATCCCATCCATGTACTCGCCGGCCGAGCGGCCCTCGAGCAGGCGGGCCGCACCCGCGAAGAAGCGGATCTGGTCCACCATCGGCGGCAGCTCCTCGCTGGCCGTCAGGCCCAGCGGCTTGCCGGTGTTCTCCGACTCGGCGGCCACGAGCTCGTCCGCGCGCGCCTCGAAGGCGTCGGCGATCTTGAGCAGGGCCTTCTGGCGCTCGGAGGGCGTGGTGTCGCGCCAGCCGGGGAAGGCGGCGGCGGCCGCGGCCATGGCGGCGTCCACATCGGCCTGGCCGGAGAGCGGGGCGGTGGCGTACACCTCGCCGGTGGCGGGGTTGACCACCTCGGTGGTGCGCCCGTCGGCGGCGTCCTTGAACTCTCCGCCGATGTAGTTGCGCAGACGACGCAGTTCGGTGGTCACTACAGCCACACTCCTGATCACAGGTCCAACGATTGAGACGAAACCCAAGCCTAGCCCGTGGGCGGACGCTTTCGACAGGGCCACATGCCGCGAACTACGAAATCAGCAAGATCAGAGTCAGCAAACGACGGATTTCATCGATTCCGTCTTGCGGAACAGACGACTCCTCGTGCACAGTGATGCCGTGGTCAGTCGAAGCGCAGATTCCCGGAACAGACAACCGTCCCCTTCGGTCGATGCTGTGTCCCTGGCGATCATCGAGCAACTGCAGGAGGACGGACGCCGTCCTTACGCCGCCATCGGCAAGGCCGTGGGCCTGTCGGAGGCGGCCGTGCGCCAGCGCGTGCAGAAGCTGCTCGACCAGGGCGTCATGCAGATCGTCGCCGTCACCGACCCCCTCACCGTCGGTCTTCGGCGACAGGCCATGGTCGGCATCAACGTCGAGGGCGACGTCGATCCGGTGGCCGAGGCACTGACCCAGATGGCCGAGTGCGAGTACGTGGTGATGACCGCGGGCTCGTTCGACCTGATCGTCGAGATCGTCTGCGAGGACGACGACCACTTGCTGGAGACGATCAACAAGAGGATCCGCGCGCTCCCCGGCGTGCGATCAACCGAAAGCTTCGTTTACCTGAAGCTGAAGAAGCAGACCTACATGTGGGGAACTCGATAGCCCGTGAGCCAAGACCTGTCCAAAACCGCGTATGACCACCTGTGGATGCACTTCACCCGCATGTCGTCGTACGAGAACTCCCCCGTGCCGACCATCGTCCGCGGTGAGGGCACGTACATCTTCGACGACAAGGGCAAGCGCTACCTCGACGGTCTCGCCGGACTGTTCGTGGTCAACGCCGGTCACGGCCGCAAGGAGCTCGCCGAGGTCGCCTACAAGCAGGCCCAGGAGCTCGCGTTCTTCCCCGTGTGGTCGTACGCGCACCCCAAGGCCGTGGAACTCGCCGAGCGCCTCGCCGACTACGCGCCCGGCGACCTGAACAAGGTCTTCTTCACCACGGGTGGCGGCGAGGCCGTCGAGACCGCGTGGAAGCTCGCCAAGCAGTACTACAAGCTGCAGGGCAAGCCCACGAAGTACAAGGTCATCTCCCGCGCGGTCGCCTACCACGGCACCCCGCAGGGCGCCCTGTCCATCACCGGCCTGCCGGCCCTGAAGGCCCCCTTCGAGCCGCTGGTCCCGGGCGCGCACAAGGTGCCCAACACCAACATCTACCGCGCCCCGATCCACGGCGACGACCCGGAGGCCTTCGGCCGCTGGTGCGCCGACCAGATCGAGCAGCAGATCCTCTTCGAGGGCGCCGACACCGTCGCCGCCGTCTTCCTGGAGCCGGTGCAGAACGCCGGAGGCTGCTTCCCGCCGCCGCCCGGGTACTTCCAGCGGGTCCGCGAGATCTGCGACGAGTACGACGTGCTGCTCGTCTCCGACGAGACCATCTGCGCCTTCGGCCGCCTCGGCACGATGTTCGCCTGTGACAAGTTCGGCTACGTCCCGGACATGATCACCTGCGCCAAGGGCATGACCTCGGGCTACTCCCCGATCGGTGCCTGCATCGTCTCGGACCGCATCGCCGAGCCCTTCTACAAGGGCGCCAACACCTTCCTGCACGGCTACACCTTCGGCGGCCACCCCGTGTCCTCCGCGGTGGCCATCGCCAACCTCGACATCTTCGACAAGGAAGGCCTCAACCAGCACGTGCTGGACAACGAGTCCGCCTTCCTGAAGACGCTGCAGAAGCTGCACGACCTGCCGATCGTCGGCGACGTCCGCGGCAACGGCTACTTCTACGGCATCGAGCTCGTCAAGGACAAGGTCACCAAGGAGTCCTTCACGGACGAGGAGACCGAGCGCGTGCTCTACGGCTTCCTGTCCAAGGCGCTCTTCGACAACGGCCTGTACTGCCGTGCCGACGACCGCGGCGACCCGGTCATCCAGCTGGCCCCGCCGCTGACCGCCGACCAGGGCACCTTCGACGAGATCGAAGGCATCCTGCGCTCGGTGCTCACCGAGGCGTGGACCAAGCTGTAGGACGAAGCCGCAGGGCCAGGCCGGCAGGCCAGGCTGTAAATAGGCCCGATGACACGGCCCGGATCCCCCGTTCGAGTGAGAACGGGGAGGTCCGGGCCGTGTGCTGTCACGGTCCGGGACCTTCATCTCTTTACATCTCAGTGCGGGCGCCGGTGACCGAACCGGCTCCGCTTCGTTCCCCCGAACGGAGGTGTACGCCATGGTGGCTCCACCGGACAACGCCCCACCGGACAATGACGTCCTGTGGGCCCGGTCCGTTCACTACTCCCACGGGGAGTCCCCCCGGGCGAAGTCCGGCGGAGGTTCACCCGGCCTCGTCGGCGTCTCGATCGCCGTCCGCCAGGGCGAGATCCTCGCCGTGACCGGACCCCGCGGCAGCGGCAAGACCACCCTGCTGGACTGCCTGTCCGGCCGGCTCGTCCCCACCGAGGGCGAGATCTGGTTCAACAGCATCCCCGTCCACACCATGGGAGCCCCCGACCGCCGGCGGCTGCGCCGCGACCGGTTCGGCTGGATCGGCCCCGAGCCGGCGCTGGTTCCGGAACTCACCGCGTGGGAGAACGCGGCCCTGCCCCTGCTCGTTGCGGGCGCCTCGCACCGCACCGCCAAGCACGCCGCCCGCGCGTGGCTGGACCGCCTCGACATCGGCGGCCTCGCCCGCCGGCGCCCCCGCGCACTCACCCGCGCCGAGGCCCAGCGCGTCGCCCTGGCCCGCGCCCTGGTCAACGAGCCGGCGGTGATCTTCGCCGACGAGCCCACGGCACCGCTGCACCGCGCCGAGCGCTCCCTGCTGCTGCGCACCCTCACCACCGCGGCCCGCTCGCACGGGATCACCGTGGTGCTGGCCACCCACGAGGAGGGCACCGCCGCCGTCGCCGACCGCTGCTTCGACCTCCTCGACGGCCGTCCCGCCGGAGCGGCCGCGACCGTGGCCGCCGGTCCCGACGACACCCCGGAGGAGCAGGCCGCGTGCTCGCTCTCCGCCTAGCCCGCGGCTCCCGCCCGCTCGTCCAGCTGCGCCGGCTGCTGGTCGCCGCCGCCTGCTCCGGCGCCGCCTTCCTGCTGCTCCACGTCCTGGCCGACGCCACCGCCCGGCCTGCCGGATCGTTCCCTCGGCTGCTGTGGGCCCTGGTCCCGCTCGCAGCCGCCGTCCAGTTCGCCGTCGCCGTCGCCCGGACCGACCCGGCGTGCCGCCCCCGCGCCGGGATGGACGCCGTCGGACTGGGACCCGCACGCCTCGCCCTCGTCGCCGCCGTCTCCACCGCCATCCCCTGCGCCCTGGGCAGCGCCCTGGCCCTGGCCGCCTTCCTCCACCTGCGCGGCGACCTCGCCGGACTTCCCTTCGACGGCGCCGGGGCCCGGCTGCTGCACGCCGACCGGCCGCTGCCCGTCGCCGCCGCCCTCACCCTGCTGGCCCTGGTCCCGCTGAGCGCCGCGGCCGCCACGGCCCTCGCGCTGCGCCCGCACACCCCGCCCGCCCCGCAGACGGGGCTGCCCTGGGGCATCGCCCTGACCGCCTGCGGGCTCGCCGTACAGGCATGGGCCGGCCGCGGCGGCGCAGGGGTCCCGGCCGGCTGGGCCCTGACCACCGCCGGACTCGCCCTCGCCGGCCCCGGCCTCACCCATGCCTGCGGGGCCGTGGTCCAGGCCGTCCGCCCCGGCGCGCTGCGGCTGCTGGCCGGGCGGGCCCTGCAGGAGGACGCGGCCCGGCTGGGCCGGCCCTTCGGCGTGCTGTGCGCGGTCGGCGCGGCGGCCCTGACCTTCGCGGCCCTGCCCGGCCGGAGCGCCCTCGGCTCCGGCGGCCCGCTGGGCCCGCTGACCGCTCCGGCCGCCGCCCTGGTCGGCGCCTGCGCCGCCGCCGCGCTGCTGGTCCGCGCCGCGGAGGTCCGCCAGACCCGCTCCGGCACCCGCACGGCCCTGCTCGCCCTCGGCACCCCCGACGGCGTCCTGCGCACGTCCGCCGGCCTGCGGGCCGGCGCGCTGCTCGCCCTGTGCGTACCGGTCAGCTGGGGTGTGGCGCAGCTGACGTCGCTGGTGCTGACCCGCTGACGCGGCACCGCTGCCGCGGCCCCTCCACGACGACGCCGTCTCCGGCTCCCTCGACGAGCACCCCGCCGGCGCCCGGCGGCGCTCGCCGCAAGGGGCTGGGGGCGCGAGGCAACTTCCGGGCCCGTTCTCACGTCTGGCAGAGGTACCGCAAAACCTGCCAGACGTGAACGGAGCGCTCGGTGCTCATAGGCCTGCTGACCGCGATAGCGGCGTCCATCTGCTACGGCACGGGATCCGTCCTGCAAGCCGTCGGCTCGCGCCGGGCGGCCCGTACGACCCCCGCCGAGGCCGGGGTGACGGCGCACGGCGGACCCAACCTGTCGTCCACCGCCAAGGCGGCGATGACCTGGGAGTTCATCCTCGGCACCGTCCTGGACTTCGCGGGCTTCGGCTTGGGCGCGCTCGCCGCCCGGCTGCTGCCCCTCTTCCTGTCCCAGACGGTCATCAGCGCCAACCTGGTGATCACGGCGGTCCTCAGTGTGCGGATGCTCGGCATCCGGCTGACCCGCAAGGAGTGGATCTCCATCGGCGTGGTGTGCGCGGCGCTGGTGCTGCTGGCGACGGCCGCCGGGCACGAGGGCGGCCACCACGCCCCGATGTCCACGCACTGGTGGCTGTTCGGCGTGACCGTGCTGATCATCGGCGGCGGCACGGTCGCGGTACGGCTGCTGGGCGCGCGGGCGGCGATCCTCGCAGGCCTGCTCTCGGGCCTGGCCTTCGGCGCGCTCGGCGTCGGCGTGCGGATCCTGAACGGCATCGACCCGTTCGACGTCGCCTCCCTGCTCGGCGACCCCGCCCTGTACGCCATCGTGCTGGCCGGGGTCGGCGGCATGTACCTGCACACCGTCGCCCTCCAGATCGGCTCGGTCAACGGCGCCACGGCCGCGCTGGTGGTCGGCGAGACGGTCCTGCCCGGCGCGATCGGCGTGCTCTGGCTGGGCGATGCGTCCCGGCCGGGGCTGGCCTGGCTGGCCGCCGTCGGCTTCGTCCTCGCGGTGGCCGGCGCGGTGGCCGTCGCCTGGTACGGCAACCACGACGGTGCCGAAGCCCCTGCCGGGGCAACGGAGCCGGAGCCGGCCGAAGCCCGCTAGCCACGGCAACCGGGCGCTGCCCGGTGCCGGACGGCGCGCCGTCGGGCTGCGCCCTACCGTGAGGGGATGGACCAGCGTCCCGACCGGGTGGCGCCGGCGGCTTTCGCCGCGGGGGCCGTGCTCGCGGGCGGCAATGCGGTCGGGGTCCGGTTCTGCCTGCGCGAACTCGACCCGCTGTGGGGCGCCGCCCTGCGGTTCGGGGCGGCGGCGGTGCTCCTGGCCGGCGTCACGGCCGCCCTGCGCCTGCCGCTGCCGCGCGGCCGGGCCCTCGCCGGCGCCGTGGCGTACGGGCTGCTCAACTTCGGCGTCACCTTCGCCCTGACGTACTACGCGCTCGTGGAGATCCATGCGGGCCTGGGGCAGACGCTGCTCGCGCTGGTCCCGCTCGTCACCCTGCTTCTCGCCGTGCTCCAGCGGCAGGAGCGCCTGCGGGCGTCGGCCACCGCGGGCACCCTGTGCGCCGTGGCGGGGGTCGCGGTGATCTCCCGGGCACCGCTGCAGGCGTCGGTGCCGCTGCCGTCCTTCGCGGCGCTGCTCGGGAGCGTGGTGTCGTTCGCCGAGGGGGCCGTGCTGGCGCAGCGGATCCCGAAGGTGCACCCGGTGACCATGAACGCGGTCGGGATGGGCGCCGGCGCCGCGGCCCTGTTCGCCGCGTCGGCCGCGGCGGGGGAACGCTGGGTGCTGCCCGGGCGCGCCGCCACCTGGTGGGCACTGCTGTACCTGGTCGTCGCGGGCTCGGTGCTCGTCTTCGTCTGCTACCTGCTGGTGATCCAGCACTGGGGCGCGGCCCGGGCCGCGTACGCGTTCGTCGTGGTCCCGGTGGTGGCGATCGTGGCCTCGGCCCGGCTGGACGCCGAGCCGCTGACCGCCTCGCTGCTGCTGGGCACCCCGCTCGTCCTGGCCGGGGTGTACCTGGGGGCGCTACGCGGCAGCGGGCGGGACCGGCCCCGGCCCGCTAGGCCGGCGACGGGAGGACGACCACCTCGGACGGGGCGAAGGTGACGCCGACCCGGTCCCCCGGGGACGGGGCTGCGGCCAGGTCGCACTCGGCCTCCAGGGCGGGGCCCCGCGGCGGGCGCAGCAGCAGCGCGACGTGCGTGCCGCGGAAGGTCCGCGAGAGCACCTCGCAGGGCAGGCCGTCCGTGCCGAGGCGGACTCCCGCCGGGCGGATGAGGACCTGCTGCTCGCCCTCGGGCGAGCCGTCGGGCACGGGGACCCTGCCCCAGGCGGTCTCCGCGGCGCCGCCCGCAACGGTGGCCGGGGCCACGTTCTCGAAGCCGAGGAAGCGCGCCACGAACTCCGAGGCGGGCCGCTGCCAGACCTCCAGCGGCGTCCCGGCCTGCGCGATGCGGCCCTCGCGCATCACCACCACCCGGTCGGCCAGGGCGAACGCCTCGCCCTGGTCGTGGGTGACGGCCAGCACGGTGGTGCCCAGCCGGGAGAACAGCTCGCGCAGCTCCACCACGAGTCGCTCGCGCAGGCCCCGGTCCAGCTGTCCCAGCGGTTCGTCCAGCATCAGCAGCCGCGGTGACGGGGCCAGCGCCCTGGCCAGGGCGACCCGCTGCTGCTCGCCGCCCGACAGGGAGGACACCGAGCGGCGCTGGGCGCCGGGCAGCCCGACCAGCTCCAGCAGCTCCGCGACGCGTGCGGTGTACGCGGCGGCGCGCGCCGCCCGGCCGCGCCCGTCGGCCCAGCCGCGCATGCGCAGGCCGAAGGCGACGTTCCCGGCGACGTCCCGGTGCGGGAAGAGCTGGTGGTCCTGGAACATCAGGCCGACCCCCCGCCGGTGCACGGGCACCCTGGCCTGGTCCGCCCCGCCCAGCAGGACCCGCCCCGACGACACCGCCTGGAGCCCGGCGACGACCCGCAGGAGCGTGGACTTGCCGCTGCCGCTCGGACCGAGCACGCACACGGTCTCGTGCTCGGCGACCCGGAGGTCCACGGAGTCGACGACGGTGCGCTCTCCGAAGCGGACCGACACGCCGGCCAGTTCGAGCAACGTCATCAGAACTCTCCCGAGGTCTTGTCGGGGCGCAGCCGCTCCAGCACCAGCAGGGACGCCGCGCACACCAGCATCAGAATCGTGCTCAGGGCCATCGCCTGCCCGTAGTTCAGCCCGCCGGCCCGCCCGAGCAGCCGGGCCACGGCCACCGGCAGCGTCGGCCGGTCCGGCCGTGCGATGAAGACGGTCGCGCCGAACTCCCCGAGCGAGACGGCGAAGGCGAACCCGGCAGCGATCAGCAGGGCCCGCCGCACCAGCGGCAGGTCCACCTCCCGCCAGGCCCGCAGCGGGGACGCGCCGAGCACGGCGGCGGCCTCCCGCAGCCGCGCGTCCACGGCCCGCAGCACCGGCAGCATGGTGCGCACCACGAAGGGCACGCCGACCAGCGCCTGCGCCAGCGGCACCAGGATCCACGAGGTCCGCAGGTCCAGCGGCGGCTCGTCCAGGGTGATCAGGAATCCGAAGCCGACCGTCACGGCGGAGACCCCGAGCGGAAGCATCAGCAGCGCGTCGAAGCCGCGGACGAACCGGCCCCCGCGCCGGGTCAGGGCGGCCGCGGCGAGGCCGCCGACCAGCACGGCGATGGCGGTGGCGGCCAGCGCGTACTGCAGGGAGTTCCAGACCGCCTCCAGCGGCGGGACGAGGAACGTTCCGCCGCCGGCGCCCGCGCTCTGCAGCGCCCGGTAGAAGCCGAACCCGTACCCGCCCGGCGCGTCGAGGGACCGCTCCACCAGGACGCCGAGGGGCAGCACAATCAGCAGCGCCACCCCGAGCAGCACCCCGCCCAGCAGCGCCCACTGCCCCGCGCCGCGCGGCCGGTGCGCGGTCCGGGCGGGGTCCACGAGCCGCAGGGCCGTCTCGCGCCGGCGCACGGTCCGGGCGTGGACGGCGAGGATCAGCAGGACGGCGGCGAACTGCACCATCGTCAGGACGGCGGCCGTGGGCAGGTCCAGCAGCTGTGCGGTCTGCCGGTAGACCTCGACCTCGAGCGTGGCGTACGAGGGCCCGCCGAGGATCTGCACGACGCCGAAGGAGGTGAAGGTGAACAGGAACACCATCAGGGCGGCGGCCGCCACCGCCGGAGCCAGAGCGGGCAGCGTGACCCGCCGCCACGCGGCGAAGCGCCCGGCGCCCAGCACCCGGGCGGCCTCCTCCTGCCGCGGGTCGAGCTGGGCCCACAGCCCGCCGACGGTGCGGACGACGACGGCGTAGTTGAAGAAGACGTGCGCGAGCAGGATCGCCCACACGGTGGTGTCCAGCCGGACGCCCCACAGCTCCTGGAGCAGCCCGCCCCGCCCGACCAGCGCCAGGAACGCGGTCCCGACGACCACGGTCGGCAGCACGAACGGAACGGTGACCACGGCCCGCAGCAGCTGCTTGCCGGGGAAGTCGAACCGCGCGAAGACGTACGCGCCGGGCAGTGCGACCAGCAGCGTCAGCACGGTCGACGCGAGCGCCTGCCAGGCGGTGAACCACAGGACGCCGGCGATGTCCGGGCGGGACAGCACCTCGCCGATGCGGCCGAGCTGCCAGCCGGCGTCGGTCCGCACGCCCCGGCCGACGATCGCGGCGACGGGATAGGCGAAGAACAGCCCGAAGAAGGCCAGCGGTACGGCCATCAGGGCGAGCCTGACGGCCGTACCGCGTGCGCCCTCGCGCGGCGCGGCGGCGCCTGCGCGGAGGCGGCCTGCGCGGGGGCGGCGTGCGGCTGCGTCCGCGGCCGCCCCTGCGGCTTCGTGGCCTACTTCACGACGATCGAGGACCACGTCTTGACCCACTGCTCACGGTTCTTGGCAATGGTCTCGGGAGCCACGTTCTGGGGCTTGTCGATGACCACGCCGTGCTTCGTGAACAGCTCCGGCAGCTTCGCGTCCTTGACCACCGGGTTCACGAACATCTGGAGCGGCATGTCCTCCTGGAACTTCTTGCCGATCAGGAAGTCGATCAGCGCCTTGCCGCCCTCCTCGTTCTTCGCGCCCTTGAGCAGGCCGGCGAACTCGACCTGGCGGAAGCAGGTGCCGGTGGACACGCCCGTGGGCGCCTCGGCCGGCTGCGGCTCGCCGTAGAGCACCTCGACCGGCGGGCTGGAGGCGTAGGAGACGACCAGCGGGCGGTCTCCCTTGGCCTTCTTGCCGCCCGCGGAGCCGGAGAAGCGCTCGTTGTAGGCCTGCTCCCAGCCGTCGACGACCTCGACCCCGTTGGCCTTCAGCTTGCTCCAGTAGTCCTTCCACCCGTCCTCGCCGTACTTGCCGACGCTGGCCAGCAGGAAGCCGAGGCCCGGCGAGGAGGTCGCCGCGTTCTCGGTGACGAGCAGGTCCTTGTACTCGGGCTTGACCAGGTCGTCCAGGGTCTGCGGCGGGGCCAGCTTCTTGTCGGCGAAGTACGCCTTGTCGTAGTTGACGCAGATGTCGCCGGAGTCGACCGGGGTGACCCGGTGCTGCTTGTCGAGGACGTACTCGGGCTTGACCCCGTCCAGGCCCTTGGCCTCGTACGGCGTGAAGATGCCGTTGTCGAGGGCGCGCGAGAGCAGGGTGTTGTCCACCCCGAAGAACACGTCGCCGCGCGGCGAGCCCTTGGTGAGGATCTCCTGGTTGAGGGCGGCGCCCGCGTCCCCGGACTTGAGGACCTTCACGGTGTAGCCGCTCTGCTGCTCGAACTCCTTCAGGACCGTGTCGGTCACGTTGAAGGAGTCGTGGGAGACGAGCGTGATCGTCTTCTGCTTCGGCGACTCGCTCCCGCCGGCGGCCGGCTTGTCCTTGCCGTCGCCGCCGCAGGCGCTGAGCGTGGCCACGCCGAACGCGGTCGCGAGCACGGCGCCCGCGATCTTCCTGGTGGTGCTCACTGGTGGATTCCTCCTGGGATGACCAGGAGAAGACGCGGCCCTGCCCGGCGCTGTCAGGAGCGGACGCCGGGCAGGGCGCAACAGCTTGAGTGATGACCGAACTTCCTACCCCGAATGACCGGGGCGAGGTTCAGAGGGTCTGCGGTGGACGGTGACCGCACTCTCAGCGCTGTGGCGCTCCCCTGTCGGAATATGCAAATGGGTACGGCCACAGAGTACCCCGTGGCCGCACCCGGCCTCCCGACGGTACCGCAGGCAACTGCGCAGGTCAGCGCGCCGGCACCGGTCGGCCTGCGGAGCGCGGGCGCCGGGGCGGCGTGCGCGTCAGCGCTCCGAGGCGGCGAGCTGGCCGCAGGCGCCGTCGATCTCCTGGCCGCGGGTGTCGCGCACCGTCACCGGCACCCCGTGGCGGGCGATGGCCTCGACGAAGGCGCGCTCGTCCTCGGGGCGCGAGGCGGTCCACTTCGAGCCCGGCGTCGGGTTCAGCGGGATCAGGTTGACGTGGACGCGCTTGCCCTTGAGGAGCCGGCCGAGGAGGTCGCCCCGCCAGGCCTGGTCGTTGATGTCGCGGATCAGGGCGTACTCGATGGAGACCCGGCGGCCGGACTTCTCGGCGTACTCCCAGGCCGCGTCGAGGACCTCGCGGACCTTCCAGCGGGTGTTGACCGGGACCAGGGTGTCGCGCAGCTCGTCGTCCGGGGCGTGCAGCGAGACGGCGAGGCGGCACTTGAAGCCCTCGTCGGCGAAGCGGTGGATGGCAGGGACCAGGCCGACGGTGGAGACCGTGATCCCGCGCTGCGACAGGCCGAGGCCGTCGGGCTCGGGGTCGGTCAGCCGGCGGATGGCGCCGACGACGCGGTTGTAGTTGGCCAGCGGCTCGCCCATGCCCATGAAGACGATGTTGGACAGGCGGGCCGGGCCGCCGGGGACCTCACCGTCGCGCAGGGCGCGCATGCCGTCCACGATCTGGTGCACGATCTCGGCGGTGGACAGGTTGCGGTCCAGGCCTGCCTGGCCGGTGGCGCAGAACGGGCAGTTCATGCCGCAGCCGGCCTGCGAGGAGATGCACATGGTGACCCGGTCGGGGTAGCGCATCAGCACGGACTCGACGAGCGTGCCGTCGTGCAGCTTCCACAGGGTCTTGCGGGTGGTGTCGTCGTCGCACGAGATGTGCCGCACGACCGACATCAGGTCCGGCAGCAGCTCCTGCTGGAGCTTCTCGCGGGAGCCGGCCGGGATGTCCGTCCACTCGGCCGGGTCGTGCGCGTAGCGCGCGAAGTAGTGCTGCGAGAGCTGCTTGGCCCGGAACGGCTTCTCGCCGATCGCGGCGACCGCCTCGCGGCGCTCCGCGGGCGTGAGGTCGGCCAGGTGCCGGGGCGGCTTCTTCGCCCCCTTGGGCGCGACGAAGGTGAGCTCTCCCGGAGCGGGGCGGGGTGCCATGATCGGTCCTTCCTCAGGGCGACGAGGTCCGACGACCTCCGAACGGGCGGAGGTGATGGCGGTGGCGCGTCCGCGCCGGAGACCTCACACGAGATGCATCCCCGCAATCACGGGGTGAAGGGCGCACCACAGGTGGTGGTGCGCCCTTCAGGATAACCCGGTCGGCCCAGCCGGTGCCCTCAGCCGGTGCCGACGAAGAGCGCCAGCAGCAGCCACACCACGGGGGCGGTCGGCAGCAAGGAGTCCAGCCGATCCATGATCCCGCCGTGGCCGGGCAGCAGCGTGCCCATGTCCTTGATGCCCAGGTCCCGCTTGATCATCGACTCGCCGAGGTCGCCGAGGGTGGCGCTGACGGCGACCGCGAGGCCGAGCAGCAGGCCCTGCCACCAGGCGCCGCCGTCGACCAGGAACTCCATGCACAGCGCGCCGGCGCCCATCGCGAAGGCGACCGCGCCGAGGAGCCCCTCACGGGTCTTGCCGGGGCTGATGCGCGGGGCGAGCTTGTGCTTGCCGAAGCGCCAGCCCACCGCGTAGGCCCCCGTGTCGCTGACCACGGTCAGCAGCAGGAAGGTGACCACGCGCTGGGGGCCGTCGTCCGCGGTGAGCAGCATCGCGACGAAGGTGGCCAGGAAGGGCACGTAGAACGCCGCGAAGACGCCGGCCGTCACGTCCTTGAGGTAGTCCTCGGGAGGTTCGGTCATCCGCCAGACCAGGACCGCCAGCGCGGTCAGGGCCATGGCCACCCAGGCGCCCTCGGCCCCGCGGACGTATCCGGCGATGACCATGGCGGCGCCGCCGATCGCCAGCGGGACGAGCGGCGCCCTGATGCCCTTCTTCTCCTGGAGCCGGGAGGTGAGCTCCCACAGGCCCACGACGACCGCGACGACGATGACGCCGACGAAGACCGCCTTGACGATGAAAAGCGAGGCGAAGATCACCGCACCGAGGCCGACGCCGACCCCTATGGCGGCACGCAGGTCGCGCCCGGCCCGCTTCTTCTGCGGCGGGGGCGAGGCGTCCTGCGGTGCCTGCGAAGGCGGGGGCGGGGGGCTGGGCATGGGCTCCTGCGGCGGCATCTCGGCGCGGAACGGGGGGCCGCCGTCAGCGGCAGCCCCCCGATCGCGTGCTTCCCGGTCGTCGAAGTCACGGCCGGCGGCATCGGGCACGATGGGCATGGGCCGAGTGTGCGGTCCCACCAGCGCATCGTATGCGGGACCCGCCGGAACCGGCTCCGTGGCCCAGGGAGAGTCGTTCATCAGACCTCGAGGAGCTCGGCTTCCTTGTGCTTGAGCAGCTCGTCCACCTGCGCGACGTACTTCGCGGTGGTGTCGTCGAGCTCCTTCTCGGCGCGGCGCACCTCGTCCTCGCCCGTCTCCTTGTCCTTGACGAGCTTGTCGAGGGCGTCCTTGGCCTTGCGGCGGACGGAGCGGATGGAGACCTTGGAGTCCTCGGCCTTGGCGCGCGCGACCTTGATGTAGTCGCGGCGGCGCTCCTCGGTCAGCTCGGGGAACACCACACGGATGATGTTGCCGTCGTTGCTCGGGTTGACGCCCAGGTCGGAGTCGCGGATGGCCTGCTCGATGTTGCGCAGGGCGCTCTTGTCGAACGGGGTCACCACGGCCATGCGGGGCTCGGGCACCGAGAAGGACGCGAGCTGGTTGATGGGGGTGATGGCGCCGTAGTAGTCCGCCATGATCTTGTTGAACATCGCCGGGTGCGCACGGCCCGTGCGGATCGCGGCGAAGTCTTCCTTGGCGACGACGACGGCCTTCTCCATCTTCTCCTCGGCCTCGAGGAGGATTTCTTCGATCACCACGTGCTCCTGCATGTCTTGAATGGATGGTTCAGGCGGGCGGTGCGAGCCGGGCCCCGCAGGGCCCGGTCCGGCTGCGGACCGCTCAGGCCCGGGTTCCCTGGTCGCTCACCAGCGTGCCGATCTTCTCACCCTTGACGGCGCGGGCGATATTGCCCTCGGCGAGCAGTTCGAACACCAGGATCGGCAGCTTGTTGTCGCGGCACAGCGTGATGGCGGTGGCGTCGGCGACCTTGAGGTCGCGGGAGAGCACCTCGCCGTACTCCAGCGCGTCGAACTTCACAGCGTCGGGGTTCTTCTTCGGGTCGGAGTCGTAGACCCCGTCGACGCCGTTCTTGCCCATGAGGAGGGCCTCGGCGTCGATCTCCAGGGCGCGCTGGGCCGCCGTGGTGTCGGTGGAGAAGTAGGGCATGCCCATACCGGCGCCGAAGATGACGACGCGGCCCTTCTCCAGGTGCCGTACGGCGCGCAGCGGGATGTACGGCTCGGCGACCTGGCCCATGGTGATCGCCGTCTGGACACGGGAGTCGATGCCCTCCTTCTCCAGGAAGTCCTGGAGGGCGAGGCAGTTCATGACGGTGCCGAGCATGCCCATGTAGTCGGAACGGGCGCGGTCCATGCCGCGCTGCTGGAGCTCGGCGCCGCGGAAGAAGTTGCCGCCGCCGATCACGACGGCGATCTCCGCGCCGTCCCGGACCACGGCGCCGATTTCACGCGCGATGGCATGCACGACGTCGGGGTCGACGCCCAGTCCTCCACCACCGGAGAAGGCTTCGCCCGACAGCTTCAGCATGAAGCGGCGGCCCTTCTTCCCGTGGTCGCTCTTGTCGTCGGAAGCGGTGTGGGGGTCCACGCCCTGATTCATGGAGATCTCCTCGTGCGCATACGAAGAAGGCCATTGCCGGTGGGTCCTCGCGGTTCCCTCTACGGCAATGGCCTCCTCGTCAGATCTGCGGTCGCTCCGCGCGGACGCGGACGACTGCTTCAGACCCTACCGGGGTCCGGTGTCCGTCGTGTACCGACGGACTCAGATGCCGACCTTGATGCGCGCGAAGCGCTTCAGGGTGACACCGGCCTCGTCCAGAACCTTCTGGACGGACTTCTTGTTGTCCAGCGCGTACGGCTGGCCGAGGAGGGTGGCCTCCTTGAAGAAGCCGTTGACGCGACCCTCGACGATCTTGGCGATGGCAGCCTCGGGCTTGCCCTCCGCGCGGGTGACCTCTTCGGCGATGCGGCGCTCGGACTCGACCTTCTCGGCCGGGACGTCCTCGGCGGACAGCCACTGCGGGGCGAACGCGGCGATGTGCTGCGCGACGCCGCGGGCGACCTCGGCGTTCTCCTTGTCGAGCTCGACCAGGACGCCGATCTGGAACGGCAGGTCGGGCATCGTGCGGTGCATGTACGCGGTCACGTAGCCGTCGGAGAACTGCGCGAAGCGGTCCAGGACGATCTTCTCGCCGAGGTTGGCGTTGGCCTCGTCGACGAAGGCGGTGACGGTCTTGCCGGGCTCGATCTCGGAGGCGAGCAGGGCCTCGATGTCGGCCGGGGAGGTGGCGGCGACGTGGGCGGCCAGCTGGTTGGCGACGGCCAGGAACTTGTCGCCCTTGGCGACGAAGTCCGTCTCGCACTTCAGCTCGACGATGACACCGGAGGTGTTGTCGTCGGCGATGAGGGAGACGACGGCACCGTTCTCGGCAGAACGGCCCTCGCGCTTGGCGACACCCTTCTGACCCTTGATGCGGAGGGCCTCCTGGGCCTTCTCGACATCGCCGTCGGCCTCGACGAGCGCGTTCTTGCAGTCCAGCATGCCGGCGCCGGTGAGCTCGCGGAGCTTCTTGACGTCAGCGGCGGTGTAGTTCGCCATGAGTCTTTTGCTTCTCTCTCGAAGTCGTAGATCTACGGGTGAACGGCGGAGGAAACGCGCCCGTGGGCGCGGCTCCCCCGCCGTCATCGTCCGTGCTGCGAGTGCCCGGCGCGTGAACGCCGGGCGCCCCCAGTGGGTCAGGCCTGCTCGGCGTCCGCGGCCGGGGCCTCGGCGGCGGCCGGCTCGTCGGCCTTCTTCTCACCCTCGAGCAGGTCGCGCTCCCACTCGGCGAGCGGCTCGCCGGCGGCCTTGTCGCCCGGCTTCGAGTCGCCGGTCGCAGCGCCGGAGCGGGCGATGAGGCCCTCGGCGACGGCGTCGGCGATCACGCGGGTGAGCAGGGTGACGGAGCGGATCGCGTCGTCGTTGCCCGGGATCTTGTAGTCGACCTCGTCGGGGTCGCAGTTGGTGTCGAGGATCGCGACGACCGGGATGTGCAGCTTGCGCGCCTCACCGACGGCGATGTGCTCCTTCTTGGTGTCGACGATCCAGACGGCGCTGGGAACCTTCGACATCTCGCGGATACCACCGAGGGTCTTCTCCAGCTTGGCCTTCTCGCGGGAGAGGACCAGGAGCTCCTTCTTGGTGAGACCCGAGGACGCGACGTCCTCGAAGTCGATCGCCTCGAGCTCCTTCAGGCGCTGCAGGCGCTTGTAGACGGTGGAGAAGTTGGTGAGCATGCCACCCAGCCAGCGCTGGTTGACGTACGGCATGCCGACGCGCGTCGCCTGCTCGGCGATGGCCTCCTGGGCCTGCTTCTTCGTACCGACGAACATGATGGAGCCGCCGTGCGCGACGGTCTCCTTGACGAACTCGTAGGCGCGGTCGATGTACGACAGCGACTGGAGCAGGTCGATGATGTAGATGCCGTTGCGCTCGGTGAAGATGAAGCGCTTCATCTTCGGGTTCCAGCGACGGGTCTGGTGACCGAAGTGGACGCCGCTCTCCAGCAGCTCCCGCATCGTTACGACGGCCATGGCCATCTCCTTGGTTTTCTCGGTTTGGTCCTGACGTCCCATCGCGCCCTGCCCCCGGGAAGGGGACCGAGAGACGCTGCCGCGCGGCCGGATCGGCCGGTGCTGGGGCGTGCGAAGTCGACCCGGTGACCCGGATCGCCGTAAGAAGTGTACGGGACCGGGCGGTATGCCAGGTGACGCCGTTGTCCACAGCGGGCCGGCCGTCCACAGGCGCGGTCGCCCTGCGCGAGGGGTGCGGGACGCTGCGGTCATGACGACGCTGCTGCTCATCCTGCTGCTGGCGGTGGTTCCGGCCCGGGCCGCCGCGCCTTCCGCCCCGGACCCGGCGGCGGCCGCGGGCGGCCGGCCGCTGGCCCCGCCGCTGGTGGTGGCCCGCTGGTGGGACCCGCCGCCGGGTCCGTACGCAGCCGGGCACCGGGGAGTGGACCTGGCCGCGCCGGTGGGGGCGCCGGTGCGGGCGGTAGGGCCCGGCCGGGTGCACTTCGCCGGGCCCGTCGCCGGCCGCGGGGTGCTCTCCCTCACCCTGCCGGGCGG
Source organism: Streptomyces sp. NPDC046866 (assembly GCF_040704625.1). NCBI lineage: Bacteria > Bacillati > Actinomycetota > Actinomycetes > Kitasatosporales > Streptomycetaceae > Streptomyces > Streptomyces sp. NPDC046866. The sequence continues at coordinate 94,787 of NZ_JBEYXN010000020.1, forward strand.
CCTGCGCACCACCTACGAGCCGGTCAGGCCGCTGGTCGGGGAGGGCGAGGAGGTCGCCGCGGGCCAGGTGGTGGCGGTGCTGACGGAGGGCACGCACTGCCGTGAGCCCTGCCTGCACTGGGGCCTGCTGGCCGGCGAGGCCTACCGCAACCCCCTCGCCCTGCTCCCCCGGCCCACGCCCCGCCTGCTGCCGTCCGCAGCGGGGCCCGCCGGGCGGGCGGAGGCGGGGATCAGCCCCGGACGCCGCGCAGGGCCATCGCCACGGCCGTCTCGGTCACCACGGCCGGATCCTCGGCCGCGCCGAGCTCGATGCGCCGCACCGCCGCGTCGACCACGCCCTGCAGCAGCATCGCGGCCAGTTTCGGCTGCTCCTGGCCCAGGGCCCCGAGCGCCTCGACGATCATGGCGACCAGTCCGCCGTGCGCCGCGCGGATCTTCTCCCGCGCACCGGCGTCCAGCTCGCTGGCCGAGATCGCGACCACCGCCCGGTGCCGCCGGTCCCCGACCAGGCCCAGCTGGCTGCGCACGTAGGCCTCGATCTTCGCCTCGGGCGTCGGCGCCTGCTCCATGGCCGCCTCGATCTCGGCGGCCCACACGGGGAAGTCCACCGCGCAGAGCTCTTCGACCACGGCCGCGCGGGAGCGGAAGTACTCGTACACGGAGGACCGGGCGAGCCCGGTCCGCTCCGCCAGGGCGGGGAAGGTCAGGGCTTCCGTCCCGCCTTCGGACAGCAGGGTGCGGGCGGCGTCCAACAGGGCGCCGCGCTGCATCGACCGGTGCTCGGCCACGGAGGCCGCTCGAATCCTGGGCACGCTCCCACTGTACGGAGCGACCGGCGGCTCAGCGGCCGACATCCGCCAGCTTGGCCCGCAGTTGGAGCACGGACTTGGTGTGGATCTGGCTGACCCGGCTCTCGGTGACGCCCAGCACGTTGCCGATCTCGGCGAGCGTGAGGCCCTCGTAGTAGTAGAGCGTCACCACGGTCTTCTCGCGTTCGGGCAGCGTGTTGATGGCCCGGGCCAGCAGGCGGCGCAGTTCGCGGTCCTCGGCCACCTCCACCGGGTCGTCCGCGGCGGTGTCCTCCAGGGTGTCCATCAGGGAGAGGCGGTCGCCGCCCTCGCCGCCGACGTGCAGCAGCTCCTCCAGGGCGACGACGTTCGCCAGGGACAACTGGCTGAAGACCGTGTGCAGTTCCTCCACCGCGATCCCCATCTCACCGGCCACCTCGTGCTCGGTGGGGGTGCGGCGCAGCTGCGCCTCCAAGGTGGCGTAGGCCCGTTCCACGGCGCGCGCCTTCTGGCGCACGGAGCGCGGGATCCAGTCCAGCGCCCGCAGTTCGTCGATCATCGCGCCGCGGATGCGGGTGATGGCGTACGTCTCGAACTTGATGGAGCGGTCGAGGTCGAACTTCTCGATGGCGTCGATCAGGCCGAAGACCCCGGAGGAGACGAAGTCGGCCTGCTCCACGTTGGGCGGCAGGCCCACGCTGACCCGGCCCGCCACGTACTTCACCAGCGGCGAGTAGTGCAGGATCAACTGCTCCCGCAGCCGCTCGTCCCCCGTCTCCTTGTACGCGCGCCACAGCGCCTCCAGGGACGAGGGCGCGGTGGACCGCACACTGCCGCGGGCAGCGGGGGGCACAGCAGCGCGGTCGGACCCTGAGGTGTGCTGGGGCATGCTTCGCCTTTGCCGGAGCCGGATTCCTTGGGAGCGTAGCGTGACGAGAGTGTTGCGGTGCGCGAAGAGTACGGGATCGTATGAGGCCCCGGCGGCGCCCCGACTCGCACGGGCGACCCGGGACCGGCGCCTGGCGCTCGGTCCCGGCGGCTGCCGGCGGGAAGACCGCGTCATTCATCGCCTTCACTCTTTCACCGGAACGCCCCTGGTCAACGACCGCCTCGCCGGGGGCCACCGGTTTGAGTGCCTCCTTCACGTGTTCGCGGGACCAACCGCCAGCCGTCGCCCAGCCGTTCGACGAACCCCAGAGAGTGAAGTTCGTACAGTCTGCCGATGACTTCATCGGTGCCGGTGCCCGCGGCGAGGGCCACCTCCCCCGGCTGTACGGGGCGGCCGGCGGGGAGGGCTTCGAGCACCCGGGCGGTGTCCGGGTCCAGCAGGTCCCGGGCGACGACCGGACCGCGCCGCGCGGGAGCCAGCTCACCCATGCCGCCGACCAGCTCGACCACCTCGTCGGCATCCGTGACGAGCACCGCCTCGGCCCGCAGCAGCTCGTGCACCCCGGCCGACAGGCCGCTGGTGGCGGGCCCGGGCACGCCCATGGTGAAGCGGCCCAGCTGACGGGCCCACCGGGCCGTGACCAGGGAGCCGCTGCGGTAGGCGGCCTCGACCACGACGGTCCCGCGGGTGAGGGCGGCGATGACGCGGTTGCGCAGGACGAAGCGGCTGGGGGTGGGATGGCTGCCCACCGGCAGCTCGCCCAGCACCAGCCCCTGGGCGGCGATGGCCCCGAGCAGCCCGGCGTGCCCGCGGGGATAGGCGACGTCCACCCCGCAGGCCAGTACCGCGGCCGTGGCACCGCCGGCGCCGAGGGCCCCGCGGTGGGCGGCCGCGTCGACCCCGTACGCGGCGCCCGACACCACGACCCAGCCGCGCTCGGCGAGTCCCGCGGCCAGGGTGTGGGCCATGTGCGCGCCGTAGGGGGTGCAGGCGCGGGCGCCGACCAGGGCCACCGAGCGCAGGGCCCAGGTGCGCAGGTCGGGCCGGCCCCGCACCCACAGGCCGACGGGCCGGGCGTCGCCCAGGTCGTCGAGCTGGGTGGGCCACTGGGGCGAGCCGGGGCAGACGAACCGGCAGCCCGCCGCGGCGGCCTCGGCCAGCCGGCGCCCCGGGTCGGCGAGCGCGGCCCGCGCCCGGTACCCGGCGAGCCGCTGCGGGCCGACGCCGGTGAGCTCCGCCGGCTCGGGATCGGGGCCGGTCAGCAGCCGCATCAGGCCGGCGGCGCCGTGCTCGCGCAGCCACCGGCCTCCGTGCTCGTCCCCGGGCTCGATCACCCCGGCCAGCGCCACCCGGGCCCGCACCTCGTCCTCGCGGTCCTCCGTCCCGGACACCGCTCCCCCGGCGGACCGGCCCGGGCCCGGTTCCGCCCGCGGTCCGGATCCCGGTTCCCCGTCGGCAGGCGGCCACGGCGGGGCGCTCATGACCCGGATCCCGGGGTGAGGAGAGCGCCGCGGGCGATGCCGGTGCGCAGTTCCAGGGCGACGGCCGCGTCCAGCGCGTCGGGCCGGTCGTTGCCCCGCAGGTCGGCCACGGTCCAGGCGACCCGCAGCACCCGGTCCAGGCCGCGGGCCGTGAGCAGGCCCCGCTCCAGCTCCCGCTCGGCCTGGGCCATCGCCCCCGGCGCGGCGGGCCAGCGGGTGCGCAGCTCGTGCCCGGGCACCTCTGCGTTGACCCGCCACGGGGTCCCCTCCAGGCGGGCCGCGGCGCGCTCCCTGGCCTCGCGGACCCGGTCGGCGACCGCCGCGGTGGCCTCGCCGCGGCCGCGGCCCCCGAGCAGGTCGGAGCGGCTGACCGGCTCGACCTCCACCCGCAGGTCGACCCGGTCCAGCAGCGGCCCGGACAGCCGCGCCTGGTAGCGCCGGACCACCGAGGGCGGGCATTCGCAGCCGGCGTCGTGCCCGGTGTGCCGCCCGCAGGGGCAGGGGTTCGCCGCGAGGACCATGAGGAACCGGGCGGGCAGTTGCACCACCCCGGCGGCCCGGGCGATGACGACCCGCCCCGATTCGAGGGGCTGGCGCAGGGCGTCGAGCGCCTTGGCGCTGAACTCGGCGGCCTCGTCGAGGAAGAGCACGCCGCGGTGGGCGAGCGAGACCGCACCCGCCCGGGGCACCCCCGCCCCGCCGCCGACCAGGGACTGCATGGTCGCCGAGTGGTGGGGCGCGCAGTACGGGGCCCGCGTCACCAGCGGGTCACCGGGCGGCAGGATGCCCGCGACCGAGTGCACGGCGGTGACCTCCAGGGACTCCTGCCTGCTGAGCGGCGGCAGGATGCCGGGGATCCGCTCGGCCAGCATGGTCTTGCCGGCGCCGGGGGGTCCGCTGAGGAAGAGGTGGTGGCCCCCGGAGGCGGCGACCTCCAGGGCCCGGCGGGCGGCATGCTGCCCGGCGACGTCGGCGAGGTCGGGCAGGTCCGCCTCGACTCCCGCCCCCGCCCGGCCCCGCGCGATCCCGGTGCCCAGCCCCGCGCCCGGGACCAGCAGGCCGGCCGGGCCCGCGCCCGGCGGTCCGGCCCGCTCCGGCGGCTCCTCCTCGGGGACCTCCCCGTCGGTCAGGACGGCGATCAGCTGCCGCAGGGTCCGCACCCCCAGCACCGCGACGTCCGGGACGAGGGCGGCCTCGGCGGCGCAGGGCTCGGGCACCACCACGTGGCGGTGGCCCGCCTCCGCCGCGGCGAGGACGGCCGGCAGGATGCCCGGCACCGGCCGCACCCGGCCGTCCAGCCCCAGTTCCCCGATGAGCACCAGATCGGCGATGACGGCGGGGTCGACCGCCTCGGCGGCGCCCAGCACGGCGGCCGCCACGGCCAGGTCGAAGCCGGCGCCGGATTTGGGCACGGAGGCCGGGCTGAGCCCGACGGTGAGCTTCTTCTGCGGCCAGGCGGCGCCCGAGTTCACCACGGCGGCCCGGACCCGGTCCCGGCTCTCCACCAGGGTCTTGTCGGGCAGCCCCACGAGGGTGAAGGCCGCCACCCCCGGTTCGAGGTCGGCCTGGACCTCCACCACCACGCCCTCGACGCCCACCAGGGCGACCGAGCAGGCCCGTGCGAAGCCCATCACGCCACCCCCCGGACGTGCTCCACGACCGGCGCACCGCGCCGCGGCAGCAGGACCCCGACGAGGTCGATCCGGACGCCGCCCGGCGGCGGTCCGCCGTGGTCGGCGAGCCAGCGCCCGGCGAGCCGGCGCAGCCGCTCGGCCTTGCCCGCCCGCACGGCGGCCATGGGATGTTCGAAATCCCCCGCGCGCCGCGTCTTGACCTCGCACACGACGAGGGCGTCCCCGTCCCGCGCGACGATGTCGATCTCCCCGCTGCGACACCGCCAGTTCCGCGCGATGACGGTCATTCCCGCCTCGGTCAGCCGCCGTACCGCGAGCTCCTCGCCGTACCGCCCCAGTGCCTGCCGTGCCACGCCCTTCGCGTCCATCGGGCACCACCTCCGCCCCCGACGATCCCGGGGGCGGGTCCGGCGAGTGGATCTTGGTGGAAAGTCAGGCCGTTGTGGACGACGCGCTCACCCCCAAGGGTGAGACCGGGGCTCCGGCCTGCGGGATCAGCCGCCCGGCAGTTCGAGGTCGCTCTTGTTGAGCTCCTCGATGTTCACGTCCTTGAAGGTCAGCACCCGCACCTGCTTGACGAAGCGGGCCGGCCGGTACATGTCCCAGACCCAGGCGTCGGCCATGGTGACCTCGAAGAACACCTCCCCCTGGACCGAGTGCACCTGCATCTCGTAGTCGTTGGTGAGGTAGAAGCGGCGTTCCGTCTCGATCACGTACTTGAACAGCCCGACGACGTCGCGGTACTCCCGATAGAGCTTCAGCTCCATCTCGGTCTCGTACTTCTCGAGGTCCTCGGCGCTCATGGCATGTTCCCCTTCAGCCGTGCGTCCCCCTATTGTGCGCCAGGCCGGGGCACCCCTAGACGATTTCCGGCGCCAGGACCACCGGCGCGCCCGGAGGACCGTCGTCGAGCAGCGTACGCAGCAACGCCGCGAGCCGCTTCGGATACACCGTTTCCCGGGAGGCGAGGAGCTCCGCCACGGTCCACCACCGGGCCCCGGCGACGCTGCGCCGCTCCAGCTCCGTGAGGCCGCCCATCTCGAAGCGGGTCCGGGCCGTCCGGGCCAGGTAGTACCACTCGTCCTGCTCCCAGCGCCGTCCGTCGAACGGGAAGGAGCAGTACCGCTGCCACAGCACCGGCCCGAGCTCGACCTCGGTGATCCCGGTCTCCTCGGCGAGCTCGCGCAGGGCGGCCTCCTCGCGGCTCTCGCCGCCCTCCAGGCCGCCGCCCGGGGTGAACCACCAGTCGACCTCCGGGTCGTCCGGTTCGAAGCCGTGCAGCAGCAGGATCCGGTCCTCGGGGTCCAACAGGATCACCCGGGACACCTGTCGCGGGCCGCCCCCGGCGGCGGGCTCAGCGGACACCGGCCCGCTCCTGCGCCCGCCCGCGCCTGCGGCCGCCGCCCAGCATGCGCGCGAGCGGCCCGTACGCGGCCCCCAGCACCACCAGCGCCGCCCCGGCGCCCACGGCAGCCAGCTGGAGCTTCAGCGGTCCCGGCTGGGAAATCCCGCCGGGCAGGGCGGCGTACGTCCGCGGCCTCGCCGGCATGGTCATGGACGGCCAGGCGACGGCGTCCACCCGGGCGCGGACCGCCGAACGGGGAACGGTGCCCTGGCCGGCCTCCTGGAGGTGCGCCCGGGAGTCCAGCGAGGCGGCGCGCCGGTCGCCGAGCAGGAAGAGGTTGCCCTCGGGCACCGTCACCTCGAACGGGGTGTCGGAGGGGGCCGCGATGCCCGTGACGGGGTCGGGCCGGCCCTTGTCGGGGTCGACGTAGGGCTCGTCGAGCTCCTGGCCGTTCACGGTGAGCCGGCCGCCCGGGCCGCAGCACTTCACGGTGTCGCCGCCGATGCCGACGACCCGCTTGACCATGGGGGAGTCGCTCCACGCGGCATCGGTGAAGACGACGACGTCGCCGCGCCGCACCTGGCCGCCGTCGATCCGCTGGGCGAGCACCCGGTCGCCGGGCCGCACGGTCGGCATCATCGAGTCCGTCGGCACCGTGTACGGCTGGTAGACCAGCGCCCCCCAGACGAAGCCGCCCAGGAAGAGCACGAAGCCGACGGCCACGGCGATGCCCGACAACACGTTGCCGATACCGCCGCGGCCGTCCTTTCCACCGCGTATTGCCTGCGTTGCTTGCGCCCCGCTTGTCTGCGTTCCGCCCATTGCAGCGCCCCCACATCCGGGATCGACGACCTGGGCGGCACCCTACCTGCCGGTAGTCCCGCTGGTCAGCCCCCTGCGGCGGCGCCACAGGAGGACCGGAACCGCGCCGGCGAGCCCGAGCGCGGCCGGACCGGCCCCGATGGCCTTCGCCGCGGCCTGGTCGCCGATGCCGGGCTGGTCGAAGGTGTCCGGGACGGGCAGGGTCGCCCAGCGGGTGACCGGCCAGGCCACCACCACGGCCCGTCCGACGACCTTGTCGACCGGCACGAAGCCCTGGGTGGAGTCCTGCATGTGGTAGCGGGAGTCCTGGGAGTTCTGGCGGTGGTCGCCCATCACCCAGATCTTGCCCTTGGGCACGGTGATCGGGCCGAACGGGGCGTCGTCGCAGGGGGTGTTCCCGGGGAAGATGTACGGCTCGTCGAGCTCCTTGCCGTTGACGACGACCGGGCCGCCCTTCTTGCACTCGACCGTGTCCCCGCCGATGGCGATGGTCCGCTTGATCAGGTCCTTCTCGTCCGCGGACGGCATCAGGCCGATCTTGCTGAGGATCTGCTGCGCGAAGTTGGGCTCCGGGGTGGGCTCGCCGGCCAGCCAGCTCGCCGGGTCGTGGAAGACCACGACCTCGCCGCGCTCGGGCTCCGAGCCGAACCAGGGGGTCAGCTTGTCCACGAGCACCCGGTCACCGCGCTGCAGGGTGTTCTGCATCGAGTCGGACGGGATCGAGAAAGCCTGGACCAGGAAGGTCTTGATCAGCAGGGCGAGCAGCAGGGCGATACCGACCAGGAGCGGGAGCTCCTTCCAGAACGACCGGTGCGGACGCGCCTCGGCGCCGTCCTCCGCGCCGTCGCCGCTCTCGCGGGCATCGCGCTCGGCATCGCGCTCGGCGCCCTCCGGCCGCTCCTCGCCTTCGTCGCGTCCGGACCGCGCGCCTACCGCCACGTCCCCCACATCCACTCCTCACTCGGAATTGCCGCCCGCGCCGACACGGACACGGGTCCTCCCCTCCCTTAACGAGCGGGAGTTCCCTAGGGCTCGGGAGACCGAGGACACACTATGCGACGGGCACGCCCGGGCGGCGCCCCCGGCGGCCGCGTCGCCGGCTGCGCTGCTGATCGGGCACCGAGCGGAAGGTCGCGGGCTGCTCCAGTTCGCGCCAGTGGCCGAACGGCCAGGCGATGACCACGGCCCGCCCCACAACGCCCTCCTCCGAGATCGTGCCCTGGAAGGCCTCGTCGAGGTGGAACCGGGAATCGGCCGAATTCGCGCGGTGGTCGCCCATGACGAACAGCCGTCCGGGCGGCACGCGCACCTCGAACCGGATGTCGGAGGGGGAGTTGCCGGGATTGACGTACGGCTCGTCGAGCGGCGTGCCGTTGACGGTGACCCGGCCGGTGGCGTCGCAGCACGCGACGGTGTCGCCGCCGACCCCGATAACCCGCTTGATCAGGTCCTGCTCGTCGGCCGAGGGCAGCAGGCCGATGAAGGTCAGCGTCTGCTTGACCTGCTTGACGCCGACCGGGTCCTGCGGCGGGCGCGCGGCCTCGCCGCGGAGCCAGCCGCCGGGGTCCTTGAAGACGACGACGTCGCCGCGCTCGACCTTCGAGCCGAACCACGGGGTCAGCTTGTCCACGAGCACCCGGTCGCCGATCCGGATGGTCTGCTCCATGGAGCCGGACGGGATGAAGAACGCCTGCACCAGGAAGGTCTTCAGGAGCAGGGCGATGCACAGGGCCGCCACCACCAGCAGCGGCACCTCGCCGGCCCGGCGGGTGCGCCTGCGCCTGCGGACCTTGCGGGCCAGCCGGCGCCGCTCGGCCCGGCCGCCCGGCTCGGGCGGCGCGGCGGGCCGCCCCGGCTCGGCGGACCCCTGCGACGGTGCGGGCCGCTGCGGCTCCGGCTCGGGCTCCGGGCCGCGTTCGCGGCGCGGCCGCCCCCGGCTACCCATGGCCGCCCGCATCCGCGGCGCCCCAGCGGGCGGGGGGCCAGCCGATCCAGTCGGCCCGGCCGATCACCTTGTCCACGGGCACCATCCCTCCACCGGGCTCGCCCAGGTGGTCCCGGGAGTCGCGGGACTGCGAGCGGTGGTCGCCCATCACCCACAGCGTGCCGAGCGGCACGACGATCCGGAACGGCACGCGCGAGGGCGTGTCCCCGGGGTACAGGTACGGCTCCGCCACGGGCACTCCGTTGACCTTGATCCGTCCGTCGGCGTCGCAGCAGACGACGTCGTCGCCGCCCACGCCGACGACCCTCTTGACGAAATCGGTCTCGGACGGCTCGCCGATCCCGAGCGCGGAGCCCGCGCCGCGCACCAGGCCGGCGAGCGGTCCGGCCCCGGCCTGCTCGCGCACGAAGGAGCCGGTGCCGTCGAAGACCACCACGTCCCCTCGCTTCGGCTGTGCGCCGAAACGGTACGCCAGTTTGTTGACCAGCACCCGGTCCCCGACCTGGAGCGTCGGCTGCATCGACCGGCTGGGGATCAGGAAGGGCTGGACCACGAAATGGCTGAGCAGCAGCAGGAAGACCGTGCAGAGCGCGCCGAGCACCCCGGCCCGCCGCCATCCCGACAGCCGCCCGCCCCGGAGCAGGCCTCCCGGACCGGAACCGCGCCCCCACGCAGAACGCGGCCGCCCCTCCCCCGGGTCGGGGGAGGAGTGGCCGCGCTGTGTGAGCTCTGCTTCGGTGTCCATCGGGGGCGAGCCTATCCGGCCGTCCCCGGGATCCGGAGAGGAGATCAGCGGTCGCGCTTCTCCTTGATCTTCGCGGCCTTGCCGCGGAGCTCACGGAGGTAGTACAGCTTGGCGCGACGGACGTCACCGCGGGTGACGAGCTCGATCTTCTCGAAGATCGGGGAGTTCACCGGGAAGGTGCGCTCCACGCCGACGCTGAAGGAGACCTTGCGAACGGTGAAGGTCTCGGAGACACCAGAGCCCTGGCGGCGGATGACGACGCCCTTGAACTGCTGGATACGGGAGCGGTTGCCCTCGATGACGCGGACGTGCACGTTGATCGTGTCACCCGGGCGGAAGTCCGGGACGTCGGAGCGCAGCGTGGCGGCGTTGACGCTGTCGAGCAGGTGAGACATGTTCTTCGTCTGCTTTCTTCGCACGACGCCACAGGTCGCCGTTGCGGGTTTTCGTAGAGAATTCTTCAGCCGGGTCACTCGGCGGACGACGGTCCCCCTGTGGCAGGGGCGTACGCGAGCACACAGCAGCCGCTCATTCTTCCACGGCCTCGGGCCTGCGCCAAAATCGACCGTCGGCGGTCGGCCGCCAGCCCAGGATGCTCAGCAGCTCGCGGTCCTTCTTGTCGAAGGCGGACGCCTCGCAGCGCTCGATCAGGTCGGGCCGGTTCTGCGCGGTGCGGCGGAAGGCCTCGTCCCGGCGCCAGCGGGCGATCTTCCCGTGGTGGCCGCTGAGCAGCACCTCGGGGATGCCCCGGCCGCGCCAGGTGGGGGGCTTGGTGTAGACGGGCCCTTCGAGCAGGTTCGCCATCTCGCCGGGCGCGAAGGAGTCGTCGCGGTGCGACTCGGCATTGCCGAGCACGCCGGGCAGCAGCCGGGCGACGGCCTCGGTGACCACCAGGACGGCGGCCTCGCCGCCCGCGAGGACGTAGTCGCCGATGGAGACCTCGTACACCGGCATCCGCGTGGCGTACTCGTCCATCACGCGGCGGTCGATGCCCTCGTAGCGGGCGGGCGTGAAGATCAGCCAGGGCCGCTCGGAGAGCTCGACGGCCAGCTCCTGGGTGAAGGGGCGGCCGCTGGGCGTGGGGACGACCATGACCGGGCCGTGCGCGCCGGACTCGTACCCGTCGGCGAGCGCCTGGTCGAGGGCCTCGCCCCACGGCTCGGTCTTCATGACCATGCCGGGGCCGCCGCCGTACGGGGTGTCGTCGACGGTGTTGTGCCGGTCGTAGGTCCAGTCCCGCAGGTCGTGGACGTGGACGTCGAGCTGTCCGCGGGCCCGCGCCTTGCCGACGAGGGAGACGTTCAGGGGCTCCAGGTACTCGGGGAAGATCGTGACGACGTCGAGCCGCATCAGGCTTCTTCCCCGGTGTCGCGCGAGGAGGCGATCTCGGCGCGGTCGTCGATCAGCCCGGGCGGCGGCGTGATGACGCAGCGCTGCTCCTCCAGGTCGATCTCGGCGACGATCTCCTCGACGAAGGGGACCATCACCTCGGTGCCGTCCGGCCGCTCGACGATGAACAGGTCCTGCGAGGGCAGGTGGGAGATCTCGGTGATCCGGCCGACCTCCGTGCCGTCCTCCAGCACCACGTCCAGGTCGATGAGCTGGTGGTCGTAGAACTCGTCCTCCTCCTCCGGCAGCTCGTCAGGGTCCACCTCGGCGATCAGGAGGGTGTTGCGCAGCGCCTCGGCGGCATTGCGGTCCCTGACGCCCTCGAACCGGAGCAGGAGGCGGCCGCTGTGCACCCGGCCCGCCTCGATGGTCAGGGGGCCCGCCGCGGTCGGTTCGGTCTGCAGGACGGAGCCGGGCGCGAGCCGCAGCTCCGGCTCGTCCGTCCGCACCTCGACGGTGACCTCACCCTTGATCCCGTGGGCGCGGCCGATCCGCGCGACTACCAGCTGCACTGCTTCTCTCCTGTTCAGACGACGACGGGCCGGGGCGGGCACGTATGCCCTCCCCGGCCCGTGCCGGTGATTCAACTGCTCAGCGGACCTGGTCCACGTCGACGAGGTCGACGCGGATGCCGCGGCCGCCGATGGCGCCCACGACGGTGCGCAGGGCACGTGCGGTGCGGCCGTTGCGGCCGATCACCTTCCCGAGGTCGTCCGGGTGGACCCGGACCTCGAGCACCTGCCCGCGCCGCAGGTTGCGCGAGGCGACCTGCACGTCGTCGGGGTTGTCCACAATGCCCTTTACGAGGTGCTCAAGAGCCTCCTCGAGCATGCTCAGGCCTCGGTCGACTCGGCGGCGGCCTCAGCCTCGTCCGCCTTCTTGTCGGCCTTCTTCGCCTTCTGCGTGATGGCCTCGCCCTTGCCCTCGCCGATGCCCTCGAGGGCCTTGGCGAACTCCTCGAAGGAACGACGCTTGTCTTCCTTCGTGGCCGGCTGCAGCAGCGGCGCCGGGGCCGGCAGGCCCTTGTGCTTCTGCCAGTCGCCGGTGAGCTTCAGGATGGCGAGAACGGCGTCGGTGGGCTGGGCGCCGACCGAGAGCCAGTACTGCGCACGCTCGGCGTTGACCTCGATGCGCGAGGGGTTGTACGTCGGCTGGTAGATGCCGATCTCCTCGATCGCGCGGCCGTCCCGGCGGGTGCGGGCGTCGGCGACGACGATGCGGTAGTGCGGAGAGCGGATCTTGCCGAGGCGCTTGAGCTTGATCTTGACTGCCACTGGAGTGGTGTCTCCTGAACTTGACGTGGTGGGGCACTTGAGATGCCACGTGGGGTTGCGGTACTCGGGTGCCCGATGGACGCGTCAGCCGGAGGAGAGAGGGGTCCTGTGCGACTGTCGAGTACAGCTTGCCATTGTGCCATATGCCCGGCGCCCCTCCGCGCGGGGGCCGGTCCTGCCCCTGCTCAGGAGGCGGCCGCGGCCACCGCCACTTCGGGGATGCGGAAGGGCTTCATGCAGCCGCCGCAGACGATCGGCGCCTGCGCCAGCACGGACGGCACGACCCGCACGTTGCGCCCGCAGTCGCAGACCGCCTTGACGCGGACACCGCCGCCGGAGGAGCCGTGGCGCGCCGCCGGCCCGCGGAAGGTGCGCTTGGTGTCCGCCTGGGTGGCGGCCGTGTGCGCCTTCAGCGCGCGCTGGAGCCGCTCCATGGTGGGCCGGTAGCGCTTCTTCGCCTCCGCGTTGAGCGTGACCAGGGAGAAGCCGCTGCTGGCGTGCGGCTCGTCGGAGTGGTCCAGCCCCATCTCCTCGGCGATCGCGAGGAATCTGCGGTTGTGGTAGCGGCCGGCCCGGGAGGTGTCGCGCACTCCGCGGGCGGCGGCGATGCCGTGGACTGCCTCGTGCAGCAGTCGCTCGAAGGAGAGCTCGGCGCCGCAGGCGGACGAGGACTCTCCGATCAGGGACTCGGGCGCGGCAAGATCGGGCAGCTCGGGGTGGTACCGCTGAATGTCGGCCCACGCCTGCGCCAGCTCTGCGGCGAGAACAGGTGGTGTCGTGCTCACGTCGTGACAACGAGCCGGGGTGCCCCGGTGTTCCGATTCCGGGCCATTCCAAATTTTTTGCACGTACCCGTCAGTTCAGCCTGATGCATCCCGACGAGGACCCATGCGCCGATCCCAGGAGGAGTCGGTACGTAATGACGACCGGCACACCTCAGCCCCGGCGCGCGGCTCGGGCCGCGCGCCGGGGCTGAGGTGGGGTCAAGCGGTGGCGGTCAGTACGAGCGCGCGACGATGGCGAGGGTACCGGGCGCGTCGTCCGACTCCGGCACCGACCCGTCCTCGGCGATCAGGCAGCGCACGGTGACGGCCTGCTCGCCCAGCTTGGCCTCGCCCTCCGGGCCGAGGTCGGCCCACGGGATCCGGGCCCAGCCGCCGGCGATCGCGGCCTCGGCCGCCTCCTCCAGGGTGGAGACGTCGCTGGTACGGGCCTCGCGGCGCTCGCGGGACTCGCGCAGCAGCTGCGCCTGGTCCTCGTCGAGCACCTTGGGCAGCAGGTCGGCGAGCGCGTCGATCTGCACCGGCTCCTTGCCGCCCGGGATCCGGCGGGCGAGCATCGCCGTGCCGGCCTCCAGGTCGCGGGGGCCGATCTCGATGCGGACCGGTACGCCCTTGAGCTCCCAGTCCACGGCCCGGCGGCCGAACGGGATGTCGACCCGGTCGTCCACGTGGACGCGGATGCCCGCGGCCTTCAGGCGGTCGCCGAGCTCGCGGACCTTGGCCACGGCCTCGTCGCCCTTGATCGCCATGACGACGACCTGGACGTGCGCCAGCCGCGGCGGCACCCGCAGGCCGTTGTCGTCGCCGTGGGACATGATCAGACCGCCGACCATGCGGGTCGACACGCCCCAGGACGTCTGCCAGACGAACTCCTGCTTGCTGTCCTTGGACAGGTACTGGGTGTTGAACGCCTTGGCGAAGTTCTGGCCGAGCTCGTGGCTCGTGCCCATCTGAAGGGCCTTGCCGTCGCCCATCATGCCCTCGAGGGTGAGGGTGTTGATGGCGCCCGCGAAGCGCTCCTTGGGGGTCTTGCGGCCGAGCACCACGTCGATGCCGAGCACGTTGACCATGAAGTCGCCGTAGACGTCGCGGTGGATCCGGGCGGCGTAGTCGCGGGCGTCCTCGTAGGTGGCGTGGGCGGTGTGCCCCTCCTGCCACAGGAACTCGCTCGTACGGAGGAAGACGCGCGGACGCATCTCCCAGCGGACCACGTTGGCCCACTGGTTGATCAGCAGGGGCAGGTCGCGGTAGCTCTGGACCCACTTGGAGAAGTAGTCGTTGATGATCGTCTCGGAGGTCGGCCGGACCACGACCGGCTCCTCGAGCTGCTTGCCGCCGCCGTGCGTGACGACCGCCAGCTCGGGGGCGAAGCCCTCGACGTGCTCGGCCTCCTTGGTGAGGTAGGCCTGCGGGATGAACATCGGGAAGTACGCGTTCTGGGCGCCCGCTTCCTTGATGCGCGCGTCCATCTCCTGCTGCATCCGCTCCCACAGCCCGTAGCCGTACGGCCGGATGACCATGGTGCCGCGCACCGGGCCGTTGTCGGCCAGCTCGGCCTTGTTGATCAGATCCTGGTACCAGCGGGGGAAATCCTCCGCCTGGGGGGTGAGAACGGGAGCCTTTGCCATGGCGCGAATGGTACGGCGCCGGGCGCTGGATGCGTGAATCGGGTGGCGCAGTCCTCTGGACGCCGGGGCGAATGGGGAGTTCTCTGGCAACGGGGGCAAGGGGGCGACACGGAATCAGGAGCGCTCTTTCGATGACACCGATGCCGACGGCCACGCTCGTCGCCCGGGACTGGGCGGAGATCCAGGAACGGATGCTGGTACCGCTGTACGAAGCGGTCTTCGACCGGCTGGAGGTCGGTCCCGGCGACCGGCTGCTCTGCCTGGACTGCGGCGCCGGGCTGGCCCTGCTGCTGGCCGCCGGGCGGGGCGCCGCCGCCACCGGGGTCGAGGCGGAGCCCGCCCGGCGTGCGCTGGCGCGCGAGCGGCTGCTGGAGGTGGCGGCGGCCCCGCCGGGCGGCCCCCGCCCCTACGACGTGCTGCTGGGCTTCGCGTCGTCCGCGGCGGCCCTGGACGCGGCCCTGCCGGCCGTGCGGCGGGGCGGTGCGGTGGTGCTGGCCGACTGGGGGCCGCCCGAGCGGTGCACGGTGCCCGCGGTGCACGGCGGCGGGCCCGCGCCGCACGACCTGGACGCGCTGGTCGCGGGCGCCGGGCTGCTGCCCGACGGCTCCGGACGGGTGTTCTGCCCCTTCGGGTACGCGGACGCGGACAGCGCGGTGCGCGGGCTGGTCTCGACGGGGCTGTACGACGCCTCCGGGGATCCGGCGCAGCTGGAGAAGGAGCTTGCCGAGGCGCTTCACCCCTACGAGCGAAGCGACGGTTCCGTCTGGCTGCCGAACATCTTCCGCTACGTCATCGCCCGCGTGCCCTGACCCGGCGGGCCGGCCGGCCCGCCCCGGGGGCAGCCGCGGTCACTTGGCCGTGCGGGGGATGTCGGCCGCGGCGTAGGCGGCGGCCTCGTCGAGGGTCTCGTGCTCCAGCAGCGCCTCGGCCAGGGCGTCGAGTTTCGGCCGGTGTTCGCGCAGCAGCCGGCACGCCTCGGCGTAGCACTCGTCCACGATCCGCCGCATCTCCACGTCCACCGCGTCGAGGGTGGAGGGGGCCGCCACGAGGCCGTACGGGCTCTGCGCGTCCGACGGGATCGCGGTGAGCCGGCCGATCCGGTCGCTCATGCCCCAGCGGCCGACCATGCCGCGGACGATGTTGGTGACCTGTTCCAGGTCGTTCTCGGAGCCCGTGGTGATCACGTCGTACACCGTGTGCTCGGCCGCCATGCCGCCGAGCGCCCCGATGATCCGGCCGCGCAGGTACTGCTCCGTGTACGCGTAGCGGTCCGCCTCCGGGGTGGACAGGGTGACGCCGAGCGCCCGGCCGCGCGGCACGATGGTGATCTTCCGGACCGGGTCGGCGCCCGGCTGGAGCATGCCCAGCAGCGCGTGGCCGCTCTCGTGGTACGCGGTGCGGCGGCGCTCCTCCTGCGGCATGACCAGCGGCCGTTCCGCGCCGAGCTGGACCTTCTCCAGGGCCTCGGAGAGGTCGGCCCGGGTGACCGCGTCCCGCTTGCGCTTGACCGCGAGGAGGGCGGCCTCGTTGGCCAGGTTGGCGAGTTCGGCGCCGGTCATGCCGGGGGTGGTCGCGGCCACGTGCGCGAGGTCCACGTCGGCGGCGAGGGGGATCTCGCGGGTGTGGATCCTCAGGATGGCCTCGCGGCCGCTCTTGTCGGGCGGGGAGACGGTCACCGTGCGGTCGAAGCGGCCGGGGCGGGTCAGCGCAGGGTCCAGGACGTCGGCGCGGTTGGTCGCGGCGATCACGACGACCCCCTCCGAGCCGGAGAAGCCGTCCATCTCGGTCAGGATCTGGTTCAGGGTCTGTTCGCGCTCGTCGTGGCCGCCGAGGCCGCCGCCGGCGCCCCGGGCCCGCCCGATGGTGTCGATCTCGTCGATGAAGATGATCGCGGGGGCGACCTTGCGCGCCTCGGCGAACAGCTCGCGGACCCGGGAGGCGCCGACCCCGACGATCATCTCGATGAACTCCGAGGCCGAGGCCGAGAAGAACGGCACGCCCGCCTCGCCCGCGACGGCGCGTGCGAGCAGGGTCTTGCCGGTGCCGGGCAGGCCGGCGAGCAGGACGCCGCCGGGCATCCGGGCGCCCATCCGGCGGTACTCCTGCGGGTTCTTCAGGAAGTCGACGACCTCGCTGAGCTCCGCCTCCACCTCGTCGATGCCCGCCACGTCCTCGAAGGTGGTGCGCTTCGCCCCCGCCTCCAGCTCCACGGGCCTGGGCGGCGCCTTGCGGCCGAGGCCGCCGAGGCCGCCGCCCAGCGCCGAGCCCATCCGGCGGGCGATGAACACCCACAGCAGGATGAGCAGCAGCATCGGGGCGAGGGAGAGCAGCAGGTTGGCCAGGAAGCTGCGCTGCGCGACGACCGGGGAGGCCGTCACGGTCACGTGCTGCTTGGTGAGCTCGGCCCACAGGTTGTCGTCGGCGAAGGCGGGGCGCTGGGTGACGAACTTGGTGTAGTCGCCCTTGTCGCCGTCGGGCAGCGGCTGCCCGGCCTTCAGCTGGCCCTGGATCCGGTCGCCCTTGGAGTAGATCTTCGAGACGTTGCCGGAGCCGACCTGCTTGCTGAACTCGGTGTACGAGATGGTCGGCTCGTCGCCCTCGTTGAAGAACGACAGGACCACGTTGGTCAGCAGGAAGACGATCAGGGCGGCGAGGATCAGCCCGCGCCAGCCGCCCGGCATCCTCCGCCTCGGTGGAGGGGTGGGCGGTGCGCCCTCGGAGCGCCAGGGGGTGTCGGCCCGGTCGCGGGGCGGTGCGGGGGTGGGGCTGGGCACCGTGGCCTCCTTACTGCCGTCCTCCTGGCCGACCATAAGGGATATTCCGGACCACGGCTCCTGCACGGGGGCCGCCCGCGGGGACGTACGCACGGGGCCCCGGCCGCATCGAGCGACCGGGGCCCCGCACGAACGGCGCGGACTACTTCATGAACTTCTTGAACTCGTCCGGCAGGTCGAAGTCCTGGCCGGCCTGGCCGCCGACCGGCAGGCCGAACGGGCTGCCGGCGGGCAGCTCGCCCTGCGGGCCCTGCTCGCGGCGGGCCGCGGCGGCCGCCTCCTCCGCCTTGCGCTTCATCGGGTTGCCGCTCTTGCGCTTGCCCTTGGCCTGCTTGACCTGCTTCTTCTGCCGGCCGGGGCCGCCGCCCATCCCCGGGATGCCCGGCATGCCCGGCATGCCGCCGCCCTGGGCCATGCGGGACATCATCTTGCGGGCGTCGAAGAACCGCTCGACCAGGCTCTTCACGGCGCTGACCTCGACGCCGGAGCCCTTGGCGATACGGGCGCGGCGCGAGCCGTTGATGATCGTGGGGTCCTGGCGCTCGGCCGGGGTCATCGACTTGATGATCGCGGCGGTGCGGTCCACGTCGCGCTCGTCGATGTTGTTGATCTGGTCCTTGATCTGGCCCATGCCCGGCAGCATGCCGAGCAGCTTGCTGATGGAGCCCATCTTGCGGACCTGCTCCATCTGCGACAGGAAGTCGTCGAGGGTGAACTCCTTCGGCCCCTTCGCCAGCTTGGCCGCCATCTTCTCGGCCTCGGCCTGGCTGAAGGTCTTCTCGGCCTGCTCGATCAGGGTGAGCATGTCGCCCATGTCGAGGATCCGGCCCGCCATGCGGTCGGGGTGGAACGCGTCGAAGTCGTCGAGCTTCTCGCCGTTCGAGGCGAACATGATCTGCTTGCCGGTGACGTGCGCGATGGAGAGCGCGGCACCGCCGCGCGCGTCGCCGTCGAGCTTGGACAGCACCACGCCGTCGAAGCCGACGCCGTCGCGGAAGGCCTCGGCGGTGTTGACCGCGTCCTGGCCGATCATGGCGTCGACGACGAAGAGGATCTCGTCGGGGCTGACGGCGTCGCGGATGTCCGCGGCCTGCTGCATCAGCTCCTGGTCGATGCCGAGGCGGCCGGCGGTGTCGACGATGACGATGTCGTGCTGCTTGGTGCGCGCGTACTCGACGGAGTCCTTGGCGACCTGGACCGGGTCGCCGACGCCGTTGCCCGGCTGCGGGCCGTAGAAGCCGACGCCGGCGCGCTCGGCGACGATGCCGAGCTGGTTGACGGCGTTCGGGCGCTGGAGGTCGCAGGCGACGAGCAGGGGGGTGTGGCCCTGGCCCTTGAGCCAGAAGCCGAGCTTTCCGGCGAGGGTGGTCTTACCGGCACCCTGGAGACCGGCCAGCATGATCACGGTCGGCGCGGTCTTGGCGAAGCGCAGGCGGCGGGTCTCGCCGCCGAGGATGCCGACGAGCTCCTCGTTGACGATCTTCAGGACCTGCTGGGCCGGGTTGAGGGCCCTGGAGACCTCGGCGCCGCGGGCGCGTTCCTTGACGTTCGCGATGAAGGAGCGGACGACCGGGAGGGCGACGTCGGCCTCGAGGAGGGCGATACGGATTTCCCGGGCCGCCGCGTCGATGTCGGCCTCGCTCAGGCGGCCCTTGCCGCGAAGGCTCTTGAAAGTCGCGCTGAGGCGGTCGGAAAGCGTATCGAACACGGTGGTCGCGATTCCTCGGGTCGGGGGCGGGGTGGTCGTACCCCAGGGTATCGGTCCGAGCCGCCGGCCCGGCCCTGCGGGCGCTTTTCCCCTCCCCGCCCCTTCCCGAAACCGGGGGCTCCGCCCCCCGACCCCCGCGCCTCAGGCGCCGGCGGGGCTGATTTCAGCCCCGCCGGCGCCTGAGGCGAAAACGGCCCGGGCGGAGCCCGCCATGCAGCGGAGCCGCCTATCCGGCACAGCGGGAAGGGGCGGGGAGGGGATCGCTGCGCGCAGCGGCGGGGCCTTCAGCACAGGGCCTGGGACAGGGCTTCGGTGACCACGGCTGATTCCGCCGGGGACAGGGGTTTTCCCTCGGCGGTGGTGACGTAGAGCGAGTCCACCGCGTTGGCGCCCAGCGTGGAGACGTGGGCGCTGCGCACGCGCACGCCGGCGGCCTCCAGGGCCCGGCCGATCCGGTGCAGGAGCCCGACGGCGTCGGGGGCGCGGACCTCCAGGACGGTGGCGAGCGAGGAGACGCCCGGGACGGCGGTCACCCGGGGCGGCGGGGGGACGACCCCGCGCCGGCGCGGGTACGCCGCCTCGCGCTCGGCGAGCTTCGCCGCGACGTCGAGGGACCCGTCCAGCACCCGGATCAGGTCGCTGCGCAGCCGCGCCGCCTCGGGCAGCGAGCCGTACTCCGCGGCCACCCGCCAGCGCAGGACCAGGACCTCGCCCAGCCGGTCGGGCAGTTCCAGGGAGCGCAGGTCGGCCGCGCGGACGGTGAGGCGGTGCAGGGCCAGGACCCCGGCCACCGCGGGCAGCACCCCCGGCTGGTCGGGGACCGCGACGGCCAGCTCCCCACCGACCGCGTCCTCCTCCTGCCGGGTGTGCAGCGCCAGCACCGGCTCCCCGGTCCGCAGCGCCTCGACCGCGAGCCGCTCCTCCTCGGCGGAGGGCGCCGGGTCGGGCTCGTCGGGGACGGGGGCCCCGCCGAGGACGGCCGCGACCCGCCCGACCAGGTCGGCCACGAGCGAGGCCCGCCAGGCCGACCAGGCCGCCGGCCCGGTGGCCAGCGCGTCGGCCTCGGTCAGGGCGTGCAGGAGCTCCAGCGTTCCGGGGCTGCCGACGGCCTCGGCGACCGCCCGCACGGTGGCCGGGTCGTCCAGGTCGCGCCGGGTCGCGGTCTCCACCAGCAGCAGGTGGTGGCGGACCAGCACGCCCAGCACGTCGGCGTCGGCCGCGTCGAACCCGACCCGCAGGGCGGTGTCGCGGGCGATGGTCTCCCCCGCGACGGAGTGGTCGCCGGGCCAGCCCTTGCCGATGTCGTGCAGCAGGGCCGCCATCAGCAGCAGGTCGGGCCGGCCGACCCGGCGGGTCATCGCGGAGGCCCGGACGGCGGTCTCCACCAGGTGCCGGTCCACGGTCCAGGTGTGCACGGGATTGCGCTGCGGGCGGCAGCGGACGCGCTCCCAGTCGGGCAGGAGCGCGGAGATGATCCCCTCGGCCTCCAGGGCCTCCCAGGCCCCGACGGTGGGCTCCCCCGCCCCGAGCAGGGTGAGCAGCTGCTCCCGCGCCTCGCCCGGCCAGGGCACGGGCAGCGGCCTGCCGTGCGCGGCGAGGCGGCGTACGGCGTGCGGGGAGACCGGCAGTCCGGCCTGGGCGGCGGCCGCGCCGAGCCGCAGCGGCAGCACGGGGTCGCGTTCGGGCCGGGCGGCGAGGGCGAGCACGGCCTCGCCGTCGGACTCGACGATCCCGTCGGCCAGCGGGGCCCGTTCCCCGGCGGGGGCGCCGCGGCCGCCTCCGAGGAGCCCGCGCAGCCGGGGCCGGGCGGAGCGGGCGCGCAGCACGCGGCCGACCTCCCGCCAGGTGACGTCGGCGGCGTAGGCGACGGTCCGGGCGGCCTCGTAGACCTCGCGCAGGAGCGCGTCGGCGTCGAGGAGGCCGAGCCGGGCGGCGACCTGGGCCTGCTCCTGCAGGGCGAGGCGGTCTCCGGCGCGTCCGGTGACGAGGTGGAGGGCGTCGCGGGCGTCGAGGAGCCGGCGGCGGGCGTCGGCGAGCCCCTCGCGGGGGGCGTCGGCCAGCCAGGAGGCGGCGACGGCGCGCAGGGCGGCGGCGTCGCGCAGGCCGCCGCGGGCCTCCTTGAGGTCGGGTTCGAGGAGGAAGCGCAGTTCGCCGGAGCGTTCGGCCCTCTCCCGGCACAGGGCGTGCAGCTGGGGCAGCCGTTTGGCGGCCTGGTTGCGCCAGTCGGCCAGGACGGAGGTGCGCAGTCCCGCCAGCAGTCCGGCGTCGCCGGCGACGGGGCGTGCGTCGAGCAGCCCGAGGTGGACCTTGAGGTCCTCGGCGGCGGTCTTGCGGGCCTCGCCGGGGGTGCGGACGGAGTGGTCCAGGGAGAGTCCGAGGTCCCACACGGGGTACCAGAGGCGGTCGGCGAGCCGGGCCAGGTCGGCGGGGGCGGCCTTGCCGTCGTGCAGGAGCAGCAGGTCGAGGTCGCTGCGCGGGGAGAGTTCGCCGCGCCCGTAGCCGCCGACGGCGACGAGGGCGGCGCCGCGCACGCCGCTCTCCCGGGCGGCGCCGGTGAACAGGGCCTTCAGCCAGTCGTCGGTCAGCCCGGCCAGCGCGGAACGCCGCGAGGGCCCGGACCGCGACTCCTCGTGGAGGAGCCGCAGCCGGGCCGCGGCGTAGCCGCCGCTTCCGGGGTCGGAGGTGTCCGGTGTCTCTTCCACGCTCGCCACCCAGGTTCTCCCTCGTCAGAGCGCTTCGGCGCCGCGCTCGCCGGTGCGGACGCGGATGAGGGCGTCGACGGGGACGCTCCACACCTTGCCGTCACCGATCTTCCCGGTGCGGGCGCCCTGCACCAGGATCTCCATGACGGGCTCGGCGTCGTCGTCCTCGACGACGACCTCGATGCGGATCTTCGGTACGAGGTCGACGGTGTACTCGGCGCCGCGGTAGACCTCGGTGTGGCCGCGCTGGCGGCCGTATCCGCTGGCCTCGGAGACGGTCAGGCCCTGGACCCCGTAGCGCTGGAGGGCGTCCTTGATCTCGTCGAGCCGGTGCGGCTTGACGATCGCGGTGATCAGCTTCATGCGTCAACCTTCTTGGTCGCGGCGGCAGCGGTGGCGAGGACGGCGGTGCTCCGCGAGGAGGCGCCGCCGCCGGCTCCGCTGAAGTCGTAGGCGGTCTCGGCGTGCTCGACCTGGTCGATGCCGGAGACCTCGTCGTCCTCGCTGACGCGCATCCCCATCGTCTTGTCGAGGAGGAGGGCGAGCACCGCGGACGCGACGAGAGAGTAGGCGAGGACCGAGAAGACCCCGACGGCCTGCTTGCCGAGCTGCTCCAGGCCGCCGCCGTAGAAGAGGCCGGCCGCGTCGGACTGGACCCCGCCGGTGGCGAAGAAGCCGACGAGGAGGGAGCCGACGATGCCGCCGACGAGGTGGACGCCGACGACGTCGAGGGAGTCGTCGTAGCCGAACTTGTACTTCAGGCCGACGGCCATGGCGCACAGCAGGCCGGCGATGGCGCCGATGGCGATCGCGCCGAGCGGGGAGCAGGAGCCGCCGGAGGGGGTGATGGCGACGAGGCCGGCGACCGCGCCGGAGGCGGCGCCGAGGGTGGTGAAGGAGCCGTGGCGCAGCTTCTCGTAGGCGAGCCAGGCGAGCATGGCGGCGGCGGTGGCGACCTGGGTGTTGACGAACATGACGGCGCCGACGCCGTCGTCGTTGCCGAGCCAGGATCCGGCGTTGAAGCCGAACCAGCCGAACCACAGCAGGCCGGCGCCGAGCATCACCAGGGGGAGGCTGTGCGGGCGCATCGGGTCCTTCTTGAAGCCGACGCGCTTGCCGATGACGAGGATGACGCCGAGGGCGGCGGCGCCGGCGTTGATGTGGACGGCGGTGCCGCCGGCGAAGTCGATGACGCCCATGTCGAAGAGCCAGCCGCCGGTGCCCCAGACCCAGTGGGCGACGGGGAAGTAGACGAGGCTGACCCACAGGGCGGTGAACAGGGTCCAGGCGCTGAACTTGACGCGGTCGGCCAGGGCGCCGCTGATCAGGGCGGGGGTGATCACGGCGAACATGAGCTGGAAGACGGCGAAGACGTAGACCGGGATGGTGTAGCCGTCCCAGAGCTCGGTGATGCCGATGCCGCTGAGGCCGACGTAGTCGGAGTTCCAGCCGATGACGCTGCCGGAGTCCGTGCCGAAGGCGAGGCTGAAGCCGTAGAGGACCCACAGGATCGTGACGATCCCGAGGCTGATGAAGCTCATCATCAGCATGTTGAGGCTGCTCTTGACGCGGACCATGCCTCCGTAGAAGAAGGCGAGTCCCGGAGTCATCAGCATGACCAGGGCGGAGCAGATGAGCATGAACCCGGTGTTCGCGGCAGAGAGCGTCGGGGCGTCTGCCGCGAGGGTCGTGATGGCTGCTGCTGAGGCCATCGGCGTCTCCTCGTCGTCGGTACGGTCGCGTGCGGGCGATCGTGAAAACCTGAGCGGCGCAAGGCGTAAGGCCGGGGGTGGGGCCTGGGGGCTGGCCGGTTATTGGCCCTGAGATTCGCGCAGGCCGGTTTCCGGCGGCGCCGCTCGATGTTTCGCGCCCGTGACGAAGAGGTCGGACGTGTTACGCGTCCATGAACGGGTCGGGGGGGAGGCGGTGCGGTACGGCCGGCCGCGGCAGCACCCGGGAGACCTGGCTGGGGGAGCCTGATCGGGCTTCACGGGGTGTCTGCCGCGGCCGGGGCCTTGGGGGGCGGCCGGGGAGGGCCGTCAGACGGCCTCCGCGGCCTCGGGGAGCCGCGAGGCGAGGTGGTCGGTGAGCCGGACGATCTCGGCGACGTCGCCGTACTCACGGGCGGCGGTGTCGACGGTCTTGCGCAGCCGCGTGTTGACCCTTTCGGACCGCACCTTTCCGGCCACGTCCAGGGCGCGGTCCACCAGGACGGCGGCCTGCTCGGGCTCGCGCTGGAGCAGGTGGACGGTGGCCATGCCGATGAGGTTGAGGGCGTAGGAGCGCTGGTGCACCTCGTCCTTCTGGAAGAGCTCGACGGCCCGCTCCATGACGGGCTCGGCCAGGGAGGCGTACATGGGGCTGCGGCCCGCGACGTAGGCGAGGTCCCGGTAGGAGTGGGAGTTCTCGCCGTTGAGCTCGGCCTCGGAGAAGAACCGGATCCAGTCGGGCTCGGGCTCGCCGCCGAGGCCGACGTCGCAGAAGGTGTCCTCGGCCATGCGGACGGCGCGCTTGCAGCGGCTGGGCTGGCCCATGTTGGCGTAGGCCCGGGCCTCCATCGCATACAGCATGGCCTGGGTGCGGGGGCCTGCGCAGTCGCGGCTGCCGTACTGCGCGAGGTGGATGAGCTCCAGGGCGTCCTCGGGGCGGCCGAGGTGGATCATCTGGCGGCTCATGTTGGAGAGGATGTACGAGCCCAGCGGCTTGTCCCCCGCCTCCTTGGCGGCGTGCAGCGCGAGGACGAAGTACTTCTGGGCGGTGGGGTGCAGACCGACGTCGTAGCTCATCCACCCGGCCAGTTCGGCCAGTTCGGCGGCCACTTTGAACAGCCGCTTCATGACCGGGGCCGGGTGGTGCTCCTGGAGCAGGTCGGTCACCTCGTGCAGCTGGCCCACGACGGCCTTGCGCCGCAGTCCGCCGCCGCACTGGGCGTCCCACTGCCGGAACATCACGGTGGTGGCTTCGAGCAGGTCGAGCTCCGGCTCGGAGAGCCGCGGCGGGCGGTGGCCGCCCGGGGCGCCGCCCGGCAGGGTGTCGCGGAGGCCGGGGTCGGCGGTCGGGACGGGGACGAGCCAGCGCTGCATGGGCTCGATGAGGGCGGGGCCGGCCGAGAGGGCGAGGGAGGGGCCGAGGAACCCGCGGCGGGCCAGCATCAGGTCGCTGCGCGAGAACTCGCCGAGGAGCTCGACGGTCTGCGGACCCGCCCAGGGCAGGTCGACGCCGGAGACGGAGGGCGTCTGGTGGGCGGTGCGCAGGCCCAGCTGCTCGATGGCGACGACCGAGCCGAACCGCTCCGAGAACAGCTCGGAGAGGATCCGCGGGACGGGTTCGCGGGGCTGTTCGCCGTCGAGCCAGCGGCGGACGCGGGAGGTGTCGGTGGAGATGTGGTGGGCGCCCATCTGGCGGGCTCGCCGGTTCACCTGGCGGGCGAGCTCGCCCTTGGACCAGCCGCTGCGCACGAACCAGGAGGTGAGCTGTTCGTTGCGGGCGGCCGGGCCCGCAGCGTCCGGGACGTCCTGCACGTCCGGCACGTCCGGCTCCGCGCTCGTTCCGCTTGCGCCGTTGCCGCTCACTGGAACGCCCCCATCCGCTCTGGAACTCCTCGCACGAAACCCTGGCCCGTGCGGCGCGTGCCGCCGGGGACCTTCACAGGTCCCTCACACCTTGCCTCCGGCATGACCACGAACCGGTCCGCCGCGGGGGTTCGTGCACCGAAAGTAATCCTACGATCACCCCTCCCGCGAGGTCGATTCCACAAACGCCACCATTCGCCACCCCTTCGAATGAACTCGCCACCCGCCAGGCACGATTCACTTGACAGTGAGGCGAAACGATCGGTTGGACAGGAGTGCGTCCGGGGCGCGCGCGGCGAGGAGTGCGCCGGGCCGCATCGGGAACCGGGCCCGAACCCGCCCTGCCGACGTCGTAACCACCGGCGCGTCCGACCCGTTGGAGGGGGCATGGGCATGGGCTTCACGATCGGCGGCAGCCGCAGCACCAAGGAATTCCGTTCTGCCGCCCGGCGGCGCGGACGCATGTCGGAGTGCACGGCGGTGGCGGAGTACACCGGCCTGTGGGGCTGGGACGTGGTTCCCGGGGCCCGGGCCGCCGCGCCGGCCCGCGACTGCTCCTGCGGCCATGCGCAGTGCGCGGCGCCGGGGGCGCACCCGCTGCCCCTCGCGCCGACGGTCCCCGCGGGCGCCACCCTGGACCGGGTCACCGAGATCTGGGGCGAGTACCCGGGGGCGGCCGTGCTGCTGCCCGCGGGCCGCGGCTTCGACGTCATCGAGGTCCCCCAGGAGGCCGGGCGCCGGGCGCTGGTCCGCCTGGAGCGGATGGGCCTGCCGCTCGGGCCGGTCACCGCCACCCCGGACGGCCGCGCCCAGTTCTTCGTGGCCCCGGGCGCGGCGGACGGGCTGCCGCAACTGCTCTACCGGATGGGCTGGGACGACGCCGGGCTGGACCTGCGGGCCCTGGGGGCGGGCGCCTACGTGACGGCGCCGCCGTCCGACCACGCGGGGCTGGGCCCGGTGAGCTGGCTGCGGCCGCCCGCCCTGGACTCCGCGGGCGGGCCGCCGCAGGCGCGGCTGCTGCTCGGCACCCTCGCGTACATCTGCCACCGCCTGCGCCGCTGAGCCCCGCCCGTACGGGGCCGGCCCCGGCCCGTACGTACGCCGGCGCCCCCGTGTTCCGGACGGAACGCGGGGGCGCCGGCGTGGGCACGGGCCGCGCGGGCGGCCCCGTACGGGCGGGGCTCAGTCGCCGATCAGGGCGTCGACGAACGCCTCCGGCTCGAACGGGGCCAGGTCGTCCGGACCCTCGCCGAGGCCGACGAGCTTGACCGGGACGCCGAGCTCGCGCTGGACGGCGACGACGATGCCGCCCTTGGCGGTGCCGTCGAGCTTGGTCAGCACGATGCCGGTGATGTCGACGACCTCGGCGAAGACGCGGGCCTGCATCAGGCCGTTCTGACCGGTGGTGGCGTCGAGGACGAGCAGGACCTCGTCCAGCGGGCCGTGCTTCTCCACGACGCGCTTGACCTTGCCGAGCTCGTCCATCAGGCCGGTCTTGGTGTGCAGGCGGCCGGCGGTGTCGATGAGCACCACGTCGGCGCCCTCGGCGATGCCCTCCTTGACCGCGTCGTAGGCGATCGAGGCCGGGTCGCCGCCCTCGGGGCCGCGCACGGTGCGCGCCCCGACCCGCTCGCCCCAGGTCTGGAGCTGGTCGGCGGCGGCGGCGCGGAAGGTGTCGGCGGCGCCGAGCACCACGCTGCGGCCGTCGGCGACGAGGACGCGGGCGAGCTTGCCGGTGGTGGTGGTCTTGCCGGTGCCGTTGACGCCGACGACCATCACGACGCCCGGGGTGTCCATGCCGCTCTCGGTCTTCACGGTGCGGTCGAAGTCGGTGCCGACCAGGGTCAGCAGCTCTTCCTTGAGCAGGGTGCGCAGTTCGGCCGGGGTGCGGGTGCCGAGGACCTTGACCCGCTCGCGCAGCCGGTCGACCAGCTCCTGCGTCGGGACGACGCCGACGTCGGCGATGAGGAGGGTCTCCTCGATCTCCTCCCAGGTGTCCTCGTCGAGGTGCTCGCGGGAGAGCAGCGTGAGCAACCCCTTGCCGAGCGAGTTCTGCGAGCGCGCGAGGCGGGCGCGCAGGCGGACCAGGCGGCCCGCGGTGGGCTCGGGCACCTCGATCTCGGGTGCGGCCGGCAGCTCGGCCTCGGCGGCCGGCGCCTCGGCGGGGGCGGGCGCCGCCTCCGCCTCGGGGAGGGCGACCTCCTCGATCGTGCGGCGCGGTTCTTCGACCGTTGTTGCGGCGTCCTCCCCCACCTGCGGTTCGGCGGGCGGGGCAGTGATGGTCGGCGTGCTCGGCGGGGTCGGCGGCAGCTGCTTCTTCCTGCGGCTGCTGACCAGGAACCCGCTGATCGCGCCGACCGCGACCAGGGCGATGACTACAGCAAGGATGAGGATGTCCATAACGGCACCAGTATCGGCCACGGCCGCCCCGCGCCGCGGACGCCGAGGGACGGAGCGGACCGTAAGGCCCCATTTGTTGTATAGGCATCAGATCTACGATGATGGGCGACTTGCCCACCCATACCCGCCCCTTCCGGAGAAACCGCATGTCCGCCGAGCCCGCAGACGGCGCGCTGGAGCCCCCGACGACCGAGACCGCCCTGGAGACCCGGGGCCTCGAACCCGTCCCCGACGCCGAGCGCACCGGCCGGGTCCGCGAGCTGGTCCCCACCTGGGTCGCCGCCAACATCAGCGTGCTGCTGCTCACCATGGGCGCCGGCCTGGTGATCTTCAACAAGCTCAACATCTGGCAGGTCCTCGTCGTGGCGGTCGCCGCGCCCGTGGTCTCGTACGGGCTCGTCGGCCTGATCTCGATCGCCGGCAAGCGGGGCGGCGCCCCCGGCATGGCGCTGTCGCGGGCCGTCTTCGGCCAGCGCGGCAACCTGTTCCCCGGCGCCCTGATCTGGGTGGCGCGCTGGGGTTGGGAGACGATCAACGCCGTCAGCGGCGCCTTCGCCATGCTGACGGTGCTGGACCTGCTGTTCGGCGTGCGGAAGAACACCGCCCTGGTCGTGGTCACCCTGCTGCTCTTCGTGGGCTGCACCTTCCTGGTCTCCGGTCTCGGCATCGGCGCGCTGCGCGCGTGCTCGACCTGGTCGACGTACCTGTTCGGTGCCTTCAGCGTGCTCGTGATGGGCTACCTGGTCGCCGAGACCGACTGGGCGGCCGTCCTCGACAAGCCGGCCGGCTCCACCGCGATGATGGTCGCGGGCATCGGCACGATCGCCGCCGGCGGCATCAGCTGGGTGCCCTCCGGCCCGGACTTCACCCGCTACCTGCCGCGTACGGCCTCCGCGCGGGGCATGGTCGGCGCCACCGTCGGCGGTGCGGCCGTGGTGGTCGTCCCGATGGTGCTGATGGGTGCGGTCATGGCGGTCGGCACACCCGACCTGGCCTCCGCGCAGGACCCGGTCTCCTTCATCGGCAGCCTGCTGCCCGCCTGGATCGCGGTCCCGTACCTGCTGATCGCGCTGGTCGGCATGCTGCTGATCAACTCGATGTCCATGTACTCGGCCGGCTTCACGGCGCAGACCCTGGGCATCAGGGTGCCGCGGGCCGCTGCGGTGAGCGTGAACGCCGTGATCAGCCTGGTCTTCGGCTTCCTGCTGATGGTGGTCGCGACCAGCTTCTTCGGCTCGTTCATCTCCTTCCTGACCCTGCTGGCGGTGGCCTTCTCCGCGTGGATCGGCGTCTTCGGCGTGGACATGCTGCGCCGCGAGGACTACGACGGCGCGGCCCTGCTGGACACCACCCCGGGCAGCGCCTACTGGTACCGGGGCGGCTTCGCCTGGCAGGCGATGGCCGCCTGGGGCACGGCGCTCGCCGTGGGCCTGCTGTTCACCGAGGTCGACTGGTTCGCGGGCCCCCTCGCGGACACCTGGATCGGGGCGAACGGGCTGGGCTGGGCAGCCGGCATCCTCACCTCCGGTGCGCTGTACGCCGTACTGCCGCGCACGGCGGCGCAGGCACCCGGGCCGGCGCAGCCGGCCGCGGCCGGGGCGCAGGCGGCGCCCGCGGCGCGCCCCGAGCCCGAGCCCGCCGGATCCCTGGCCGACTGACGCTCCGTCAGCTACCGTCCCTCTTCGCCGCCCGTCCACATCCGGCGAAGGGGGACTTCCGCCATGCCCGTCACCGTGGCCCGGTTCAATCTCGTCGACCCGAACGGCACCCCCGAGAGCCTCTCGGCCCGCTACCGGGCCGCGCTGGAGATGGCCCGGTACGCCGACGACCGCGGGATCGACACCGTCCAGACCGAGGAGCACCACGGCACCGACAACAACTGGCTCCCCTCTCCCTTCGCGTTCGCGGGCGCGGTCCTGGGCGCCACGCGGCGCATCGCGGTCACCGTCTCGGCGATCATCGGCCCGCTGCACGATCCGCTGAAGGTCGCCGAGGACATCGCCGTCTTGGACCTGCTGAGCGGCGGCCGCCTGGTGACGGTCGCGGGCATCGGCTACCGGCCGCAGGAGTACGAGCAGCACGGCGTCGACTGGGGCCGGCGCGGACGGCTGCAGGACGAGCTGCTGGAGACGCTGCTGTCCGCGTGGACGGGCGAGCCGTTCGCCTTCCGCGGCCGCACGGTGCGGGTGACCCCGGTGCCCTTCACCCGGCCGCACCCGCTGCTGCTGGTCGGCGGCAGCTCCCGGGCCGCGGCGCGGCGGGCGGCCCGGCTCGGGCTGCCCTTCTTCCCCAGTGCGCACCTGCCGGAGCTCGAGGCGTACTACGCGGAGCAGCTCGCGGAGCACGGCACCGAGGGGTTCTGCATGATGCCGGCGGCCGAGACCCCGCTGCTGCACATCGCCGAGGACCCGGACCGGGTGTGGGCCGAGCACGGCGGCTGCTTCCTGCACGAGGCGGCCACGTACGCGTCCTGGCAGTCCAAGGACATCCGCAGCGCCGTGCGCTCCCGGGCGCGCTCGGTGGCGGAGCTGCGGGCGGAGGGGGTGTACCGGGTGCTGACCCCGGACGAGGCGGTCGCGTACGCGCGGGGCGCGGGCGGGGCGGGGAACCTGGTGCTGCACCCGCTGTGCGGCGGGATGCCGTTGGACGAGGGCTGGCGCAGCCTGCACCTGCTGTGCGAACAGGTGCTGCCCCGGCTCAGCGGATGAGCCGGGGCAGCACCTGTCGACGAGGAGAGGGGGTGGTGGCGGGGGTGGTTACCCCATCTCCTCCAACGCCTTGCCCTTGGTCTCCGGCACCCACTTGAGGATGAACGGGATCGAGAGCGCGGCGAAGACGGTGTAGATCACGTAGGCGCCGGAGAGGTTCCAGTCGGCCAGGGTCGGGAACGTGACGGTGACGAGCCAGTTGGCGACCCACTGCGCGGCGGCGGCCACGCCGAGCGCGGCGGCCCGGATGCGGCTGGGGAACATCTCGCCGAGCAGCACCCAGACCACGACGCCCCAGGAGAGGGCGAAGAAGAGCACGAAGGAGTGGGCGGCGACCAGGGCGACGGTGCCCTGGGTGTCGGGCATCGTGATGTCGTCGCCGCTGCCCTCCTTGTACGAGAACGCCCAGGCGGCCAGGCCGAGGGAGAGGGCCATGCCGACGGAGCCGATCAGGGCGAGCGGCTTGCGGCCGAGGCGGTCGACGAAGATCATCGCGATCACCGTGCCGATGATGTTGATGATGGACGTGGTGAAGGAGTACAGGAACGAGCTGGACGGGTCGATGCCGACCGACTGCCACAGCGCGGAGCTGTAGTAGAAGATCACGTTGATGCCGACGAGCTGCTGGAAGACCGACAGGCCGATGCCGACCCAGACGATGGGCAGGAGGCCGAAGCGGCCGCCGAGCAGGTCCTTGAAGGTGGACTTGTGCTCGGAGCGCATCGCGAGCTCGATCTCGCCGATGCGGGCGTCGAGGTCGGCGCCGGAGCCCTCGACCTCGCGCAGGACCGCGCGGGCGTCGTCGGTGCGGCCGACGGAGATCAGGAAGCGCGGTGACTCGGGGATGACGAAGGACATCAGGCCGTAGAGCACGGCCGGCACCACCATGACGCCGAGCATCCACTGCCAGGCCTCCAGCCCGGCGATCTCCCCGCGCTGGTCGCCGTCGGCGAGGTTGAGGATGCCCCAGTTGACGAGCTGGGAGACGGCGATGCCGATGACGATGGCGGCCTGCTGGAACGAGGCGAGCCGGCCGCGGTAGGCGGGCGGGGAGACCTCGGCGATGTAGGCCGGGCCGATGACCGAGGCCATGCCGATGCCGAAGCCGCCGATGACGCGCCACAGCGCGAGGTCCCACAGCGCGAAGGGCAGGGCCGAGCCGAGGGCGCTGGCCGTGAACAGGACGGCGGCGATCTGCATGCAGCGGATGCGGCCGATCCGGTCGGCGATGCGGCCGGCGGTGGCGGCGCCGAAGGCGCAGCCGATCAGTGCGGCGGCGATGACCTGGGCGAGGACTTCGGAGCCGACGTCGAACCGGTCGCGGATGGCGACCACGGCGCCGTTGATGACGGAGCTGTCGTAGCCGAAGAGGAAGCCGCCCATGGCGGCCGCGGCGGTGATGAAGACGACGTGGCCGAGGTGGGCGGGGTGGGCGGCCCGCCCGCCCTTCGGGGCCGGCGCCGGCGCTGTGCTGCTGGTCAAGGTCTGCTCCTGCGTGCCCGGCTGCGGTGGCGGGCGGTGGGGGTGGGGTCCTTCCAGTGGCGCACACGGCAACATCCGGCACCACTCGAAGGGAAGAGGCGGCGGAGCGAGCCTATGTGTTCAGAGGTTGAAGTCAAGAGGGGGGCCAGCAGCGAGATGAACGCCACCGCGTAAAGCCCAGGCGGAAGCCCCGAGCAGTGACTTTCATTTCTTGAACGAAGGGTCCGCGTGTGGATCAGCGCAGACGCTGGCTGATGACCTTGGAGACGCCGTCGCCCTGCATGGAGACGCCGTAGAGCGCGTCCGCGACCTCCATCGTCCGCTTCTGGTGCGTGATGACGATCAGCTGCGAGCTCTCCTGGAGCTCCTCCATGATCCGGATCAGGCGCTGCAGGTTGGTGTCGTCCAGCGCCGCCTCCACCTCGTCCATCACGTAGAACGGGCTCGGGCGGGCCTTGAAGATCGACACCAGCAGGGCGACGGCGGTCAGCGAGCGCTCGCCGCCGGAGAGCAGGGAGAGCCGCTTGACCTTCTTGCCGGGCGGCCGCGCCTCCACGTCGACCCCGGTGGTGAGCATGTGGTCGGGGTCGGTGAGGACGAGGCGGCCCTCCCCGCCGGGGAACAGCCGGGAGAAGACGCCCTCGAACTCGCGGGCGGTGTCCCGGTAGGCCTCGGTGAACACCTGCTCGACGCGCTCGTCCACCTCCCGGACGACCTGGAGCAGGTCCGCGCGGGTCTTGCGCAGGTCCTCCAGCTGCTCGCTGAGGAACTGGTGGCGCTCCTCCAGCGCCGCGAACTCCTCCAGCGCGAGCGGGTTGACCTTGCCGAGCTGCTGGTAGGCCCGTTCGGCGGCCTTGAGGCGCTTCTCCTGCTGGGCGCGCACGAAGGGGCCCGGGCGGTTGCGGGGGTGCTCCGGGTCCGCGGGCAGCTCCTCGCCCTCCGCGGGCGGGCTCGGCGGGACCGGCTGGTCCGGGCCGTACTCGGCGACGAGGGCGGCCGGACCGATGCCGAACTCCTCCAGGGCGCGGCCCTCCACCTGCTCGATGCGCAGCCGCTTCTCGGCTCCGAGGACCTCGCCGCGGTGCACGGAGTCGGTGAGCTTGTCGAGCTCGGCCTTGAGGTCGCGGCCGCGGGTGCGGGCCTCGGCGAGCTCCTGCTCGCGCAGGCCCTTGGCGTGCTCGGCTGCGGTGCGCTCGGCGTCGGCCCGGCCGAGGGACACCTCCAGGTGGGCGAGGAGCTGGCGGGCGCCGTCGGCCACGGCCCGGGCCACCGCGGCCTCGTGGCGCAGCCGGGCCCGGCGCCGCTCGGCCCGCGCGCGGGCCTCGCGCTCGGCACGGGCGCCGCGGTCGAGGCTGTCGGCCCGGCCGGCCAGGCCCTTGACCCGCTCCTCGTGCGTACGCAGCTGGAGGCGGGCCTCCATCTCGGTCTGGCGGGCGTTGGCCCCGTCGGCGGCGAGCCGGTCGCGCCGGGCGCTGTCGAGCTCCTCGGCCGCGTCGTCCCCGCCGGGGCCGCTCTCCTCGGCGGCGGCGAGCCGCTCGGCGCACTCCTCCACCTCGGCGAGGGCCTGCTCCAGCGCGGCCTGGGCCTTCTGCGCGGCGGCCGCGGTGCGCTCGGCCTCACCGGCGGCGCCCTTGGCCTGGCCGGCGAGCCGCCCCAGCTGCTGGGCGACCCCGGCCCGGGCCTGCTCGCCGGCCCGGCGGCGCTCGCCGATCTCCTCGACGCGGGCGGCGAGGTCGCGGCGCGCCTCCCGGGCGGCCTCCTGGGCCTCGGCCAGCTCCTTGCACTGCCCGTCGAGCCGGTCCAGCTCGGCGGTGGCCTCGTCGACGGCGGCCTGCACCTCGATCAGGCTGGGCGCCCCGGCGGAGCCGCCGTGCGCGAGGTGCGCCCCGAGCACGTCCCCGTCGGGCGTCACGGCCACGAGATCCGGCCGCCCGGCGACGAGCTGCTGCGCCTCGTCCAGATCTGCGACGAGCACGTGGCCCCGCAGCACCCATCCGACGGCCCGTACCGCTGCGCCGTCCCCCCGCACGAACCGCTCCAGCGGCACGCCGCCGGGCGGCCGATCGCCCCCGTCAGCCTGTCCGGGCACGCTGACGACCGCGGCCCCGCCCTGCGGCAGCGCCGCCTCGTCCCGGGCATGGTCGGCGACCACGGTCGAGGGGGTGGCGCCGGCGGGCGCAGCCTCCGGCTGCATCGCGTCCCCGCCGGCCGCTCCGGAAACGACACCGGGGGCCGCGGCCTCGGCGGACGCGGAACTCGCCTCCGGCAGGGCCGTCTGCACTGCCGCGGCGGCCGCCCGGTCACCGACCGGAACCGGACCCGAGGCCGACGTCCCGGCAGCGGCCGCACCGCCGGCCGGGCCGGGAGCGGCGGCCGCCCGCGGCACCGCGCCGCCGGGAGCGGCGGGGCCGGGCGCAGCGGCGCCAGGTGCCGTTTGGCCGGGCAGAAGGCAGTCGGAGTGGGTGGTCGGTACCGGACCGGCGGGTGCGATCCGGCCGGGGAGCGTCGACGGGGTGATCAGGAGGGTGGCCCGGCCGGTGTCCGTGGTGCGCAGGTGGCGCAGGGCCTCGGCGGCGGCGGGCGGGGAGGCCACCGCCAGGGCGTCGGCCGCGGTGCCGAGGGCGGCCGCCACGGCGGCCTCGTACCCCGGGGTCACCGTGAGCCGTTCCGC
Source organism: Streptomyces sp. NPDC046866 (assembly GCF_040704625.1). NCBI lineage: Bacteria > Bacillati > Actinomycetota > Actinomycetes > Kitasatosporales > Streptomycetaceae > Streptomyces > Streptomyces sp. NPDC046866. The sequence goes on from NZ_JBEYXN010000020.1 coordinate 129,526, forward strand.
CGCCGGGCCCAGCAGGCCGGCCAGCTTCTCCTTCGCCGCGAGCAGCGCCCCCGTGCCGTCCTTGCGCCGCAGCCCGAGCGCGAGCGCATCGCGCCGGGCGGCCACCGCGGCCCGCGAGCGCTCGGCGGCGGTGACCGCGTCCCGCGCCGCCGCGAGGGCCGTCTCCGCCGCCGCGAGCCCGGCCCGCGCCGCCTCGTACTCCTCCTCCGCCGACGCCGGCTCCTCGAGCCCGCCGACCTCCTCGGCCAGGGCCTCGTACTCGGCCTGCGCGGCCTCCGCCCGCAGCGCCGCCTCCTCCCGGGCGGCCACGAGCCGGTCGATCTCCGCCTGGGCGGCGCCCGCGCGGGACCGGGCCGCGCCCAGCCGGCCGGTCAGCCGGGCCAGGGCCTCGCGCCGGTCGGCGACGGCCCGCGCCGCGTCGCGCAGCCGCCGCTCCTCCTCGGCCAGGGCCCGCTCCAGCTCGGCGCGGTGCTCGACGGTGTCCTCCAGCGCGCGGGAGGCCGCCTCCAGCGCGGCCGCGAGCTCCGCCTCCTGCTCGCGGATCCGCGCCGCCTCGCGTTCCATGTCCTCGGGGTCGCGGCCCCGCCGCTCCTCCTCCACCGGCGCGGAGGCGGACTTCACCCGTGCCTCGGCCAGGGACGCCGTGCCGCGCACCCGCTCGGCCAGCTGCGACAGCTCGTACCAGGTCTGCTGCGCCCGCTGGAGGCGGGGGGTCAGCTGCCGCACCGTTTCCTCGAGCTCGGCCTCCTGCCGCAGCGCCCCGGCGAGCTGCGCCTCGGCCGCCTCCTTGCGCTCCTTCAGCGCGGTCTCGTCGGCGATCTCCGCCGCGAGCGCCCCGCGCAGCGCGACCAGGTCGTCGGCGAGCAGCCGCAGCCGCGCGTCGCGCAGGTCGGCCTGGATCACGGCGGCCCGCCGCGCCACGGCGGCCTGCCGCCCGAGCGGCTTGAGCTGCCGGCGCAGTTCGTCGTTGAGGTCTTGGACGCGCGCGAGGTTGGCCTGCATCGCGTCGAGCTTGCGCAGCGCCTTCTCCTTGCGCTTGCGGTGCTTCAGTACGCCGGCGGCCTCCTCGATGAAGGCGCGGCGGCCCATCGGGTCGGCGTGCAGGACCGAGTCGAGCTGCCCCTGCCCGACGATGACGTGCATCTCGCGGCCGATGCCGGAGTCGGAGAGCAGCTCCTGGATGTCGAGGAGCCGGCAGGTGTCGCCGTTGATCTGGTACTCGCTGCTGCCGCCGCGGAACATGATCCGCGTGATGGTGACCTCGGCGTAGTCGATCGGCAGGGCGCCGTCGGAGTTGTCGATCGTCAGCGAGACCTCGGCCCGGCCGAGCGGCGGTCGCCCGGTCGTCCCGGCGAAGATGACGTCCTCCATCTTCCCGCCGCGCAGCGACTTGGCCCCCTGCTCGCCCATGACCCAGGACAGCGCGTCGACCACGTTGGACTTGCCGGAGCCGTTCGGGCCCACCACGCACGTGATGCCGGGCTCGAACCGCAGGGTGGTGGCGGAGGCGAAGGATTTGAAGCCGCGCAGGGTCAGGGACTTGAGGTGCACGCCGCCGGACTCTACCTTTCGCGTTCGGTTTCACCCATGAAGGTGCAGGGCACAACTGACGTCAAGGAGATCAGCCCCTCACCTGGTGGAACGCGGCGGCGAAAGAGAGAAGGGACGCCGGGGCGTCCCTTGCAGATCGTGCGGGGCTGAGTTCGAGCAACGAGTAGCGCGGATCAGCGGATCAGGTGAGCGCAGGCTCCGCCTGGGGTACGTCGATGTCGATGCGGTCCAGCAGCGTCTCTCCGTGCTGAGCGGCGGCCGCGTTCAGCGCGTCGTTCTCGGACTGAATCCGTACGAGCTCGGACTCGAGGTCTTGGACGCGCTGCTGAAGCCGTCGCATCTCGGCGAGGAGTCGCGGGTCGGAGCCGCCGACGTAACCGAGAAGCGCCTTTGCCATGATGGATGGTCCTCCACACTGAGTGACCGACCGAAGCGGTGTGGGTCGTGAGGGAATCGCACCCGCGGATGTCCGGCAGCGACTGTCAGTCACTGCGCTTAACTCTGCCAGCACTGCCAAACAGCTCGGGTGCGCGGGGCTTCCAGCGTCTCACCAAAAAGTTTGACGGTCAACACGATCACGCCCCGTATCGGCGGGCCGCCCGGGTCCGGCGCAGGACGCGGAGATCGTCCTTGCTTCCGAGCCTTCCACGGATGACCGTGCGCGGCAACGCGCGGCGGGCGAACGTGCAGTTCCGGCGCCCTGCGCGCCTCCGACAGGTGTGATCAGTACATGATCAGCCGATCGGTCACCGGATCGCGAAGTCGTCGTAGACGCCGCGCGGCGTCCCCCAGATTTCCGTCACTCCGTCGACCCTCCCGGGCGTGTCGTCGGAGCGCAGCCAGTCGAGCAGCCGGTGGCAATTCTCACGTTGACCCTCGGCCACCACCTGTACTCGCCCGTCGTCGAGGTTGAGCGCGAAGCCGAGGAGCCCGCCGATCTCGAGTGCATTGGCCCTGGTGAACCAGCGGAAGCCCACGCGCTGTACACGGCCGCGCACCCACGCGGTCAGGCGGACGTCGTCATTCATGCGTGCACGCTAACGGGCGGGCCCGCTCGGCGGCACACCGCCCCCGGGGCCCCATGGCGTACAGTCGCGGACCAATGAACTCACCCATTTGGGTGGGTTAAGGATGATCTTCAGCTCGTCAGGAAGGCCCGCGCCGATGGGACGCCACCGACTCCAGGCCGCGCCGCGCCGCGGGGACAAGCGCCGCACCGCCGTGCGCGCCGGCCTGCTGGGCGCCTGCGTGGCGGTGGTCCTCGGCACGGCGGCCGTCAGCACCGGCATGGTGCCGGTCGGCACCTCGTTCCCGTACGTCGGCGTCAGCGCGGCCGGTTCGGCGGCCAAGGCGCGGCCGCCGCAGGCCGCGGCGAAGGCCACCCCGCGCCCCGAGCCCGTCACCCAGAACCGCCCGGGCGGCCTGCCCAACCTCTCCGGCCGCGCCTCCGCGCCCGCCGACGCCGCCGCCTCCCCCTCGCCTTCCGCCTCGCCCACCCCTTCGGCCACGCCGAGCCCCTCGGCCTCCCCCACCGCGGCGGCCCCGGCCCCGACGCCAGAGAAGCCCAAGGCCGCGGCTGCGAAGCCGGCCGCACCCCAGCCGCCCGCCGCCAAGCCGGCGGCCCCCAAGCCCGCCGCGCCCAAGCCCGCCGCCCCCAAGCCGGCGGCCCCCAAGCCGACGGCCCCCAAGCCGGCGGCGCCTGCCGCCGGCGACGGGCACTCGGCCGAGGAGGCCGCCGTCCTGGCCCTGGTCAACCAGGAGCGCGCCCAGGCCGGCTGCGGCCCGGTCCGGGCCAACCCGCCGCTCGCGGCGCTGGCCGCGGCCTTCAGCAAGGACATGGCCCTCCGCGGCTTCTTCGACCACACCGACCCCGACGGGAACACCCCGTGGGACCGCGCCGCCAAGGCGGGCCTGGCCGGCCTCGGCGGCGAGAACATCGCCCGCGGACAGGGCGATGCCGAGGCCGTCATGAAGGCGTGGATGAACAGCCCCGGCCACAGGGCCAACATCCTCAACTGCGAGTACCGCACCCTCGGCGTCGGCGTGTACGTCGCCGACGGCGGCCCCTGGTGGACCCAGGACTTCGGCTTCTGATCCACTTACCGAACGAAAGCGCAACCTTTTGGCAAGCGCCTCCGACCCCTAAGCTGGCCGCATGGAGACCACTGCGGAACCGATGGCGGACCTTCCGTTCGACGCCTTCGCACGCGCCTGCCCCTCGCGGGCGACGCTGGAGCACGTCACCGGGCGCTGGGGCAGCCTCACGGTCGGGGCGCTGCGCGACGGCTCCTGCCGCTTCAACGAGCTGCGCCGCAAGGTGGACGGCGTCAGCGAGAAGATGCTCTCGCAGACCCTGCACGCCCTGGAGCGCGACGGCATCGTCCGCCGCGAGGCCCAGCCGACGAACCCCCCGCGCGTCGACTACGAGCTGACCCCGCTCGGCATGGAGGTCGCCGACCGGCTGCTCGCCCTCATCCACTTTCTGGAAGGCAGCATGCCGCAGGTGCTCTCGGCCCGGGAGGCCTACGACGCCGCGCGCGGCGCCCGCTGACAGCGCGGGCAGAAGTAGCTGGAGCGGTTCATCCACGGCCGGCGCCGCATCGGGGTGCCGCAGCGCCGGCAGGGCTCGTCCTCGCGCCCGTAGGCGTCGAGCGAGCGGTCGAAGTAGCCGGACTCGCCGTTGACGTTGACGTACAGGCTGTCGAAGCTGGTGCCGCCGACGGCGAGGGCCGCGTTCATCACGTCGCGGACGTGGCCGAGGAGTTCGATGCTCTTGGCGCGCGTCAGGCCGGCGGTGGGGCGCTCGTAGTGCAGCCGGGACCGCCACAGCGCCTCGTCGGCGTAGATGTTGCCGACGCCGCTGATCAGGGACTGGTCCAGCAGGGCCCGCTTGACGGTGGTCCGCTTGGCCCGCAGCGCGAGGTGGTAGACGGCCTCGTCGAACAGGGGGTCCAGCGGGTCCCGCGCGATGTGCGCGATGACGTCGGGCAGCCCGTCCTCGCTGTCGGCTGCGGCCTCGTGGAGCGAGAGCCCGCCGAAGGTGCGCTGGTCGACGAAGCGGAGCTCTGTGCCGGCGCCGTCCTTGAACCGCAGGCGGATGCGCAGGTGCTTCTCGTCGGGGGCGTCCTCGGGCTGGACCAGCAGCTGGCCGCTCATCCCGAGGTGGCCGAGGACGGACAGCTCCCGCCCCTGGAGCGGCAGCCACAGGTACTTGCCGCGCCGCTGCGGGACGCCGATGGTCTGCCCGGCCAGCCGCGCCGCGAAGTCGGCCCCGCCGGCGGGGTGGCGGCGTACGGCGCGCGGGTGCAGCACCTCGACGGCGTCGATCGTCCGCCCGGCCACCCAGCGCTCCAGGCCGCGCCGTACCACTTCGACCTCGGGCAGCTCGGGCACGGTGTTCCTCTTCCTGCGACACGACATGCGGACGGGCGCCCGGACGGGGCCCCGAACGGCGGGCATCCGCCTCTGCCGCGAGCCTACCCGGCGGTCCGCCGCGGCAGGGGCCCCGCCCGGAAACGGGGCCGCCCGCCCCTGCCGGTGGCGGGAGCGGGCGGGAGTACCCGAGGGCAAGGAAGCGTCGCGTCAGGCCTTGGGCGCCGGATCGACGGAGGCCGGCGCCCCGCCGTCCCCGGCCGTGGCCGGTGCGTCGCCGGCGCCTGCGGACGCCGCTTCCGCGGCCTTCCGCTGGTCCGCCGCGGCGCGGATCCCGCGCCACGCGGACTCCGCCGCCTGCTGTTCCGCTTCCTTCTTGCTGCGGCCGGTGCCGGTGCCGTACGAGACACCACCGACGCGGGCGGCAGCAGTGAAGGTCTTCTCGTGGTCCGGGCCGGTCTCGGTGACCAGGTATTCGGGCACGCCGAGGCCTTCGGCCGCCGTCAGCTCCTGGAGGCTGGTCTTCCAGTCCAGGCCGGCCCCGAGGTTCGAGGACTTCTCGATGAGCGGGTCGAAGAGCCGGTGCACCAGCTCCGAGGCCGCTTCGAGGCCCTTGTCGAGGTAGACCGCGCCGATCACCGCTTCGAGGGTGTCGGCGAGGATGGAGGCCTTGTCCCGGCCCCCCGTGCCCTCTTCGCCCCGGCCGAGCCGGATGAAGGAGCCGAGGTCGAGGCCGCGCCCCACCTCCGCCAGCGCACGCGAGTTGACCACCGCGGCCCGGAGCTTGGCCAGCTGGCCCTCGGGAAGGTCGGGGTGGGTCGTGTACAGCGTGTCCGTGACCACCAGGCCGAGCACGGAGTCCCCGAGGAACTCCAGCCGCTCGTTGGTGGGCAGGCCGCCGTTCTCGTACGCGTACGAACGGTGGGTCAGCGCACGCACCAGAAGGGCGGACTCGAGTTGGTACCCGAGCCGCCCTTCCAGAAGCGTGTGGGACGAGGCCGCGTTGTTACTGTCTGCCTGCTTCTCAGCGTTGGACAGCTCAGACATTGCGCCTCTCACCAGCCGCTCAGACCTCGAGGACCTGGCGCTTGTTGTAGGTGCCGCAGCTCGGGCACGCGATGTGCTGCTGCTTCGGCTCCTGGCAACGCTCACACGAAACCAGGGTGGGGACCGCAGCCTTCCACTGCGACCGGCGGTGGCGCGTGTTGCTGCGCGACATCTTCCGCTTCGGAACAGCCACGGCTACTTCTCCTGCTTCTCGGCGGCGCTCTGAACGTCGTCAGATGCAGTGCCGCTCATGTTGTCCTTCTCGCCGTCCTGATCGGTCACGACGAGTTCCTGCAAAGCCGCCCAACGGATGTCGACGGCGTCGTGGTGGTGCTCCGGGTCCTCGTTCAGGCTGGTCCCGCAGTCGGGGCACAGTCCGAGACAGTCCTCCCGGCACACCGGCTGCAGCGGCAGTGCGAGCACCACCGCGTCCCGCAGCACGGGTTCGAGGTCGAACAAGCCGTCCTCAAGGTAGAGCGTGTCCTCGTCGTCCTCGGCGTCGTCGGCCGGCTCCGCCTTGGGGCGGCCCCGGTCGTCGGCGTCAGGGTACGAGTACATCTCCTGGAAGTCCGCCGTGAGCTCGCGCCCGACGGCCTCCAGACACCTTACGCACTCCCCCTCGGCCGATGCACGGACGGTGCCTGTGACGAGCACCCCTTCCATGACCGACTCCAGGCGGAGCTCGAGCTTCAGCGGCGCGCCCTCCGGCACTCCGATGACGCCGGCGAGACCGAGGTCCGCCGGTGCCGCGATCTCGCGGGACAGCCGCTGCATGGCACCAGGACGCCGGCCCAGCTCGTGCGTGTCGAACACGAGGGGGTTGCGGTGGTCGAGGCGGGTGTTCAGGGCCGTTCCTGCTTTCACAGATCGCTGAAGATCGGGATTTCTGCCGCTCAAGGGCAGCACGGATCGCGGCGCATACGCGCGACCGAACAGCCAGGATACCCGGCGCTCCGCTCTGAGCCCAATCCGGGATCAGCGGCCCTGTTCGTACTGGCGCAGCTGGTCCAGGTTGATCATGCTCGTGTCGAAGAAGCTGGTCTCGTCGAGCGCGGGCTGCTGCCTGCCGCCCTCCTCGGGCGCCCCCTGCTGCGCGTAGGCGGCGTACGGGTCGGGCTGCTGGGCGTAGCCCATCGCGTACGGGTCCGGCTGCTGGGCGGCCTGCTGGACCGGCTGCTGGTAGCCGTACGCGTCCTGGTACGGGTAGCCGTCGTGGGCGGCCGGCTGCTGGGGGTAGCCGTACGCGTCGTAGACCGGCTCGGGCCGGGCCTGCTGCGGGATCAGGGGGGCGGCCGGGGCCAAGGGCTCCGCCGGCTCCGCGAGGCCCGCCAGGAAGTCCGCGTCGCTCGCCGAGCGGGAGTGCGCGGCGCCGGCCGCGTCCTGGGCCGCGATGTGCGCCCCGAGGTCGTCGGTCGGCACCCGGCCCAGGAGCTTCTGCCGGCCGCGGCCGACCGCCTCCAGGGTCTTGGAGAGCACCGCCTCGAAGGTGGCCAGCTTGGTGTCCACGTAGGCGTCGGCCTGCCGGCGCTGGGTCTCGGGATCGCTGCTGCGCTCGGGCGCGTCGGCGTCCGGGTAGCCCTGCTCGTCCAGGCCCGGCCCGCGCCCCAGGAGCTTCTCGCGGCCGCGGTCCACCGAGCCGATGGTCTTGGTGAGGACGACCTCGAAGTTCGCGAGCTTGCTGTCGACGTAGTCGTCGGCCTGGGCGCGGATCTCCTCGGCCTCCCTGCGGGCCTCCGCCAGGATCCGGTCGGCCTCGTCCCGGGAGCGGCGCGCGACCTCCGTGTCGGAGATCAGCGAGCCGCGCTGGGCGTGGGCCGACTCGATGATCCGCTCCGCCTCACGGCGGGCCTCCTCGACCATCCGGTCGCGGCCGCCGATGAGCTCCTGCGCCTGCGCGAGGGAGCCGGGCAGGGCCTGGCGCACCTCCTCGAGCTGCGCGAGCAGCTCGGCGCGGTTGATGACGCAGGAGGCCGACATGGGCATGGACCGGGCGCCGCCGACGGCCGCGACGATCTCGTCGAGCTTCTTCTGCACGTCCATGGGGGCTCGCACTCTCTCGGCCTCGGGGCGGTTCCTGAGACGGACGGGACGACTGTATGCGCACCGGGGCGGCGCCGGACACCGGGTGACGCCCCGTCAGCAGGTCAGCGCTCGGCGAGCCGGGCGGTCAGGGCCGCGTGCACGTGCGGCGGCAGCAGGTGCGAGACGTCGCCGCCCCAGGCGGCGACCTCCTTGACCAGGGAGGAGGACAGGAAGCTGTAGGTGGGGATGGTCGGCACGAACAGCGTCTCGACGCCCGAGAGGCCCATGTTCATCTGGGCCATCTGGAGCTCGTAGTCGAAGTCGCTGACCGCGCGCAGGCCCTTGACGATGGCCGGGATGTCCCGCTGCTTGCAGAAGTCGACGAGCAGTCCGTGGAAGGACTCCACCTGGACGTTGCCGTAGTGCGCCGTCGCCTCGCGGATCAGCTCGATCCGCTCCTCGACGGTGAACAGGCCCTTCTTCGACTGGTTGATCATCACGGCGACGTGGACGACGTCATAGAGCCTGGAGGCGCGTCCGATGATGTCGAGGTGACCGTTGTGGATGGGATCGAAGGACCCCGGACAGACGGCGCGGCGCAACTTGGTCCCCTTGGTGTCCGGTGCGGGCATCATGAATCTTCGCTGGTGAAGGCGGCGCGACCGTACCAAAGGGTGCCTTCGCCGTACTTGCGCGAGCGCAGCGGCTCGAACCCCTCGGGCCACGGGAAGGCCCCGCTCCTCGTGCCGCGCTCCACGGTGACGAGCGCATCGTCGGTGAGCCAGCCATTGGCGCGGAGTGTGAGGAGGATCTCGCCAAGATCGCCGTGGCTGACGGCGTACGGCGGGTCCAGGAAGACCACGTCGTACGGCTCCCCCGCCGGCACGGCTACGACCTGTTCCGCCTTGCCCGCGCGGAACTCCGCTCCGGGCAGGCCGAGCGCCTTGATGTTGTCCCGGATCGCCTTGGCGGCCTTGGCCTCGGTCTCCACCAGCAGCGCGTGCGCCGCGCCGCGCGAGAGGGCCTCCAGGCCCACGGCGCCGGAGCCGGCGTACAGGTCGAGCACGCGGGCCCCTTCGACGCCGTGCAGCGACTCCCAGGTGGAGAAGAGCCCTTCGCGCATCCGGTCGGAGGTCGGACGGGTGCCGGTGCCGGGGGGCACGGCCAGCCGTCGCCCGCCGGCGCTGCCGGCGATCACGCGGGTCATCTGGGGTCCTTCGGTACGGCGGTCGGGGGTGGGGCGGCGGGTCCGCGGCCGGATGCGGCGGTTCCTGCGGCGGCTGCCGGGCACCGCCGGCCGCTGCGGGGTTCCACGATAGGTCCAGGGCGCCGGACGGCGCCGCCCAGCCCTTCCGGGCCGGTGCTCAGCCCTTCTCCAGGTACTGCTCGCGCTCGTCGTCCAGCAGGGCGTCGAGGGCCGTGCGCAGCGCGGGCAGGTGCTCAAGCTCCGGGTCGGCGGCGACGGTCCGGGCGGCCTCCTCGCGGGCCTGCGCGATGATCTCCTCGTCCTCGATGACGGCCAGCATGCGCAGGGACGAGCGGACACCGGACTGGGCCTGGCCGAGCACGTCGCCCTCGCGGCGCTGCTCCAGGTCGATCCGGGACAGCTCGAACCCGTCGAGGGTCGCGGCCACGGCGGCCAGCCGGGCCCGGGCCGGGCTGGCCTCGGGCATCTCGCTGACCAGCAGGCACAGGCCGGGGGCCGAGCCGCGGCCCACGCGGCCGCGCAGCTGGTGGAGCTGGGAGACGCCGAACCGGTCCGCGTCCATGATCACCATGACGGTGGAGTTGGGCACGTTCACCCCGACCTCGATGACGGTGGTGGCGACGAGCACCTGGACCTCGCCGGCGGCGAACCGCCGCATGACGTCGTCCTTGTCGGCCGGGTCCATCCTGCCGTGCAGCACCTCCACCGCCAGCCCGGCCAGCGGCCCGGTGCGCAGCTTCTCGGCGGTCTCCAGGACGGCGAGCGGCGGGCGCTTCTCGGCCTCGTCCTCGAGGGACTTCGCGGCCTTGGCGGCCTTCTTCTCGTCCTCCTCGTCGCCGATGCGGGGGCAGACCACGTACGCCTGGTGGCCCTTGTCCACCTCCTCGCGGACCCGCTCCCAGGCGCGGGTGAGGAAGTGCGGCTTGTCCTTCGCGGGCACCACGTGGGTGGCGATCGGCGAGCGCCCGGCGGGCAGCTGGTCGAGGACGGAGGTCTCCAGGTCGCCGAAGACCGTCATCGCGACCGTGCGCGGGATCGGGGTCGCGGTCATCACCAGCAGGTGCGGCGGCTGCTTGCCCTTGGAGCGCAGGGCGTCGCGCTGCTCGACCCCGAAGCGGTGCTGCTCGTCCACCACGACCAGGCCGAGGTCGTGGAACTGCACCTTGTCCTCGATCAGGGCGTGGGTGCCGATCACGATGCCGGCCTCGCCGGTGACCAGGTCGAGCAGGGCCTGGCGGCGGGCGGCCGTGCCCATGGACCCGGTGAGCAGCACCACCTTGGTGGCCCGCTCGGCCCCGCCCAGCATGCCGCCCTCGGCGAGCTCGCCCATCATCTCGGTGACGGACCGGTGGTGCTGCTGCGCGAGCACCTCGGTGGGCGCGAGCATCGCGGCCTGCCCGCCGGCGTCCACCACGGCGAGCATCGCCCGCAGGGCCACCAGGGTCTTGCCCGAGCCGACCTCGCCCTGCAGGAGGCGGTGCATGGGGTGGTCGGCGGCGAGGTCGGCGAAGATCTCGCGGGAGACGGCCTGCTGGCCGTCGGTGAGGGTGAAGGGCAGCTTGGCGTCGAAGGCGTCGAGCAGGCCGCCGGGGACGGGGCGGCGGGGGACGGCGGGCAGCTGGGAGTCGGCGTGCCGGCGGCGGGCCAGGGCGACCTGGAGGACGAAGGCCTCGTCCCATTTGAGGCGGTCGCGGGCCTGCGCGACGTCGGCCTTGGTGCCCGGGCGGTGGACCTTCAGGAGGGCCTCGGGGAGGGCGAGCAGCCCCCGGCCCTCACGCAGTGCGGGCGGCAGGGGGTCCGCGGCCTCCTGAGCGCTCGGCAGTACCGCGTCCACGGCTTTGGCGATCTTCCAGCTCTCCAGCTTGGCGCAGGCGGGGTAGATCGGGATGAGCCGGTTGGCGAACGCGTCGACCGCCGAGGCTCCGGCGTCGGCGTCCAGCAGTTCGTACGCGGGGTGCGAGAGCTGGAGCCGGTGGTTGAACCGCCCGACCTTGCCGGCGAACATCGCCCGGCTGCCCGGCAGCAGGTCCTTGTGCGGCTTGTGCACGCCGGAGCCGAAGAAGACCAGTTGGAGGCGGCCGTACCCGTCCGTGATGGTCACCTCCAGGCGTCTGCCCCGCCCTCCGTTGAAGGTGTGCACCCGGGCGTCGGCGACCTGCGCGACCACCGTCACGTGCTCGTCGAGCTGGTCGCCGAGGTCGGCGAGCGACGTCAGCTCGCCGCGCTCGGCGTACCGGCGGGGGTAGTGGTGCAGCAGGTCGCCGACCGTGTGCAGGCCGAGCTGCTCGGCCAGCACCTTCGCGGTGGCGGGGCCGAGCGTCTTCTTGAGGTCTTCGTCGAGCGCGGGCACGTGTTCATTGCACACCATGGCGCCGACAAGGCGGCTATTCGACCCCGATGAGCAGGGGCGCGCAGTAGCGCCCGCCCCGGTAGGTGACGGTGTCCACCGCCAGGTGGCCGTTCTGGACGTACGCCTCCAGGCGCGCGGCGAGCGGGTCGGGTGCGTCGGGGCCGAGGACGAGGGTGACCAGTTCGCCGCCGGAGCCGAGCATCCGGTCCAGGACGGCCTGCGCGGTCTCGGCGAGGTCGCGGCCGATCACGGCGACGTCGCCGTCGATGAGGCCGAGCACGTCGCCGGCCTGGCAGATGCCGGCGGAGGTGAAGGACTGCCGTTCGGCGACGGCGAGTTCCGCGTAGCGGGTGGCGCCGGCCGCGGCGGTCATGGCGACGACGTCCTCGTCGAAGCTGCCCTCCGGGTCGTGGACGGCGAGGGCGGCCAGGCCCTGGACCGCGGAGCGGGTGGGGATGACCGCGACCCGGACCCCGTCGGCGCGGGCCCGTTCGGCCGCGGCGGCAGCGGCGGCCCGCTCGCCGGGGCCGCCGGGCAGCAGCACCACCTCGCGGGCGTGGGCGCGCCGGACGGCGTCGAGGAGCGCCTCGGCGCCGGGTGCCCGGCCGGGCCGGGCGAGGACGGTGGTCGCGCCCGCCTCCGCGCACAGCTCGGCCAGGCCCTCGCCGGGGACCACGGCGACCACGGCCCGCTGGACCCGCTCGCCGCGCGCGCGGCGGCGTTCGTCCCCGAAGTGCGTGATGCGGATGCGGTGGGGCCGGCCGGCGGCGACGCCGGCCTCGACGGCGGCTCCGGGGTCGTCGACGTGGACGTGGACGTTCCACAGCCCGTCGCCGCCGACGACGACCAGGGAGTCCCCGAGGCCGTCGAGCCGTTCGCGCAGCCGGGCCACGGCCGGCTCGCCCGCCTCCAGCAGGTAGACCACCTCGTACGCGGGCCCGGCCTGCTCCTCGGCGTCGCAGGGCCGGGCCGGCTGCGGTACGGGCACGGCCCGGCCGCGCACCGCCTCGGCGGCGGGCTCCTGCCCCGACAGCGCCTGCCACAGCGCCCCGAGGACGGCGACCAGCCCGCAGCCCCCGGCGTCGACGACCCCGGCCCTGCCCAGCTCGGCGAGCTGCCCCGGGGTCGCGGCGAGGGCGGCGCGGGCGCCGTCGTACGCGGCGCGGGCGACGTCCGCGGCGGTCCCGGCGGCGGCCTCGGCGCTCTGCGCGGCCTTCGCCGCGGCGGCGGCGACGGTGAGCATGGTGCCCTCGACGGGGTGGGCGACGGCCTCGTAGGCCTCCTGGGCGGCCCGGGCGAGCGCCGTGGCGAGCAGGGGGCCCGGGCCGCGCCCGCCGGGGTCGTCGCCGAGGACGTCGGCGACGCCGCGCAGCAGCTGGGCGAGGATGGTCCCGGAGTTGCCGCGGGCGCCTATGAGCGCGCCGTGCGCCCAGGCCCGCACCGCCTGGGCGAGGGAGGCGGCGCCGGCGGCGCCGAGGGCGCGGTCCGCCGACTCGGCGGTGAGGTAGAGGTTGGTGCCGGTGTCGGCGTCCGCGACGGGGTAGACGTTGATGGCGTCGATGTCCTCGCGGGCGCGGCCGAGTGCGGCCAGGGCCAGCGAGCTCCAGGTGCGCACCGCTTCGGCGTCGAGCTCGTCGAGGGGCTGCGGCTGCGGCTCGTGCGGCACCGGGCGTTCCTCCTTGTGCGGGCCAGGGTTCACCGCAGGGTAACGAAGGACCGCCGGGGTCCCGGGCCCGCGGGCGGGCCGGGCGGCAGCCATGGTAGTTTTCTTGGACGGGAGCAGCCGTTGTATGCTGCTCCGGTTGCCCGATGAGAGTCGGGCTGTTCCCCCGGCAAACCACTTCAGATCTCTGATCCGGTGCGCCGGATTTCACTGTAAGTGCATCTGAAGTCTTTGGAGTGACCTGTGGCTGCCAACTGCGACGTTTGCGGCAAGGGGCCGGGCTTCGGCAACAACATCTCGCACTCGCACCGCCGTACGTCCCGTCGCTGGAACCCGAACATCCAGCGCGTCCGTGCCGTGGTCAGTGGGACGCCGAAGCGCCTCAACGCCTGCACCTCGTGCATCAAGGCCGGCAAGGTCTCGCGCTGACGCGTCCCGTCGTCGTAGCGCAGCCCTTCCCGGTTGCCAAGAAGGCCGGTCCACCTCGGTGGACCGGCCTTTTGCCTTTCCCGGATCCGGCGGATGCGGCAGGAGGGCCGCCGCTTCGCGTTCCTGACGTGATGCGGCGGCCCTCCTGTCGTACGGCCGGTGTCAGCGGTGCCACTGCCAGGCGTGGTCGACCGGGCCGATGCCGCCGCCGAGCGCGAAGCCGGCCGCGATGGCCCCGGTGACGTATTCCTTCGCCTGCATGACGGCCTGCGGCACGTCCTGCCCCTTGGCGAGCCCGGCCGCAATCGCGCTGGCGAGGGTGCAGCCGGTGCCGTGGGTGTGCCGGTTGTCGTGCCGGGGCGCCCGCAGCCACAGCCGGGTGTCGCCGTCGGTCAGCAGGTCGGCGGCCTCGTCCCCGTGGGCGGCCAGGTGCCCGCCCTTGATCAGCGCCCACTCGGGCCCGAAGGCGAGGACCGCCTCGGCGGCCCGCTGCATGTCGTCCTCGCTCTCCACCACCACGCCCGTGAGCTGCGTCACCTCGTCCAGGTTGGGGGTGGCCACGGTGGCGCGCGGCAGCAGCTGCGTGCGTACGGCCTCCAGCGCCGAGGCGGCGAGCAGCGCGTCCCCGTGCTTGGAGACCCCGACCGGGTCGACGACGGCCGGGGCGTCCGTGGCGGCGAGCAGCCCGGCCACGGTCTCCACGAGCGCCGCGGAGGACAGCATGCCGGTCTTGACCGCCTGGACGCCGATGTCCTCGGCCACGGCCCGGTACTGGGCCGAGACGGCCTCCGCGGGCAGCTCCCAGACACCGTGGACGCCGAGGGAGTTCTGCGCGGTCACGGCGGTGACCACGCTCATCCCGTGCACGCCGAGCGCCAGCATGGTCTTGAGGTCGGCCTGGATGCCGGCGCCGCCTCCGGAGTCGGATCCGGCCACGGTCAGGCACAGCGGCGGCGCGCCGCTCATCTCGGGGTCTCCTCCGGGGACGGGTCGGAACCGAAGTGGTCCCAGCCGCCCGTGCTCGTCCAGGGCGCGCCGTCCACGGTCACCTGGGGCAGCGCGGACCGGTTCAGCACCTCCCCGATGACCTTCCACCGGGCGGGCAGCTTCACGTCGGGCGGGAAGGTCGCCACGATGGCGTGGTCTTCCCCTCCGGTGAGCACCCACTGCAAGGGGTCGACGCCCACGGCCTGGCCGATGTCGTACATCTGCGTGGGGATGTCCACGGCGGCCGAGCGCAGGTCGATGCGGACCTTGCTGGCCTCGGCGATGTGGCCGAGGTCGGCGATCAGGCCGTCGCTGACGTCGGTCATGGCGGTGGCGCCGAGTCCGGCGGCCGCGGGGCCGGCGTGGTAGGGCGGCTCGGGGCGGCGGTGCGCCTCGACGAAGGCCCGCGGCGAGCGGAAGCCGCGCGAGAGCACCGCGTATCCGGCCGCGGACCAGCCGAGCCAGCCGGTGACGGCCACGACGTCCCCGGGCTGGGCGCCGGAGCGCAGCACGGGCTCGTGGTTGCGCAGGTCGCCGAGGGCGGTGATGGAGACGGTGATGGTGTCCCCGCGGACGACGTCGCCGCCGACCACGGCGGCGCCGGCGACCTGGCACTCGTCGCGCAGCCCGTCCATCAGCTCGGTGGGCCAGGTCACCGGCAGTTCCGCCGGGACGACGAGGCCGAGCAGCAGCGCGGTCGGCACCGCGCCCATGGCGGCGATGTCGGCGAGGTTCTGCGCGGCGGCCTTGCGGCCGACGTCGTAGGCCGTGGACCAGTCGCGCCTGAAGTGCCGGCCCTCCAGCAGGATGTCCGTGCTCGCCACGACCCTCCGGTCGGGGGCGGACACCACTGCGGCGTCGTCACCGGGTCCGAGCCGGACCGCCGGGGTGGTGGTGAGCCGTGAGGTGAGCTCCCGAATGAGCCCGAACTCCCCCAGCTCGCCCACAGTGCCCTTCATCGCTGTGCCCCTTCTTGCCCAGTCCGCTTGCGGTCGCGAGCCGTCACAGCTCTGGGTACCGTCAACAGATACGTCAACTTCTGCTCTTCGTACGCCCCGCTGTGCGTGGCGCCGCACACCCGGGTCTCCCGCTGGTGCACGGCAACGCGGTACCGTGGCGTCCCTTCTTCCCCGGGCCCGCCCGCTCTCCGCGGGCCCACCCTGAGGTTAGGGGACTCGATCCTCGTGGCCGCCCTGGAGGTTCCGTGGTACAGGCGTACATCCTCATCCAGACCGAGGTGGGCAAGGCGTCGTTCGTCGCCGAGTCCATCAGCCAGATCCCGGGGGTGATCCAGGCGGAGGACGTGACGGGCCCCTACGACGTGATCGTGCGCGCCCAGGCCGACACCGTGGACGAGCTCGGCCGCATGGTCGTCGCCAAGGTCCAGCAGGTGGAGGGCATCACCCGCACCCTGACCTGCCCGGTGGTCCATCTGTAGCCCCCGTCTACTCTTGGCCGGTGATGTCACTGCACCGCCGGCCCCTCCGTGTGCCCGCCCTGCTGCCCGCCCTGGCCGCCGCGGCGGCCCTCGCCGGCTGCTCCGCCGGCGGCGGCGAGGCCCGCGTGGAGCCGCCGCCCCCGCCGCCGTCCGATGTCGCGGGCTACTGTGCAGCGCTGCACAAGGAGCTCCCGGGGACGGTGGCCGGCCTGGCGCGCAGTCCCGCCGAGCCACAGTCCGATCTGACCGCCGCGTGGGGCGGCTCGGCGATCGTACTGCGGTGCGGCATCCCCCAGCCCGCCAAGATGCGCGATCCGAAGCAGGAGGGCGTGCACGTGAACGACGTGGCGTGGCTGCTGGAAAAGCTCGACGACGGGTCCTTCCGCTTCACCACCGGTTTGCGGCTGGCCTACACGGAGGTCCGGGTCGACAAGGAGCATGCCATGGACGCGGGGATGCTGGTCGGGCTCTCCGCCGCGATCGCCAGGACGGTCCCCGAGGGGATCGCTTCGTACTGACGCCCCGGACGCCCCCCTGCTCTCGCGCCGACCGCCCGCCGGGATTCCCGGCGGGCGGTCGGCGTGCGGGCGGGCGCGCTGCGGTCCGCGCTAGCGCAGTCCGGTGGAGCGGCGCAGGGCCGCCTGGATCAGGCGGTCCACCAGCTCCGGGTAGGAGACGCCCGACTCCTGCCACATCCGCGGGTACATCGAGATCGGCGTGAACCCGGGCATGGTGTTGATCTCGTTGATCACGAAGGTGCCGTCCTCGGTGAGGAAGAAGTCGGCGCGCACCAGGCCCTCGCAGGACGCGGCCTCGAAGGCCTCGACGGCGAGCCGCTGCACCTCGGCGGTCTGCTCCGCGGTGAGCGGGGCGGGCACGATGCCGGAGGCCGAGTCGATGTACTTCGCCTCGAAGTCGTAGAAGTCGTGGCTGGAGACCGGCGGGATCTCGGCGGGCACGCTGGCGCGCGGGCCGTCCTCGAACTCCAGCACGCCGCACTCGACCTCGCGGCCGCGCAGCAGCGCCTCCACGATGACCTTCGGGTCGTGGCGCCTGGCCTCGTCGAGGGCGGCGTCCAGGCCGGAGACGTCGTCGACCTTGGTGATGCCGATGGAGGACCCGGCCCGGGCGGGCTTGACGAACAGCGGCCAGCCGTGTTCGGCGGCGAAGTCCAGGATCCGGCCCTTGGCGGCGTCCCGGTCGGCGTCCCACTCGCGCGGGCGGACGGTCAGGTAGGGGCCCACGGGCAGGCCGAAGGAGGTGAAGACGCGCTTCATGTACTCCTTGTCCTGGCCGACGGCCGAGGCGAGTACGCCGGAGCCCACGTACGGCACGCCGGAGAGCTCCAGCAGGCCCTGGAGGGTGCCGTCCTCGCCGTACGGGCCGTGCAGCATCGGGAAGACGACGTCGACGTCGCCCAGGGCCTTGGGAACGGCCCCCGGCTCGGTGTAGACGACCTCGCGGCTCGCGGGATCGACGGAGAGCACGACGGCGCCCTCCGCGGAGTCCGCGAGCTCCTCGACGCTCGGGAGCCTGCGGTCGGCGATGGCCATCCGCTCGGGCTCGTCGGCGGTCAGCGCCCACCGTCCGTCCGTGGTGATGCCGATGGGCAGCACCTCGTACTTGGAGCGGTCGATGGCGCGCAGCACGGCGCCCGCCGTGACGACCGAGATGGCGTGTTCCGAGCTGCGGCCGCCGAACACGACGGCCACGCGGGGCTTGCGCCCCTGCTGCTCCGGGGACTGGGGGAGGTTCTCGCTGCTCATATCGCCACGAGAGTACCCGCTCAGACGTCCGGAAAGGAGTCAGCGCCGTTCCGGTTTGGCGCTGCGCGCCATGAGTTCCTTCAGCGCGACCAGCGGGGGCTTGCCGTGGTGGACGATGTCGACGACCGTGTCGGTGATCGGCATGTCGACCCCGTGGCGGCGCGCCAGATCGGCCACCGACTGGCACGACTTGACGCCCTCGGCGGTCTGCTTGGTGACCGCGATGGTCTCCTCCAGGGTCATCCCGCGGCCCAGGTTGGTGCCGAAGGTGTGGTTCCGGGAGAGCGGCGAGGAGCAGGTGGCGACCAGGTCGCCGAGGCCGGCGAGGCCCGAGAAGGTGAGCGGGTCGGCGCCCATCGCCAGGCCCAGCCGGGTCGCCTCGGCCAGCCCTCGGGTGATGAGGGAGCCCTTGGTGTTGTCGCCGAGGCCCATGCCGTCCGCGATGCCGACGGCGAGGCCGATGACGTTCTTCACGGCGCCGCCGAGCTCGCAGCCGATGACGTCGGTGCTCGTGTACGGGCGGAAGTACGGGGTGTGGCAGGCCGCCTGGAGGCGCTGGGCGACCGCTTCGTCGGCGCAGGCCACGACCGCGGCGGCGGGCTGCCTGGCGACGATCTCGCGGGCCAGGTTCGGGCCGGTGACCACGGCGACGCGGGAGGCGGGGACCTTCGCGACCTCCTCGATCACCTCGCTCATCCGCTTGGCGCTGCCGAGTTCGATGCCCTTCATCAGGGAGACGAGGACGGTGTCGGGCTCGAGCAGCGGGGCCCACTCGGCGAGGTTGCCGCGCAGGGTCTGGGAGGGGATCGAGAGCACGGTGAGGTCGGCGCCGCGGGCGGCCTCGGCCGGATCGGTGGTGGCGCGCAGGTTCGCCGGGAGCTCCACACCGGGGAAGTAGTCCGGGTTGGTCCGGCCGGTGTTGATGGCGTCGGCGACCTCCGGGCGGCGTGCCCACAGGACCACCTCGCAGCCGGCGTCGGCCAGCACCATGCCGAAGGCGGTACCCCAGGAGCCCGCCGAGAAGACGGCCGCCTTCACGGGACGTGTCACTTGCGGTCCTCCCCCGCGGCCTTGCGCCGCTGCTCCGCCCGGGCCTTGCGGTGGTCGTAGGGCGTCTCGGGCGCCTTCTCGCCGCGCAGCTCCTCCAGCAGCGCGGTGATGGCCGCCATGATGATCTCGGTGACTTCCTTGAGCACGTCCGGGGTGGGCTCCCGGTCGTAGTACGCGGAGAGGTCGACCGGCGGTCCCGCGAGCACCTGGAGGGTCTTGCGGGGGAAGAGCCGGACCTTGTTCTCCTTGGCGTAGGGCGGCATCACGAGGTTGGCGCCCCACTGGGCCACCGGGACGACCGGCGCCCTGGTCATCAGCGCGACGCGGGCCGCACCGGTCTTGCCGGCCATCGGCCAGACCTCGGGGTCGCGGGTGAGGGTGCCCTCCGGGTAGAAGGCCACGCATTCCCCGCGCTGGATCGCGTCCACGGCGGCCCGGAACGCGTCCAGGGCGTTGGTGGTCTCGCGGTAGACGGGGATCTGGCCGGAGCCGTGCAGGATCGCACCGACGAAGGGCACCTTGAACAGGGCGGCCTTCGCGAGGAAGCGGGGCACCCGGCCGGTGTTGTACTGGAAGTGCGCGTAGGACAGCGGGTCCAGGTACGAGTTGTGGTTGACGACGGTGATGAACCCGCCGTCGGCCGGCATGTGCTCCGCTCCCCGCCAGTCCCGCTTGAAGAGCACCACCAGCGGCGGTTTTGCAATGACCGCCGCCAGGCGGTACCAGAAGCCGATTCTGCGGCGGGACACTGGAACACCTTCCTCTATGACCGGTGCGCGGCTTGGGCACCTCGTCGGCCGGACAAGTGTGGCGTCAGGTCCGGAGTCTGTCGAGAACACCGTACGCCCCGCTCCGGCCGCCGGACCTCCGGGTTGCCCGGGCGCGGGTGACAATGGGCCGACGCATGACCAGGCCATGACCCGGCCGTGGTCCGGGCACGTGCCGCAGGGCACCGGAGGGAAGGGGTCCGCCACGAACGCCGTCTGGAGCCTGGTGATCCCGCTCAAGCCCCTGGCGGTGGCCAAGAGCCGGCTCGCGGCGGCCGTGGGCGCCTCCCGGGCGGGCCTGGCCCTGGCGTTCGCGCAGGACACGGTGGCGGGCGCGCTGGCCTGCACGGCGGTGCGGGATGTGGTGGTCGTCACGGACGACGCGGCGGCCGGGGCGGAACTGGCCCGGCTGGGGGCGCGGATCGTGCCGGACGCCCCGGCGGCGGGTCTCAACGCGGCGCTCGCCCACGGGGCCCGGCGGATACGGGCGGCCCGGCCGGGGGCGGCCGTCGCGGCGATGAACGCGGATCTCCCCGCTCTGCGCCCGCGGGAATTGCTACGCGTGCTCGAAGCCGCATCGGTATTTCCCCGGGCATTTCTGGCGGATGCGGCGGGAATCGGTACGACGCTGCTTTCCGCGGGTCCGGAGTCGGAATTGGCACCCTCGTTCGGGGGCCCGTCGCGGGCCCGGCATTCCGCGTCCGGGGCGTCGGAAATCGCGCTGGCGGGGGTGGACAGCGTGCGCCGGGACGTGGACACCGGGGCGGATCTGCGCACGGCCCTCTCCCTCGGCGTCGGCCCCCACACGGCCCGATACAGTTCCCGTATGCAGGCGACCGCGTACACGTACGACTCCCGGACCCGAAGCGGCAGTGTGCTGCTCGACGACGGCACCCCCGTGCCCTTCGAGGCGGCGGCGTTCGACGCGGGCGGGCTGCGGCTGCTGCGCCCCGGCCAGCGGGTGCGGATCGAGACCGAGGGCGAGGGCGCCGGCCTGCGGATCACCCTGGTCACGCTGCAGACGTTCTGAGCCGCTCACCTGCGAAAACGCACCGCGGGCCGGCCTCCCCCAGGGGGAAGCCGGCCCGGCGTGTGTGACCGTGCGCCCTACTTCTTGCGGGCGGTGGTCTTCTTCGCGGTGGTGGTCTTCTTGGTGGCGGTCGAGCGCGCGGCGGCCTTCTTGGCGGGGGCCTTCTTCGCGACGGCCTTGGTGGCGGGCGCCGTCTTCTTGGCGGTGGCCGTCTTCTTGGCGGGAGCGGCCTTCTTCGCCGTGGTGGCCTTCTTCGCGGCCGCCGGGGTCGTCTTCTTCGCCGCCGCGCTCTTCTTGGTCGCCGCCGCGGTCGTCTTCTTCGCCGCGCCGGTCGTCTTCTTCGCGGCGGCCGGCGTCGCCTTCTTGGCGGTGGTCTTCTTCGCGGTGGTCGTCTTCTTCGCCGCGGCCTTCTTGATCGTGCTGCGGCTGCTGATGCCGGCGGCGGCCGCCGCCATCAGGCTGCCCTTGGGGGCCTTCTTGACGGCGATCTCCTCGCCCTTGGGGAGCTTCTTGGTGCCGCTGACCAGGTCCTTGAAGCCCTGGCCCGCGCGGAAGCGGGGAACCGAGGTCTTCTTGACCCGGACGCGCTCACCCGTCTGCGGGTTGCGGGCGTAGCGGGCCGGCCGGTCGACCTTCTCGAACGAGCCGAAGCCCGTGACCGAGACCCGGTCGCCCGCGACGACCGCGCGGACCATGGCGTCCAGTACCGCGTCGACAGCGTCAGCGGCCTGCTGGCGGCCGCCCAGCTTGTCGGCAATCGCTTCTACGAGCTGCGCCTTGTTCACGTCTTCCCCTTCGGAGACTTCGCCAGAACGAATGTGTTCAAGCTTATTTCGCACGTTAGGCGGATATATACCGCAAATCAAACACGAAACGGGCTAATCACCCTAGTGCCGCAACGGAAGTGCCCGTTGCGGAGTTCCTTCGCATCAGTCGCCTTCAGGGAATCGACCCTCGTCGAGGTCCTTCATCAACCTGTCCAGGCGCCTTGCCGCATCGGCGAG
This sequence comes from Streptomyces sp. NPDC046866, assembly GCF_040704625.1. Lineage (NCBI taxonomy): Bacteria > Bacillati > Actinomycetota > Actinomycetes > Kitasatosporales > Streptomycetaceae > Streptomyces > Streptomyces sp. NPDC046866. The sequence continues at coordinate 151,209 of NZ_JBEYXN010000020.1, forward strand.
ATCGTGCTTCGCCGCGGCCGTGACGACCAACAGCTTCCGGGACAGCGCCATCCTTACCGCCTCCGGGACTTGCAGTGTGCGCACCCGTGTGTGTGCTTCTTTCAACCGGTCCGCGACGAGTTCGTAGAGCTCAAGTTGACTGTCGCGTTCCATGCACAGATTGTGCCATCTGGGGCGAGTTGTCGCCCCACGGGGCCTCAACACACAGCTGTGCCCCCCGCCGGAAGGCGAGGGGCACAGTGTTCTTCACGTGATCACCCGAAGGTGAATAAGCGCTGATCAGGCTGGAATCAGGCCCGAATCGTGCGCGGCTTGAAGGCGGGGCGCGCGCTTTCGTACGCGGCGATGTCGGCTTCGTTCTGAAGGGTGAGCGAGATGTCGTCCAGTCCCTCCAGCAGACGCCAGCGCGCGTTGTCGTCGAGCTCGAACTCGGCCTCGATTCCCGCTGCACGGACCTGCCGGGCGACCAGGTCGACCGTCACCTCGGCGGTGGGGTCGGCCTCGGTCAGCTCCCAGATCCGGTCGACGGTCTCCTGCGGCAGGACCACCGTGAGCAGGCCGTTCTTCAGCGAGTTGCCGCGGAAGATGTCGGCGAAGCGGGAGGAGATGACCGCCTTGAATCCGTAGTTCTGCAGGGCCCACACGGCGTGCTCGCGCGAGGATCCGGTGCCGAAGTCGGGGCCGGCGACCAGCACCGTCGCGCCCGCGCGCTCCGGGCGGTTCGTGATGAACTCGGGGTCCTTGCGCCAGGCCTCGAAGAGCCCGTCCTCGAAACCGTCGCGGGTGATCTTCTTCAGCCAGTGGGCCGGGATGATCTGGTCGGTGTCGACGTTGCTGCGGCGCAGCGGTACGGCCCGGCCGGTGTGGGTGGTGAAGGCTTCCATGTTCAGACTCCGGCGGTGGCGGTGGCGGGGACGTCGGACAGGTCGGCGGGCGAGGCCAGATGGCCCAGCACCGCGGTGGCGGCGGCCACCGGCGGGGAGACCAGGTGCGTCCGGCCGCCCTTGCCCTGCCGGCCCTCGAAATTGCGGTTGGAGGTGGACGCGGAGCGCTCGCCGGGGGCCAGTTGGTCGGGGTTCATGCCCAGGCACATGGAGCAGCCCGCGTGCCGCCACTCGGCGCCGGCCTCCTTGAAGACCCGGTCCAGGCCCTCCTCGACGGCCTGCAGGGCGACCCGGACCGAGCCGGGGACGACCAGCATCCGCACGCCGTCGGCGACTTTGCGGCCCTTGATGACGCCGGCGACGGCGCGCAGGTCCTCGATCCGGCCGTTGGTGCAGGAACCTACGAAGACGGTGTCGACCTTGATGTCGCGCAGCGGCTGCCCGGCGGTCAACCCCATGTACTCCAGGGCCTTTTCGGCGGCGAGGCGCTCCGAGGCGTCCTCGTACGAAGCGGGGTCGGGGACGCTGGCGGACAGCGGCGCGCCCTGGCCCGGGTTGGTGCCCCAGGTGACGAACGGCGCCAGGGAGGCGCCGTCGATGACGACCTCGGCGTCGAAGACCGCATCCTCGTCGGTGCGCAGCGTCTTCCAGTACGCGACCGCCGCGTCCCAGTCCTCGCCCTGCGGGGCGTGGTCGCGGCCCTGCAGGTAGTCGAAGGTGGTCTGGTCGGGAGCGATCATGCCGGCCCGGGCGCCGGCCTCGATCGACATGTTGCAGATGGTCATCCGGGCCTCCATCGAGAGCTTCTCGATGGCTTCGCCGCGGTACTCCAGGACGTAGCCCTGGCCGCCGCCGGTGCCGATCTTGGCGATGATCGCCAGGATCAGGTCCTTGGCGGTGACGCCCTCCGGCAGCTCGCCCGTGACGGTGATCGCCATCGTCTTGGGGCGGGCCAGCGGCAGCGTCTGCGTGGCCAGGACGTGCTCGACCTGGCTGGTGCCGATGCCGAAGGCCAGCGCGCCGAAGGCGCCGTGCGTCGAGGTGTGCGAGTCGCCGCAGACCACGGTGGTGCCCGGCTGGGTCAGGCCCAGCTGCGGTCCCACCACGTGGACGACGCCCTGCTCGACGTCGCCCAGCGGGTGCAGGCGCACGCCGAACTCGGCGCAGTTCTTGCGCAGGGTCTCCAGCTGGGCCCGGGAGACCGGGTCCGCGATCGGCTTGTCGATGTCGAGGGTGGGGGTGTTGTGGTCCTCGGTCGCGATGGTGAGGTCGAGACGGCGGACCTTGCGGCCGGCCTGGCGCAGACCGTCGAAGGCCTGGGGGCTGGTCACCTCGTGCAGCAGGTGCAGATCGATGAAGAGGAGGTCGGGCTCGCCCTCGGCGCGCCGGACGACGTGGTCGTCCCAGACCTTCTCCGCGAGTGTCCTACCCATCGCTTTCCCTCCGGCCGGCCGGTGGGGCCGGCGCTTCATAGAGATCTGGTGCGGCTGATCGCCGGTACCCCACGTGCCGGACGACGGCCTCGGACCCAGTGGTTCGTGGACCCGCACATACAGACTCGCTTGTTCTTGGAAAAATTGAACTTGCGTTTCACAGTGTGAGACGTGAATATCGTTTCATGGACAACTCTAGCGGCGTCGGCGTTCTCGACAAGGCAGCTCTGGTATTGAGCGCACTGGAGTCCGGTCCGGCCACCCTCGCCGGGCTGGTCGCGGCGACAGGGCTCGCACGACCCACGGCACATCGCCTGGCCGTGGCACTGGAACACCACCGGATGGTGGCGAGGGACATGCAGGGCCGGTTCATCCTCGGACCGCGGCTGGCGGAGCTCGCCGCCGCGGCCGGCGAGGACCGCCTGCTGGCCACGGCGGGACCGGTACTGACCCACCTGCGCGACGTGACCGGCGAGAGCGCACAGCTCTACCGCCGGCAGGGGGACATGCGCATCTGCGTGGCGGCCGCGGAGCGGCTGTCGGGCCTCAGGGACACCGTCCCGGTGGGCTCCACGCTCCCGATGAAGGCCGGCTCGGCCGCGCAGATCCTCATGGCCTGGGAGGAGCCGGAGCGGCTCCACCGCGGCCTGCAGGGCGCGCGCTTCACGGCGACGGCCCTGTCGGGCGTGCGGCGCCGCGGCTGGGCGCAGTCGATCGGCGAGCGGGAGCCCGGTGTGGCGTCCGTCTCGGCGCCGGTGCGCGGGCCGTCGAACCGCGTGGTGGCCGCCGTGTCGGTCTCCGGGCCGATCGAGCGCCTGACCCGCCACCCGGGCCGGATGCACGCCCAGGCCGTCATCGACGCCGCGGCCCGCCTCACCGAGGCGCTGCGCCGCGCCGGCTGAGCCGCTTCCGGCCGCAGATCCCTCCCCCACTCCCCCGGGCCCGGGGGCGCGTACGACGCCGCACACGTCCGAACACGCGCCTCCGGGCCCGTACTTGTGGGGGGCCCGGCCCGGTCGGGCGGGAACAGCAAGGAGGCCCTCCGCGATGAACGCGGAGGGCCTCCTGTATGCGTACCCCCGACCGGATTCGAACCGGCGCTACCGCCTTGAGAGGGCGGCGTGCTAGGCCGCTACACAACGGGGGCATGCCTTGCAGCTGACGCTGCACTGCGCTGGGCTACCAGGACTCGAACCTAGAACAAAGGAACCAGAAACCTTCGTGTTGCCAATTACACCATAGCCCAAGGTGGTCTAAACCAGACCTCAGTACCCCCGACCGGATTCGAACCGGCGCTACCGCCTTGAGAGGGCGGCGTGCTAGGCCGCTACACAACGGGGGCCCTAGCGATCCTGCATCAAGACGTCCGGGAGCTACCCAGAACACCTCGCGGGAAGGATCTGTACCCCCGACCGGATTCGAACCGGCGCTACCGCCTTGAGAGGGCGGCGTGCTAGGCCGCTACACAACGGGGGCAAAGCACTGCGTTACTGCTGCACTGCGCTGGGGTACCAGGACTCGAACCTAGAATAAGGGAACCAGAAACCCTCGTGTTGCCAATTACACCATACCCCACCAAAAGTCAATCCCTTGCGGGGACTTTCCTTCGGGCGGCGCCTCCGTCCGGCCTTTCGGCCCGCTCGGCGGCGCAGAAAGAACATTACCGGATGCCTGACCGTGCTCCAAAACGGGTATCCCCGGCCAGCACCCCGGCGAGCTGGGAGAGCCCGGCGATCCGGTGCACCCCGTCGGGTCCGGGGCCCCGGCCGCCGTCGCGGTCCAGCCAGACCGCGGTCAGCCCGGCGTCCCGCGCGCCGCGCGCGTCGATCTCCGGCTGGTCCCCCACGTACGCCACCTCGCCCGGGGGCAGGCGCAGCGCCTCGCAGGCCGCGAGGAAGGCCGCGGCCTCGGGCTTGCTGACCCCGAGCTCGGCGGCGCACACGAGCACCTCGAAGCGCTCGCGCAGGCCGAGCCGGCGCAGCTTGGGGTCCTGGTTGGCGCTGGAGGAGTTGGACAGCACCCCGTGCCGGTAGCGGCCAGCCAGGACGTCCAGGGCGGGCACGACGTCCGGGAAGACCGTCCAGGCGGCCTGGTAGTGCTCCACGTACCGCTCGAACCAGGCGTCGGCGGTGTCGTCGTCCATCGCGGGGTCCTCCAGGAAGTCCCGCACCCGGTCCCGGCGCTGCCCCTGGAAGGACACCTCCCCCGCGGCGAAGCGGTCCCAGTGCCGCGCCGTGGCCTCCCGCCAGCGCACGAGGGCCTCGGCGGGGGTCCCGTACCGGTGCGCGATCCCGTCCTCGGCGAGCCGGCGCGCAAGGCCCGCGCTGTCGGCACCCGTGTAGTCGAAGAGGGTGTCGTCGATGTCCCACAGCACGGCACGGATCGGCATACGGCCGAGGCTACGCCGCCCGCCCGTCCCGCGGGGGCGCCTCGGCGAACTCCGCCGCCGGCCCGCGCCGGCCGGCGCCCGAAACGCCGCAGGGGCGGCGGCCGGAGGTCCGGCTGCCGCCCCTGCGGGGACGTACGGGGTGCGCGGGCGCCTACGCGGCCAGCTTGGCCAGGGCCGCGTCGATGCGGGACAGGGAGCGGTCCTTGCCCAGGATCTGGAGGGACTCGAAGAGGGGCAGGCCGACGGTGCGACCGGTGACGGCCACGCGGACGGGCGCCTGGGCCTTGCCGAGCTTGAGGCCGTGGGCCTCGCCCGCCGTCAGGACGGCCTGCTTGAGGGACTCCGGGTCGCTCCAGTCGGCGGCCTCCAGGTGGGCCCGGGCCGTGGTCAGCAGGGCCGCGGGCTCGCCCTTCATCGCCTTGTCCCAGGAGGCCTGGTCCTCGACGGGCTCCTTGCGGAACAGGAAGTCGACGTTGGCGGTGATGTCCGACAGGACGGTCACGCGGGTCTGGGCGTACGGCGCGATGGCCTCCCAGGCCGCGGTGTCGAACTCCTCGGGCTCCCAGTTGGCGAACGGGGCCTGCAGCCAGGGGGCGCAGGCGTCCGCGAAGGCCTTCGGGTCCAGCCGGCGGATGTGGTCGGCGTTGATCGCCTCGGCCTTCTTCAGGTCGAAGCGGGCGGGGTTGGCGTTGACCTCGGTGATGTCGAACTTCGCCACCATCTCCTCGATCGAGAAGATGTCCTGGTCCTTGGAGAAGGACCAGCCGAGGAGCGAGAGGTAGTTCAGCAGGCCCTCGGGGAGGAAGCCGCGCTCGCGGTAGAGGTTGAGCGAGGACTCGGGGTCGCGCTTGGAGAGCTTCTTGTTGCCCTCGCCCATCACGTACGGCAGGTGGCCGAACTGCGGGACGCCCTTGGCCACGCCGAGCTCGATCAGCGCCTTGTACAGCGCGATCTGGCGCGGGGTGGAGGACAGCAGGTCCTCGCCGCGCAGGACGTGGGTGATCTCCATCAGCGCGTCGTCGACGGGGTTGACGAGCGTGTACAGCGGGGCGCCGTTGGCGCGCAGGATGCCGAAGTCCGGCACGTTCTCCGGGGTGAAGGTCAGCTCGCCGCGGACCAGGTCGGTGAAGGTGATCGGCTCGTCGGGCATCCGGAAGCGGACGATGGGCGTGCGGTGCTCGCCCTGGTACGCCTCCAGCTGCACGGTGGTCAGCTCGCGGCAGTGGCCGTCGTAGCCGGAGGGCTTGCCGGCGGCGCGGGCGGCCGCGCGGCGGGCGTCGAGCTCCTCGGTGGTGCAGTAGCAGTCGTACGCGTAGCCGCCGTCCTTGAGCTTCTTCGCGACGTCCGCGTAGATGTCCATGCGCTGCGACTGGCGGTACGGCTCGTGCGGGCCGCCCACCTCGGGACCCTCGTCCCAGGTGAAGCCGAGCCAGCGCAGCGAGTCGAGCAGCTGGGTGTAGGACTCCTCGGAGTCGCGGGCCGCGTCGGTGTCCTCGATGCGGAAGACGAACGTGCCGCCGTGGTGGCGGGCGAACGCCCAGTTGAACAGGGCGGTGCGGACCAGGCCCACGTGGGGGTTGCCGGTCGGGGAGGGACAGAAACGTACGCGGACGGGGGTCGCGTTAGCCACGCTTGATCACCTTGTTGGTGAGAGTGCCGATGCCTTCGATGGTGACGGCGACCTCGTCGCCGACGTTGAGGGGGCCGACTCCGGCCGGGGTCCCCGTGAGGATGACGTCGCCGGGGAGCAGCGTCATGGCCTCGGTGATGTGGACGACCAGGTCCTCGACGGAGCGGACCATGTCGCGGGTGCTGCCGAGCTGGCGCTGCCGGCCGTTCACCGTGCACTGGACGGCCAGGCCGGCGGAGACCGCCTCCGGGTCCAGGGCGGTCTCGATCCAGGGGCCGAGGGGGCAGGCGCTGTCGAAGCCCTTGGCCCGGGCCCACTGCTTCTCGCGCTGCTGGACGTCGCGCGCGGTGACGTCGTTGGCGCAGGTGTAGCCGAGGATCACGTCCTTGACGCGCTCGCGCGGGACCTCGCGGCACATGCGGCCGATGACCACGGCGAGCTCCGCCTCGTGGTGGAGGTCCTGGGAGAAGGAGGGGTACGTGATCGGGTCGCCCGGGCCGACCACCGAGGTGGAGGGCTTGAAGAAGGTGAGGGGGGCGTCCGGGACCTCGTGGCCGAGCTCGGCGGCGTGCTCCGCGTAGTTGCGGCCGACGGCCACGACCTTGTTGGGGAGCACGGGCGGCAGCAGCCGGACCTTGCTCAGCGGGACCTTCGTGCCGGAGAGCTCGAAGTCCGCGAACGGGATGCCCTTGATGATGTCGAGGACGAGCTCACCCTCGGCGCCGGGGGCGGTGTCGCCCTCGACCGCGCCGAACGCGACATTGCCGTCGATCGAGAACCTGGCGATGCGCACGTGCTGCGTCTGCCCCTCTTTGTTTGTCCGCTGGCTGGAGTCTGCGGACTCCAGGCTAACGCGGCGGGCAGCGGCGCCCCGCGCTCATTTCGCCGCCGGGCCGGCGGCGGGGCGTCTGCGTGCTCCCTCCCGGGCTGCTCCGGAGCGCTCCCGGAGCCGCGGGCCCCTGTTACGGGGCGGCGGGGGCGGCGGCCGGGGCGTGCATCAGCACGGTGCGGCGCGGGTTCGCGGTCTGGGTGGGCAGCTCGACGGCGTGCTCCGGAGCCTCGACGGCCTGCAGCTCCTCGGCGTCCTTGAGGTGCGCGAGGGTGGTGCGGCGCGGGTTGGCTATGTTGCGGAACATCATCGTCGTCTTCATCGGATTTTCGGGCCCTCGGCTCGGTCGTCGGTGGGGTTGTCGGTTCCGTCAACCCTGTAAAGGGCAAGGCTAAACATCCGATTCCCCGCCTGAACCGGGAAGTATTGGCCACGGCCATGTGAGTTTGCTCACCAGCGAGCCGACAATACGGGCATAACAGTCAGTCAATTCGGGTACACGAAACGGACATTGCGCCACTGAATCAGCCATTCCGCTCCTGATCATTACGACTGGGACACCTTGCCAGCCTCGGCGTTTGGGCGGCGTAAGTCCGATTCGCCCCGAAACCTGTGCCACATCGCGTAGCGTGCCTGTCACGCATCGTGGCCGACGCTGGAGGCCGACACGCGCACCTTGTTGGAGATCCGCCACTGTGCTGGAATTCGCGGGACCGCCGCGGGAGACAGCCGGCGCGCAGGTGGCGCGAGACGCGCCGCGCGGTGGTGCAAGGAGACAAAGACGCGCCGGTCACCGACGACCACCATGGGGCCGCGACGCCCCACGACTCGACACCGTCCCACCGGTCACCCGGCGGGACGCCTGGTCCAGAGGTTGCGACGCTAGTGCAGGGACGATTCAAGAGGGATGGCAAGGGGTCTCCCCAGGCCCTTCAGGGCCGAGGGGAAGCTGCTGCGGAGCAGGACCCGCGCGGCGGGACCGACCGCGGCTCCTCGCCCCAGCACGCCCAGGGCCGCGGGCCCGCCATCGAAGGCGCAGGCCCCGACTCCTCCGAAGCCAAGGCCAAGGCCTCCCGCATCAAGCCCCGGGGCAAGACCAAGGGCAAGGGCAAGGGCACGGCGGCGACCGACGAGTCCGCGGAGAAGGACGGCTCGATACCGAAGGCCCCGCCCGGCCCCGGTTCCCGTCTGCACATGCAGAACTGGCGCATCAGCACGCGCCTGGTGTCGCTGCTGACCCTGCCCGTCGTCGCCGCCACCACCCTCGGTGGCTTCCGCATCAACGACTCGCTGACCGACATCGCGCAGCTCGAGCACATGCAGCTGCTCACGACGATGACCCGGCAGGCCACCAACCTGGCCGCCGCGCTCCAGGAGGAGCGCGACAAGTCGGCCGGTCCGCTGTCCATCAACAAGACGGACAAGCCCGACAGCTCCGTCATGGGCGTCCGCGCGACGACCGACGCCGCCGCCAAGGCCTTCGCCGCCGCGACCGACAAGGTCGACAGCTCGGAGGACAAGGACGAGACCCTCAAGTCGATCCGCAACAACATCCTGCAGATCGGCCGCCAGCTCACCGAGATCGAGTCGATCCGCAAGAAGGCGTACCAGAACGGCGCCCAGCAGACCGTCACCGAGTACAACGCCCTGATCGTCTCGCTGCTCTCCCTCTCCCAGGACATGGCCCAGGCCACCTCCAGCCCGGAGATGATCAAGCGTACCCGCGCCCTGGCGGCGTTCTCCTCCGCCAAGGAGTACGCCTCGATCCAGCGCGCGATCATCGCCGCCTCGCTGCCCGACGGCAACGAGAAGACCGCGGCCAAGCTGACCGAGAACGACCGCCTGTACGCCCTCTCCGCGCTCCGCGGCGAGAGCCAGGCGAAGAAGACCTTCGAGCTCGTCTACCAGGGCAAGTCCGAGGACCTCCTCGCGGCGCTCGGCGACGGCAACCCCGAGATCGGCAAGGCGGACCACTACACCCGCCGCGTCCTGTCGACCGCCGACCAGTTCTCCAAGGAGACCCAGTACAAGTCCTGGCTGGACTGGTACGACGCGGACGACAACAAGCTCCAGGCGATGAAGGTCATCGAGCTCACCCTCCTCGAGGAGATGGAGCAGAAGGCCCGTGAGCTGAAGAACGAGTCGCAGCGCGACGCGATCATCAACGGTGCCCTGATCCTCCTCGTGCTCGGTGTCTCCCTCGTCGGCGCCTTCGTCATGGCCCGGTCCATGATCCGCTCGCTGCGCCGCCTGCAGGACACCGCGACCCGGGTCGCCCAGGACCGTCTGCCCGAGCTCGTCAAGCAGCTGTCCGAGTCCGACCCGCAGGACGTCGACACCTCCGTGGAGTCCGTCGGCCTGCACACCCGCGACGAGATCGGCCAGGTGGCCGCGGCCTTCGACGACGTGCACCGCGAGGCCGTCCGCCTCGCCGCCGAGCAGGCCCTCCTCCGGGGCAACGTCAACGCGATGTTCACCAACCTCTCGCGCCGCTCCCAGGGCCTCATCCAGCGCCAGCTGTCGCTCATCTCCGAACTGGAGTCGCGCGAGGCCGACCCGGACCAGCTGTCCTCGCTCTTCAAGCTCGACCACCTCGCCACCCGCATGCGGCGCAACGGCGAAAACCTCCTCGTCCTCGCGGGCGAGGAGCCGGGCCGCCGGTGGACCCGCCCCGTCCCGCTCGTCGACGTGCTCCGCGCCGCCGCGTCCGAGGTGGAGCAGTACGAGCGCATCGAGCTGGCGGCGGTGCCCGGCACCGACGTCGCCGGCCGCGTCGTCAACGACCTCGTGCACCTGCTCGCCGAGCTGCTGGAGAACGCCACCTCGTTCTCCTCCCCGCAGACCAAGGTCAAGGTCACCGGCCACGCCCTGCCCGACGGCCGCGTGCTCGTCGAGATCCACGACACCGGTATCGGCCTCTCCCCCGAGGACCTCGCGTCCATCAACGAGCGGCTCGCCTCGCCGCCCACCGTGGACGTCTCCGTCTCCCGCCGCATGGGCCTGTTCGTGGTCGGCCGCCTGTCCCTGCGACACGGCATCCGCATCCAGCTGCGCCCGTCCGACTCGGGCGGTACGACGGCCCTCGTCATGCTTCCGGTGGACGTCGCCCAGGGCGGCAAGAAGCCGGGCCAGGGCGGTCCCGGCGGCCAGGGCGGCCCCGGCGGCCCCGGCTCCGGCGGTCCGCAGGGCGGTCCCGGCGCCTCCGCGGGCCAGGGCCCCGGCCCGGGCGGCGGTGGCCGCCAGCCCGTGGGCGCCGGCCAGCGTGCCGGTATCGCCGCCGCCATGGGCCAGCGCGCCGCGCTGCCCGGGCAGGGCGGTCCCGGCGGGCGTCCTCAGGGCGGTCCGGGGATGCCCGGCGGTCCGGGGATGTCCGGCGGTCCCGGCATGGCGGGCGGTCCCGGCATGCCGTCCGCGCCGACCGGCCAGGGCCAGGGTGCCTTCGGCGGCGGCGCTCCGCAGCCGAACCGCGGCCCTGCCGGCGGCCCCCAGGGCCGTCCCGCCTCCGCTCCCTCCGGTCCGGCCGGCTTCCCGCAGGGCAACGGCTTCGAGCGGCCGCAGCCGCCGCAGCCCGGCGCCCCCACCGGCCCGGCCGCCGGCCAGGCCCAGGCTCCCGCTCCCGCCCCGGCTCCCCAGCGCGGCCCGCGGCCGCAGCTGCCGCCGCGCGGCGGCGCCCTGCGCCCGGAGCTCCCGGGCACCGGCGGTGCGCCCGCCGGGGCCCCGCAGAGCACCAGCTGGGGTGCCGATCCGGCCCGCCCCGGCGGCCAGGAGGTCCCGCGCGGCCACGACGAGCTCTCGGGCCCCGGCTCGACGGCCGAGTTCCCCCGCCCGGACTTCAACGCGCCGCTCCCGCAGGCCGGCCACGCCTCCACCACGGGCCAGTTCGAGCGCCCGGACGTGCGCGGCCCGGCGGACCCCTCCACCACGGGGCAGTTCGCCCGGCCCGACCTCCCGGCCCCGCGGCCCGGCGGTCCCGGCGTCGGCGGCTACGCCCCGCAGCCGCAGGCACAGCTGCCGCAGGCGCAGCTGCCCCAGGCCCCCCAGCCGGAGGCGCTGCCCCCGGCCCAGGGCCTCGGCGGCGAGCGCAGCCCGATCTTCGAGACGCTCGAGTCGAACTGGTACCCGCAGCAGGGCACCCAGGCGACCGGGCCGATGCAGTCCACCGGTCAGATGCCGGCGGTGCCCCAGCACCCGCAGGCCGCCGCCCCGGCTCCCGCGCCGGCCGCCCGGCAGCGCCCACAGCAGCCGCTGCAGCGGCGCGGCCAGGAGCCCGCGGCCGAGCCGGCGCAGGCGACGACCGGCACCACTCCGACCGTCAGCTGGAAGTCGTCTCCGAACGACGAGCTGATGCGGCAGGCCGAGCGCGTGCGCCAGCCCGCCGCCGGCGGCATCACCACCTCGGGGCTGCCGCGCCGGGTACCGCGGGCGAACCTCGTGGCCGGCACCGCACAACAGCAGGCCGACACTCAGGCCGGCCCGCAGGTCAGCCGCGCACCGGACGACGTCCGCGGCCGTCTGACCAACCTCCGACGCGGTATCCAGCAGGGTCGCCAGGCCGGCAACGGACCGGCGACCGGCAGCTACCCCATCGACCCCACTTACCAGCAGGAGCGTTAGTTGAGTTCGATGAGCCAGGCGGCACAGAACCTGAACTGGTTGATCACCAACTTCGTGGACAACACCCCCGGGGTGTCCCACACGGTGGTGGTCTCCGCCGAC